>NZ_JABANU010000001.1 GCF_016238445.1 Staphylococcus canis
ATAATTTCAGAAATAGAATATTAGTTATTTCTAGGATGTTTATAAGTGAACATAAAAAACGTACCAAGTCACTAAAAATAGCAACTTAGTACGTTTTGTCTTCACCAACCGACGTTGACAAAGAGCCGAAATATTTTACCTAATGTAAATATAGAATTTATAGGCATAAAAGCATAAAATATAGAAATTTTATGTCATAATAACTGAAAAGATGACATGGGACGCTTGATAATTCTATTTTAATATTGATAATTAGTGCTTTATTGGAGGAGAAAACAATGGTTAAAGAAAAAAATTACAATAAGATTATTATGACCGTATTTTTAATCGGTGCTTTTTTCATGACTTTAAATGAAACGTTACTATATATTGCACTTCCAGAATTAATGCACTACTTTGACTTACCACGTACAGTCATTCAATGGTTAGCAAGTGGTTTTATGATGGTGATGGGTATTGTGTATCCTCTATCAGCATTAATTATCCAATGGTTTACCACACGACGCCTATATTTAGGATTAATTGTTATTTTTAGTATAGGATCTCTCATAGCTGGTTTTGCAGTGAATTTTCCCATGTTACTAGCGGGACGCATGATTCAGGCAATAGGTACCGGACTCATGATTGCTTTAATCACAAATACGATGTTATTTATTTTTGATAAATCTGTAAGAGGGAAAGCAATCGGGACGTTTAGTCTTGTTGTAATGTTTGCACCTGCTATAGGTCCAACATTATCGGGAGTAATTATAGAAGCATTAGGGTGGAGATGGCTCTTTTTTATCGTATTGCCATTTATGATACTTACATTCATTTTAGGGGCAATATTTTTAAAAAATGTAGGAGAGGTAACACGTCCTAAAGTTGATATCTTATCAATTATATTTTCAACAGTTGGAATAACCGGTATCATTTACAGTATTTCGAATATAAGTCAGAACGATGGAATAGTATTAACACCCCTCATCGCCATAACATTTGTGATAGGGATTGTTTTTGGAGGATTATTTGTTTATCGTCAACTAAGATTAGATACACCCATTTTAGATTTTAGAGTCTTTTTATTCCATAATTACCGTAAAGGTATGATGGTATATGTTGTCATACTATTGAGTATGTTCCCAACTGAAATTGTACTTCCAATGTATCTTCAAGGTCCGGTTGATTTACCAGCTAAGATTGCTGGTTTGGTACTATTACCAGGGGCTTTAATCAATGGATTATTGTCACCAATTATGGGAGGGCTTTTCGATAAATTTGGACCTCGAAAATTGATTGTACCAGGATTAATCGCATTGCTTGGAGTCTCTATTTTTTATATCGTTGTACAGCCAGAATTACCGATATTCTTATTTGTACTTTCATACTTTGTTTTAATGGCAGGCATTTCAACTGTTATGACACCTATTGGCACTAATAGTTTAAATGCACTTCCAAGTCAAAGCTATCCACATGGTTCGGCGATTTATAATATGATACAACCAGTCGTTGGTGCAATTGGTATTTCAACCTTCATTGCGATGATTACAGGTGTGCAAAATGCTAAATTGAAAGGTGAGACTACTGTAACACAACAATTAGAAAACGAAGCCATGACTTCAGGTTTGCATGTAACGTACTTATTTGCGTTGATTTTAATCATAATAGGTATTGTCATAGCATTAACTATTACAAATGCATCAAAAGAAAAAGAAGATTAATTGTGTTGTCACATATTTCTGGCTTTTAGTGTTATTTATATTGATTATTTGATACTATAAGTGTAATAAGTTGTTAAAAATGATAAACAACAAGTTATTTTATTTGTTTTTACTGAATAATTTTTAAAGATGTTTGTCTAATTATAAGATTCGCTTATTTTTATACAAAAAAAGTGTTGTTTTGTATATTTTTATACATTATTAAGCATAATTAATATGGTATAAAAGAAAAGAATATGGCTACAGACCCTATCATATCAACGTTTCTAAGTGTTTTTGCGCTTTAATAAAATTTGAAATAAATCGCATATTATGGTTTAATGTTTAACGTGTTTTGCAAATGAGGAGGTCAAAACAGTATGAAAAACTTTAATGAAGCTATAAAGATAGCTTTCGCTTACGTCGGCGTTGTAGTTGGTGCTGGTTTTTCAACAGGTCAAGAAGTAAAGCAATTCTTTAGTACCTTTGGCGTGTGGTCTTATGTAGGTGTGATTATTTCAGGGTTAATACTTACATTTATCGGACGTCAAGTTGCAAAAATCGGTACAGCATTTGATGCTGACAATCACGGATCAACTTTAGAGTATTTATTTGGAAAAAAGTTAGGTATCTTAATTGATTATATTTTAATTCTGTCACTATATGCTGTAACTATTACTATGATTGCAGGTGCAGGCTCAACATTTAATGAGAAATTTGGAGTACCGGTTTGGTTAGGTGCTTTAATCATGTGTGCGATTGTTTATATTACTTTGTTGATGGACTTCAACAAAATTGTTAGAGCTTTAGGATTGGTAACGCCTGTATTAATTGTACTGGTTGTTATCATAGCAGTTGTCTTTTTATTTAAAGGAAGCGTATCATTTTCACAAATCAACAATGTCGTTGAACAACCAAGTATTGGTTTAGCACTATGGAATGGTTTTAACTACGGTGGTTTAGCTTTTGCGGTTGGTTTTAGTACACTTGTTGCCATCGGCGGTGATGCATCTAAACGCCCCGTATCTGGTCTTGGTGGTCTTATTGGAGGAATTGTCTATTTAATCTTATTAGGATTAATTAACTTTGCGCTTCATTCAGAGTACCCAACAATTAAAAATGTGGATATTCCTACACTCACATTAGCAGATATGATTAATCCATATTTATCTTTAGTATTTTCAATAGTAATGTTAGCAGTTATGTATAATACAATCTTAGGTTTAAGTTATTCTTTTGCTGCACGATTTACAACACCATATTCTAAGAAATATTACATTTTAATTTCAATCATTGTGCCGTTAGCTTACGGTTTAAGCTTTATTGGTTTCGAAGGATTAATTAAGTATGTATATCCTGCAATGGGTGTTATTGGATTAATGATTATTATTGCTGTAGTTGTAAAATATTTATATCGTAAATCTCAAGACAAGAAGTTTATTGCTTAATAAGCAAGATGTGGTACAATTTTTTCGAAAGGAAAGATTGGTATTATGACAAAACGTAAAAAGAGATGGTTTGTAATCACATTTGTTATTTTTCTTGTCGTAGCCGGTCTCGCAACCGGCTATTTTTTTAAGTCAAATCATAAAGAAAACACACAAAAAGTTACAATTGAAAACAAAAATGTTTCAGCTTTTACAGATATTACATATATGGAAGGGTTACCAGATAGTCAATTAGATATTTTAATGCCTAAACGTATACGTCACCATGAGCGTTTTCCTGTTATCTTTTGGGCACATGGTGGAGGGTTTATTGCAGGGGACAAGCAATATAAAAATCCATTATTATCGCAACTTGTTGAAAGAGGCTATGTTGTAGTTAATGTGAACTATGCATTAGCTCCTGCATACAAGTATCCAACACCATTAATTCAGATGGATCATGCAGTATCATTTATTAAAGAAAATCAAGACGCGCTACCCATTGATCTTAATCAAGTAATAATTGGAGGAGATTCAGCGGGAGCACAGATTAACAGCCAATTTACTGCAATTCAAACTAATTCAGATTTGAGAGAGCAGATGGGATTTAAACAACAATTTAGTCCTAAACAAATTAAAGGGGCAGTATTTTTTGGTGGCTTTTATGATATGAAAACTGTACGTGCGACAGAGTTTCCAAGAATTGATTTATTTATGAGAAGTTATACTGGAGTCAAGGATTGGGAGAGAAATGTTAAAAATATTACGGAAATGTCAACACTTAATCAAATTACACCAGACTATCCACCAACATATCTTTCTGTTGGAGATATTGACCCATTTATGAGTCAAAATGAAAGTTTTGCACAACAATTAAAAGCACAAGGCATACCGGTTGATACATTTTTCTTCAATGGTTCTCACAAATTAAAGCATCAATATCAATTTCATTTGGAAAAACCTGAATCCAAAGAAAACATTCGAAAGGTCTTGAGTTTTTTAAGTCGCAATACATCTACGACTCGAATTAACAGTGAAGTGAGTGTGACACCACATACTGAAATTAGGCTAAACCCGTATGATAACAATTAAAATTTTTAAAATCACACTTCCTTATTTGTAAAGGTGTAAAATAGTTTAAAACTATTTGTTTACGGAGGAAGTGTGTTTTTATTTGAAAAATTAAAACTGTGAAATATAGTTTTAGAATGATAAAATATGAGTAACTTTACATCTATTCAATTAAATAAGCCATCAGATACTCATTAAAATATTGGGTATTAATTTTAATGGAATTGCGGCGTTCACCTTCAACAACAAATTTTGCTTTTTTATAAAATTGGTAAGCAGTGGTATTTGCACTGACAACATTTAATTCAATACGAGATATATCATGTGATTGACACCACGTTTTGCAGTGATTTAATAATTCAAACCCAATACCACGATTCTGATGAGATTTTAAAACACCCATAGCTATGTTTGCGGTGTGTTTAATGCGTTTGAGTGGTTTTGTTTTAATCGTTAAATAACCTACGAGTTGTTCATCCTCTTCGGCGACTAATATCGCCAAATGTGGTGATGTAATGACCTTCTCAATTTTAGTTGTTGCACGTTCAAGAGAAGGGATGTATTCTCCTGGGTCATACAGCATAAATTCAGATTCATCAAAAATTTGACGCATGAGCATAATGAGCGGTTCAACATCTTTAATTCTTATTTCTCTAATTGTTACAACCATAAAGTCATCTCCAATCATGATTTTACATTTTACACGTCATGCGATGAATAATCAATTTTATTGTACCTTACTCGAATTCGAACTCAATATAAGTGTCTATGTGAGTAGTACTATTTATATTAGAAAGGAAAGAAGCATATGCATGCGAAAGTTTTATTAGCAGGTGTAACGGGACCAATTGGCCAATCTTTGGTCAATGCACTTGCCTCTGAATATCAATTATTTACAATCTCTAAATACCCAAAACCACAAAAACAAACTAATGTTAAATGGATTACTGGCGATATTTATAACTATAAAGACGTTTTAAAAGCAATGGAAAATATTGATATCGCAGTATTTTTTCTAGACCCAACAAAGCATTCAGCTAAGATGACACGTGCTTTAGCAAGAGAACTCAATCTAATTGCAGCTGATAATTTTGCAAGAGCAGCACATCATCATAATATCACAGAAATAATTTATGTAAGTGGGAGTCAATTTGATGCAGAAACAATCCAACAGTTAAGTGCTTATGGTACACCTGTACGTCAAACAATGCGTGAAATGAAACGTTCGCACATATCTGTAGAGTTTCAAGTCGCAAAATATAATGATATACGAATTGTACATCATATGCCTAAACCACTTAATTGGTCACTTTATGAAGTAATAGAACGGTTTGTGAGTTGGATATCTAATGCAAAAGGAACGCGATTATTAGCAGAAATAGAGCATGAGTATATTAAAATATATAAGAAAAGTAATGGGAAATTACGTGCCACTTTAAAAGTTGAACATATTGATGCCAATTTGTATCGATTGGTCATGGTTAAGGATGACTTAGCGCGACATATGGAGACACCAATTATCGAATTTCGTTATATTGCTCAATTAAATTGGATAATTATTCAGTTTTTCAATTATATACCAAAAGTGATATGGCCAGTAGCATATTTATTACAAGTTCCTTATTTAATGATGTTACTAAGAGGATTTGATACCAAATGTCGTATTCAAGTGTATCATGAAAAGATTCAAAGAGGAATGAAGGTCAATTATACAAAGGACTGAATCATATGGATATTTTATTAGTAGAAGATGATCAAAGTTTAAGGCAAGAAATCACCGAAACGTTATCAAAATGGGATATTAATGTTACAGGTGTTGAAGACTTTAGCAGAGTACTGGAATTATTTAATCAACTCGATCCAGATATTGTCCTAATGGATATTACTTTACCTAAATATGATGGTTTTTACTGGACGCGATTAATACGTCAAAATTCCAATGTACCTATTGTATTTTTATCTTCAAGGGATAACCCAATGGATCAAGTCATGAGTATGGAACTTGGTGCAGATGACTATATCGAAAAACCGTTTAATATGTCAATACTTGTAGCAAAATTACAAGCGATTTATCGACGTGTTTATCAATATACATCTCAAGAGACAAGAATGATGGTGTGGAGAGGTGCTACTGTTAATCTCACTAAGGATTGTATTTCAAATGAAGAAGGTACAGTTTATTTAACGAAAACTGAGATGCAGATTTTAGAAGTATTGCTCAAAAATCGTAATCAAATTGTTTCTAGAAATACACTCATGTCAACACTTTGGGATAATGAAGCATTTGTAAACGATAATACATTGACGGTCAACGTCAACCGGCTTAGAAAAAAATTACAAGAATTACTAATCATAGATGCAATTGAAACAAAAGTTGGAAGAGGGTATATTGCACATGATTAATTTAAAGTGGATTATAGCTTTTTTTAAAGAGAGACGGTATTGGATATTATTACTAGTCATGATAACACTGATGTTGATAGGGATAGGATGGCTAGATGACTCAGTTAACTTAAAAAGTATTATATATATTTGTGTACTGCAGTGGATTGTCATTTTACTTTTTTTAATTGTGACTTGTTATAAGGAAACGCGATTTATGAAACAATTGGATGAACAAGTTGAGTTAAACACATTAAAGGACCAAGACTGGGCGAGTACACCTTTTGAACAACAGGTTATCGCATATTTAAATCGTAAACTTAATATACAGAAACGGAGCCTTTTAAAACAACAAGATTGGCTAGATTTAAATCAACAAAGTTTGACAGAGTTTGTACATAACATTAAAAGTCCTGTTACAGCACTTTATTTATTGATTGAAAAAGAGGAAGATCCATCTCGATATCAGCAATTGATGTTTGAATGGAGTCGTATCGATTATATGTTGGACCAACAGTTGTTTTTATCACGTGTCGATCAAAAGTCACGAGATCTTTATTTTGAACATACCTTACTTAAACCATTAATTATAGAAGAAGTTCAAAAAACAAGACATATTAGTATGAATAAAGGCATTGGTTTTGAAATAACAGTTCCTGAAGATTACAAAGTGTATACTGATAAACGATGGTTTCGTATGATCATTCGTCAAATTATCTCGAATGCGGTTAAGTATTCTGAGAATGAGGCAATTGAAATAGAAGCTACCAATAATAATGAGTATGTTAGCGTATCTATTAAAGATAAAGGTTATGGTATTGCAAAGCATGATTTACCACGTATTTTTCAAAGAGGATTCACATCAACAGATCAAACAAATAATACAGCTGCTTCAGGAATTGGGCTGTATCTCGTTGATCAAGTACGAGATGAATTAGGATTACAGATTGACGTACAATCAGAACTTCATGTTGGTACAACAGTGACACTTACTTTTTCTAAACCTAATGAGTTAATTGAACGCATGTCTAAGTGACAAAATTGTCACTTGAGACATGCGTTTTGTCATATGATTCAAACGATAAAAATATCATTACGCTTTAGAATATAGATAACTTATTAAAAAGGAGTGAGACGATGACATTGTTAAAAGTACGTCATTTGACAAAAGTATACGGTAATAAGAAGCGTATGTTTGAGGTTTTAAAAGATATAAACTTTGAAGTAGCAAAAGGTGAATTTGTCTCGATTATGGGGCCGTCCGGTTCTGGTAAGACCACATTACTTAATGTGTTAAGTTCAATAGATTATGCATCAAGTGGAAGTATTGTAATCAATGAGCAAGAGATTACAGAATTAACGAATAGACAACTAGCAGATTTAAGAAAAAAAGATATTGGATTTATCTTCCAAGAATATAATGTTCTAGATACACTATCAGTTCGAGAAAATATTATGTTACCGTTATCGATTAAAAAAATGGATAAAAAAGAACAAGAAATGAGATTTGAAACTGTTACGAAAGCACTTGGAATTGAGGATATTAGTGACAAATACCCAGAAGAACTTTCTGGTGGTCAGAAACAAAGAACAGCTGCAGCACGAGCACTTGTTTCAAATCCATCGATTATTTTTGCTGATGAACCTACTGGGGCTCTTGATTCTAAAAGTGCAAGAGATTTATTGAAGCGGTTAGAAGATATAAATCAAAAAATGAATACAACTATCATCATGGTAACACATGATCCTGTTGCAGCAAGTTATTCTAATCGAGTGATTATGTTAAAAGATGGAGAAATAAATACTGAACTTTATCAAGGAGATAAGGAAATTTCACAATTTTATCAAGAGATTATTCACAATCAAAGTGTGCTTGGTGGTGTGAAAAATGAACTTTAATCATATTGTTTTAAAAAACTTAAGCCGTAATTTAAAACATTATACCATTTATTTAGTCTCTCTATTGATTAGTATTACGATGTTTTTTAGCTTCGATACGTTAAAGTATTCTAAAAGTGTTACGCATGGTAATGAGATGGAACTTATCGTAAAAGCAGCTAGCATCGGAGAAAAATTTCTTTTTGTAATTATTGTAATATTTTTATTGTATGCGAACTACTTATTTTTAAAACGACGCACACGAAGTTTTGCATTATTTCAATTGATAGGATTAACGAGACGAGATATTTTCAAAATGCTACTTTTTGAGCAAAGCGTTATTTTCGCGATAACATTACTTGTTGGTAGTATTTTAGGAACCTTAGGATCTCGACTGCTATCACTAATTTTGAAAAAAGTATTCGATTTTTCAGTTGATGTGACTTTGACATTCCAACCGTTGTCATTATTAATGACATTTATTTTAATTCTTACATCGTTAGTTTTAGTAATGTTACAAAGTATTCGATTTATTCGTAAACATACGATTATAGAAATGATGAAACTACAACAAAAAACAGATAGTAAAGAAACAAAATTGTCGATATTTGAGGTCATTTTTGGTGTGGTTGGTATCGTGATGATGGTATTTGGGTACTACTTATCAACAGTAATGTTTAGTGGAAAATGGATATCAGCTTTGATTTATCTTCCTTTTATAATTTTATTCCTTACTATTATAGGTGCTTACTTGTTTTTCAAAAGCACTGTATCAGTAGTGTTTAAAGTATTAAAGCGTACGAAAAATGGAAATGTCAACATTACAGACGTGATTTTTACTTCTTCTATGATGTTTAGAATGAAGAAAAACGCCTTTTCACTTACAGTAATTGCAATTATTTCTGCGATTACGATGTCAATCTTGTCACTAGCATCTTTAAGCAAAGCAAGTATTGAAAATAATGTAAATACATTATCACCTCACGAGTACACGTTTTTTGATCATCAAGACGCTACCCGATTTGAGAAGGAGCTTAAAGCAAGAAACGTCTCTTTTGAAGAAAATAAGAAAGAACTTCTAACGGTACCTGAGTCAAAACGTGAAGGATCAGATGAAAATATAGGTGCGTTAAAGGTTGTGAGTGATAAGGATATGGCTCAAGAAAACATTAATCCAGACGATATCAAAATTGTTAGTATGTCTCAAATTAATTTAATATATAATAAATTACATGATAGGGAAAAGTTACAACTTGGTCATGATAAAAAGACGGTATTGCGTATTAGTCGGATTTTAAAAGAATATCAATTTTCATATAAGTCTACTTTAGGAATGATGGTAGGTATTGTAGACGACGGAGTGTATCAAAAGTTGAAATCCGAATCTTCAGACTTAAGTAGTGATATAGATAAGGAATTTGGCTATGACATTCCAGATAAACATCAAATGAAGGCAGCTGATGAAGCAAATGAAGTGCTTGGAAAACATGCAGTACAATCAAGAAGCTCAATATTAAAAGAACAAAATCAAAATAGTAGTATTTTCTTATTTGTTACAAGTTTCTTAGGTGTTATTTTTCTTATAGCGGCAGGATGTATTATTTATATAAAACAAATGGACGAAATTGAAGATGAAAAAGATAACTTTAAAATACTACGTAAATTAGGATATACAGACAAAGATATGACAAAAGGATTTATTTTAAAGACACTTTTTAATTTCGGATTACCGTTGTTTGTAGGTATTGCACATACTTACTTTGCTGCTCGAGCATTTAATAATCTCGTATTTAGTCCATCCTTAAATGTAATATATATTGGTATAGGTGTATATACGGTTATTTATTTAATATTTGCGTTTATTGCATTAATTCATACGAAAAGACTTGTAAAGTACAAATTTTAATACCGTTTAAAGCGTGATAATTAAAAGTTATCACGCTTTAAACAGTAAAAATATCTTGTGAGTATAGATCCAATTAAATTCTCTTAGTTAAAGACTTTGATATATAAGGGTTAAGAAATGATATGAATAAATAGAGGGGCGTTTTATTATTTTTAACAAGCGATATAGGGCGTTAAGAAAATAAAATGTTAATTTTTTGTAAATGTAATTGTAGATTATGAAAATCTATGATATTTTCAAAAGGGATTAAAAGTCCGTTATTATCAGTATTATATAAACGTTTTTGAAAAGTTTGTGAAAAAAAACGCCAAAGTATTCATTAACAATAGCTTAATATTGAATTATAATAAAAGTAACAATTCATTTACAAATAGTGATTTTTTAGTCACTGAACGGAGGCTTTGACATGATTAGGAAGAAAAAGGATAAGTTCATGGTTCGCTTAGAGGAGATGATCTTTAATTTAGATCGAGCGGCAATAGAATTTGGCAAAATGGATTTCAAAACACATCTAGAGTTGAGAACTTATGCTGATACAATTAAAACCTATGAATCACACGGTGATGATTTAATGCATCAAGTGATTACAGACTTGAATCAAACATTTATCACACCAATTGAACGTGAAGATATTATGTCTTTATGTAATGCTATTGATGATGTTTTAGACGCTATGGAAGAAACATCAGCTATGTTTGAAATGTATTCAATTGAATATACTGACGAGTACATGGCAGAATTTGTAGATAATATTCAAAAAGCAGTAGGTGAGATGAAACTCGCAATTGGTTTATTATCAGAAAAGAAATTATCTCATATGCGTGTTCATTCAATTAATATTAAAGAATATGAAACAAATTGCGATGGCATTTTACGTCAATCAATCAAGCACATCTTTAATAGTGAAACAGATCCGGTAACACTAATTAAAATTAAGGACATATATGAAAGTTTAGAGAATGTTGCAGATCGATGTCAGGCTGTTGCAAATAACTTTGAAACAATCATTATGAAAAATAGCTAAGGAGTCTTTTCAATGGATTTTTTAATGCTCATAACTGTGGCAATTATCATATTCTCTTTAATGTTTGACTTTATTAATGGATTCCATGATACCGCCAATGCAGTTGCTACAGCAGTTTCTACACGCGCTTTATCACCAAGGCATGCGATTTTTTTAGCTGCTATTATGAATTTCATCGGTGCATTAACATTTACTGGTGTTGCTTCAACTATTACAAAAGAGATTGTAGATCCATTTACATTAGATAATGGACTTGTTGTTGTACTTTCAGCAATTTTAGCAGCAATTGTATGGAATTTAGTAACTTGGTATTACGGTATTCCAAGCTCTTCTTCTCACGCTTTAATAGGAGCAATTGCAGGTTCTGCTATTGCATCTGCAGGATCATTTAGTATTCTTCACTATCAAGGGTTTACTAAAATTGTGTTAGTGCTTATCTTGTCCCCGGTTATTGCGTTTATAGTCGGGTTTACAATCTATTCAATAGTGAAAAAAGTATTTAAGAATGCTAACCTCACAAAAGCGAATCGAAATTTTAGGTTCTTTCAAATTTTCACAGCGTCATTACAATCTTTTTCACATGGTACAAATGATGCTCAAAAATCAATGGGGATTATTACAATGGCGTTAATTGTTGCAAATATGCAAACAAGTGTCGAGCCTGCATTATGGGTTAAAGTAGCCTGTGCAACGGCGATGGGACTTGGTACAGCAGTGGGTGGTTGGAAGATCATCAAAACTGTCGGTGGTAATATTATGAAAATTCGTCCAGCAAATGGTGCTTCAGCAGATTTATCTTCTGCATTGACGATTTTCACAGCGTCTTGGTTACATTTTCCACTGTCTACAACACATGTTGTTTCATCTTCAATATTAGGTGTAGGTTCTTCTAACCGTATTAAAGGTGTACATTGGAATACAGCGAAACGTATGATAATTACATGGGTTATTACTTTACCTATTACAGCATTTATTGCAGCAATATTTTATATGATTTTGAATCTCTTTTTATAGATTAATAAAAAAACGAACTGATAAATATCAATCAGTTCGTTTTTGTTTTGGTTAATGTATATAATTATATGCGGTTACCATTGACGCAGGGATTGTACGATATGTTACTGTTCCTGGAGGTGCGCTATAATTCATTTCTGAAATTAAAATACTGCCATCACCGTTAACGCGTTCTACATATGCGACATGACCTACTGGACCTTCGAAATTTTGCATGATTGAGCCAACTGTCGGATTATGGTCTACCATATAACCATCTTGTGTGGCGTTATTAGCCCAATGATCCGCATTCCACCAGTATGTACTAATAGGTTGACCTGTTTCAGCGCGACGGTTAAATACATGCCATGTACATTGACCCCAGTCATATAAATTTAAGTGGTTGAACGTAGGAGAAGTATAGCCGTCTGGTGTAACCACTGAATCCGTTGGAGCATTTCCAGAAATGGTACTATCTAAAGTTCCCCCAGAACCACCAGGAATAGATAAGGTTTGAGCAGGATAAATGATATAACTATTAAGGTTATTTGCATTCATCAGGTCTTGTACAGAGACACCATATGTTGAGGCAATCACATTTAATGATTCACCCGCTTGTACGACATGTGTGCCATTGAATTGGGCAGATGTTGTTGTCTCATTTTCAATTGTAAGCACTTGTCCAGGAAATACAAGGTTTTGAGTTAAGCCATTAGCTTGTTTAATTTGATCGACTGTTGTATTGTACGTTTGAGCAATACTCCATAATGATTCACCTGTTTGAACAGTATGTTGTGTAGATGCATCGGCGTCATGCTGAGTTGTAAGTGCAGCAGCGCCTGAAGTGACAGTTAATGCAAATGCGAGCTTTTTCAATGTGTTGCCTCCTTAAAAATTAATGTTATGTATTTTATAAAATTACGCTTATGTACTTATTCTTTTTTATGATAACAAATCTGCATATATTTGTGTGTGTTGTTACAAACATGTAATATTGTAATAAATATATTTATTTCGTCGAATGATAATACGAACAGTTTTGACAAGTGTATAAGAAAGACCCCATATTTAAATAGATAAAATATTAATCATTTTGTAATATTTTAGTATTAAGAGGTGAAATAAAGGTGCATGAAAAAAGTGACAATCGACGTTATGCAAAAGTTTGGCTTTACTTTACTTATTATTGGATAATATTTGGTGTCTCGACTTATTTTGGCCAATTCTTACCAAATGAATGGCGACAACCGCTATCTCTAGGATTGTTGGTCTTAATTTTATTAACGATGATCGTTCAACGCGCACGTTTTAGTGGACTTATTATGTCTCACATTTATACAATTATTTCTGGCTTGTTAGCTTATGCAACGTTTATGTACACGTTACAAGACTTAGGACCAAGTGTATTTATTAAAAATGTGATTTTAGCAGTATCAGCGTTTATTATTTTTGGATGTATTGGATTTTTTATGATTAAAGATGCATCAAGTATGGGAAGATATCTGTTTGTGACTTTCATAGCATTAATTGTGATGAGTCTTGTCGGTTGGTTTATTCACAACCCAATTTTTCATACTGTTATAGCCATAATCGGTGTCTTTTTATTCTTACTTTATACATTGTATGATTTTAATCGTTTAAGACGTGGCCAATTCTCACCTCGAGAAATGGGCTTTAATCTATTCTTAAATCTTTTCCGAATCATCCGTTACGTGTTAAAATTAGCTCGTATGGCTAAAAGATAAATCTTCATAAAAAATCAAAACCACTGGAAGTGCCATTAAAATGGCTGAGATTGAAATTTATGATTTCAAAATTCCTGAACCTGATCCAGTTCGTACTGGCGTAGGAAAGTGGCAATCAATAATATCAGTTGCTACTTTCCTAAATAAGTTAGGAAAGTAGTTTTTTTGTTATAAGGGAGGTTAAGTGATGATTTTAGCGGTCACACCTTTTCAACAACTTAATGAGATGCATATCCAGCATCTTAACGAAATTGAATCATTAATTGATGGTGTTATACTTAGAACCCCTATGTCACAAGAAGTATTATTTGAATGGGTTAATATGCTTACACGTCACGGCTTTCCTATAGAGAAAGTCATTATCCATTCTGATGTTGAACTCGCACTTAATTTAGGTGTTAAATGGCTTCATTTTAGAGAAATGGATGCTACTGCTTTTAAAGTTAAAAGTGCATATCCTCATTTGACTATTAGTATGTCAGTACATCGCGTAGCATCTATACAACAAGCATTACACAATCATATCGACTATGGTGTGTTCGGACATTTATTTATGACACCTTCAAAGCCTAATCAAGAACCTCGCTCGCCATTTGAAGTACAACGTGCCCTTGATGTTGGATTGCCACTTATTGCGATAGGAGGGATTGATAAGAAAACCGTGCAAGAGGTACCTCAACAATTTTCAGGTATTGCAGCAATTGGAAGTGTCTTTAATGCGTCATATAGAGAAGTCGAAAGATTGAGGCAGCATTGGTTATACATAAAGGAGGGATAGTATGGAAGTTATTGTAAATGGAGAAACACAGGAATTTAAAGAAGGCATTACAATTCAACATGTGTTAGATCATTTTGAAATTGAATCTAAGCGTATGGCTGTTGAAAGAAATGCAGAAGTTGTGAAACGTTCAGAATGGTCTACTACTGAAGTAAGACCTAATGACCGATTAGAGCTTTTAGAATTTGTAGGAGGCGGATAACATGTTTAAAATTGCAAATTTAGAATTTAACTCAAGACTATTTTTAGGAACAGGAAAGTTTGAAGATGAAAAAGTGCAAGAAGCTGCGATTAAAGCATCAGAAACTGAAGTACTTACTTTCGCTGTAAGACGTATGAGTTTATATGACAAGAGCTTGCCTAACCCACTCGCTAATGTAGATTTAGACCAATTTATAACTTTTCCGAATACAGCGGGCGCTAAATCTGCTGAAGAAGCTGTGCGCATTGCGGAGATTGCGAATGAAGCGGGTATATGTGACATGATTAAAGTTGAAGTGATTGGTGATGATGATACATTATTACCTGACCCAATTGAAACGTATAAAGCTTGTGAAATTTTACTTGAAAAAGGATATATAGTGTGTCCATATATTTCTGATGACGTTGTATTAGCACAACGATTAGAAGCATTAGGTGTTCATGCAATTATGCCACTTGCATCACCGATTGGAACAGGGCGTGGCATATTAAATCCTCTAAACCTACGCTATATTGTAGAAAAAAGTAATGTTCCAGTTATTGTAGATGCAGGTATTGGTTCAGCTAAGGATTGTGCTGAAGCGATGGAACTAGGTGCCGATGCAATATTACTTAATTCAGCAGTATCTCGTGCAAAAGACCCTGTTAAAATGGCCGAAGCGATGAAAAAAGGTATAGAAGCAGGACGCTTAAGTTATGAAGCGGGTCGTATTCCAATTAAGTACAACGCTGTACAATCTAGTCCATCTGAGGGGTTAGGTTTTCTTTAATGGATAGATATGATAGACAGATTAAGTTTCCTCCATTTGGTCGCGAAGGTCAACAAAAGCTTCAAAATTTACATGCTTTTATTATGGGGGTCGGCGCTTTAGGTAGTGGTATTGCTGAACAACTGGTTCGAAGTGGTATCAAAAAAATTACCATTGTAGATAAAGATATCGTATCTCTTACAAATTTACATCGTCAAAGTGGTTATACAGAAGCAGATGTAGAAACGATGATGCCAAAGGTTTTTGCGCTAAAGCAACACCTCTCAGCTATGAATCATGAAGTCGAGATAGAACCATTAAATGAAGAAATTACAGCACGTAATATCGTAGGTATTCTTGAAGAGGTGAAACCTGACATCGTACTTGATGGGCTAGATCAATTTGAAACGCGATACCTAATGAATGAGGCCACACGTCAACTTAATATTCCTTATATTTATGGTGCTGTTATTGGTAGTCAAGTTAGTGTCTTTCCAATAGATAAGGATGGACCTTGTTTGAACTGTGTGATGCCTGACGTTCCTGAAACAATGGAAAGTTGTGATGTTTATGGCGTGCTACCACCCGCTGTACATTTGACGAGCAGTCTTGTTGTTTCAGAACTATTTTACTATTTAATGCATGGTACGTTTTCTTATAAGATGGTTACAATGGACATTTATAAAGGGACAATGCGTTCAACGTCGATTAAAGCTTTAAAGGAAGAGGATTGTGAAGTATGTGGTCATCACAATTATCCAAGATTAGCACATCGAGAACTTGATCAATTGCGTTTGTTATGTGGCGGTGTTTATCAAATACGTTTAAATCCGGATTATTTTGAAAAGCCGCTTCAAGAGGACGTTCATACGTTACTCAAGAATCCATTTATTAAACGATTAAAATATAAAACGTACGATATGACCTTATATCAAGACGGACGTTTATTAATTTATAACGTTGATGATAGTAAAAATGCCCAAAATATGGTTTCTCAGCTTTTTAACTAACATTATAGTACGAATGTTGATTAAATGAAAAAAAACAATGTATAATAAAGCATATTGAAAATTGTATGCGAAAGCGAGATGGAATCATGGGACGTAAATGGAATAACATCAAAGAGAAAAAAGCACAAAAAGACAAAAACACAAGTCGTATTTATGCTAAATTTGGTAAGGAAATATATGTAGCCGCTAAATCTGGTGAGCCTGATCCAGAATCAAATCAAGCATTAAAGCTGGTTTTAGAACGTGCAAAAACATATAATGTGCCAAATCATATTATTGATAGAGCAATTGAAAAAGCAAAAGGTGGCGGAGAAGAAGATTACGATCAACTTCGTTATGAAGGCTTTGGTCCAAGTGGTTCAATGATAATTGTAGATGCATTAACAAACAACGTAAATCGCACGGCATCAGACGTACGTGCTGCCTTTGGTAAGAATGGTGGTAATATGGGTGTTTCAGGATCTGTAGCGTATATGTTTGACCATACTGCCACATTCGCATTTGAGCAATTTGATGCAGATACTGTGTTAGAACATTTAATGGAACATGATATCGATGTACGAGATGTACTTGATGATGAACAACTCACTATTGTTTATGCAGAGCCTGATCAATTTGCAACTGTTCAACAAGCGTTAAGAGATTTAGGTGTGCAAGACTTTGAAGTTGCAGAGTTTGAAATGTTACCGCAAACGGAAGTTCAATTATCAAGTGAAGATCAGGAAACATTCGAAAGACTCGTTGATGTGCTAGAAGATTTAGAAGATGTTCAACATGTTTTTCATAATGTAGAATTATCATAACCAACAAGGCTATTACGTCACTTGAATATATCGATATGCGTATTTTTAGAAGAGACAAACTGACCTAATTTATAGGGGTGGTTTGTCTCTTTCATTTTGTTAAAACAATGCGTTGGGCGCGAGACGTACGTTAAGTATATGATATGAAGATAGAAGTGTGCTATAGTAGTTTTCGAGATTTTATTCAATAATATGACATGAAACATCTATTTTTATATAATAAATTAAAAGGGGGGATTGTGGCTGTGAAAATTAAATACTTAGATAAACGTCACTGGCGCCGCCTCTTAGATCACGATTATACTGAAGTGAGAGTTAATAATAATAAGTTTAAGGGCATTATAGGTCTAATCACAATGAATAAAGTTAGAGAGCCGTTAGAAGTTAGTGTGATTGGTAAACGTATGATAGTAGCGGATGACCATTATCAGTGGCTGCAAATTTTACCTGAGAAAAAACGTTATAGTATTACCGTCATGTTTGATACAGAAGGTCGTCCTTTACAATACTATTTTGATGTTAACTTAAAAAATATTACTCAAAAAGGTAAGGCACGTACATTAGACCTTTGCCTTGATGTATTGGTGTTGCCAACGGGTCAATATGAACTTGTGGATGAAGATGATTTAAAACGAGCGCTAAAAAACAAAAAAATTACTCAGAAACAATATCATGAAGCTTATATTATTGCACATCAGTTAATGATACAAATTTTCGAAGATTTTGATGCAATTAAAGATAAAGTGCGATATTGTTATCAAAAGATTAACCGCAAACATATTCAGAAAATGAAGCAAAAATAAAGGATGTCATTTTATTGAATAGTGAGATAAAGCGTCATCACACTGGATAATATCTAGTGTTTAATGGTGTAGGAGGATGAAGAAATGTGAAGATTGATGATTATCGTTTACTCATCACGTTAGATGAAACACGTACTCTACGAAAAGCGGCTGAACGTTTATATATTTCACAGCCTGCAGTAACGCAACGGTTAAAGTCTATAGAACAGCACTTTGGCGTGGACATATTTATTCGTACAAAAAAGCAATTAATTACGACAACTGAAGGTGCAATGGTAATTGAACACGCTCGAGCCATGCTAAAAGAGGAGCGTTTATTTCAAGATAAAATTAAAGCGCATATTGGTGCAATAAACGGAACACTATCAATTGGTTGTTCATCCCTAATCGGACAAACCGTGATGCCAAAAGTGTTAAGTCATTATACTGCCGAATATCCAAATGTAGAAATTCAATTACAAATTGGTTCGAGTGAGCATATCAAAGCGCATCACAACGATTACCATATTATGATTGTGAGAGGTAATCAATTATTAAACATGCATAACGATCACTTAATGGATGATCAACATTATTTTATCTATCCTAAAAGTAAAGAAGATGTGTTGCATAAGTTACCATTTATTGAATTTCAAGCAGATCCAGTGTATATTAATCAAATCAAGACATGGTATCGTCACCATATGTCACAAGATTATCGCGCGCGTATTAAAGTAGACCAGGTTGCGACATGTAAAGCCTTGTTATTAACAGGTGTTGGCGTAACGATATTACCGGAAATTATGGTAAAAGATTTAGATACTACACAATTTACGATGGTAAAGGTAGATCTTGAAGAACATGCACTTATACGATCGACTTATTTGAGTTACGATATGAGTATGCTACAACTACCACAAGTGAGTTCATTTATAAATGTACTCAAAGCACAAGTCCAAAAAGATAATAGAGATTAAAATGGATGCGTTGCGTTATTAAAAAATAAATGTGAAGGAGAAATAAATGTTTCGAGAATTACTAAAGATTAAAAACTATAAGTTATTTGTAGTGAATATGATGTTTATTGGAATGGGGATTGCAGTTACTGTCCCGTTTTTTATTTTGTTCGCAACAAATGCTTTAGGAATGACCACTAATCAATTTGGGTTATTATTAGCATTAGCAGCAGTCAGTCAATTTACGATGAATACGATTGTTGCTCGCTTTTCAGACACGCATCCGATTAATCGAAAGCTCATTATTATTGTAGCTTTATTTATGGGAGCATTAAGTTTTAGCCTCCCGTTTTTTATACATTCTATTCCACTATTTATTATTTTGTATGCACTGTTTCAAGGATTGTTTGCTCCGGCAATGCCACAATTATATGCTTCAGCAAGAGAATCTATTAACCAGTCAACATCAAGCAATCGTGCTATATTTGCAAATTCAGTATTGCGTTCAATGTTTTCTTTTGGTTTTTTATTTGGACCGCTTGTTGGGAACATATTAAACCAAAGTTGGGGATATAGTGGTTTATTTGGTGGAACAGTTGCAATCATTTTAACTACGCTTATTTTACAAGTGCTCTTTTTTAAAGAAACTAAAACCACACATCATACGAGAGGTGCATCATTAACTGAGAACAATGCGCCTTCTATGTTTAGACAAACATTCTTAATTATTCCATTTATTGCATTTATTTTGTTACATATTGGGCAATGGATGTATACACTTAATATGCCGCTTTATGTTACAAAATATCTAGGAGAAGAAGAGAAATATGTGGGACACCTTGCCAGCTTATGTGCAGGGTTAGAGGTACCTTTCATGATTATATTAGGCATGATTGCAAGTAAAGTTGAGACAAGAACATTATTAGCTTGTGCAGCGATATCAGGAAGTTTATTTTTTGGAAGTATTGGCATATTTGAAAGTGTCGGTATGATGTTAATCGGCCAACTCTTCTTAGCTGCCTTTCTCGCTGTATTATTAGGGATTGGTATTAGTTATTTTCAAGATATACTACCGCAATTCCCAGGATATGCGTCAACTTTATTCGCAAATGCAATGGTAAGCGGCCAATTTTTAGGGAATTTACTCGGTGGTGCGATGAGTGATTGGATTGGATTAGGCAACGTATTTTATGTATCCGCATTATCTTTATTATGTGGGTTTATCTTAATCTTATTTACACCTAAAAAAGTGAAGGTTTAACACTATAAACTCGGATAAGAAGAAGTTAGAGGGACTCTATGATATGGAGTGCTTGAGTTCTAACGGTCTTATCCGAATTTATTATTTCCACGGTGCACCGTAACTTTTTTTAGTTGGGGTTTCACGGTATACTGCAATTGGAATAATTAAGAAAGAAGCCAGTATAAAGAACCAATGATGAATACGTATATATGGTCCAAACTGTAGATATGTTTGTGGAAAGAAAAAAATATTAAACATAAATACTGCCATCGCAATTAAAAGTAAATAACCAAATAACCACGACCATCTTGAATAATTAAATGCTTGGAGTTGAATCATTTTAAAGCATCCCCAAATAAATAAAAAGGTCGCAAATACGCCCACTATAAAAGTAATAGGGAATGTATATACAAAAATACGTGTATCTTGTATAAAGAAACCTAAAAAACCTTTTAAAAAGCAAAAGACTGCAAGTAAGAATATAAAATGTTGATAAATATATCGGAAAATATTCTTAAAGGTTTGATTTGGTAAGGCTTTTATTGTTTCGATAGCATGTCTTTTAGGATCGTGATTAAAAAAGTCCATCGCATGGGTGCCTTCATCTTCAGCTTCTAAAAGATGTCCTAAAATGCGCTGTAAAACGACTTCAGAATCATAAGCGTTGACACGCATATCAGCACGCACATAGGTCATATAACTCTCAAAGATTTGGCGGTCTGTATTATTCAAGCGTAAAGATTTTACATTGTTTTCTTTCATTAATTCATGCGTTGATTTCATACCATCACCTCCTAATTTACTACTATTAAGATGTATCCATTATGACGATTAATGAAAGATAAATCAATATAAGAAGGTGATATTGTGAAACAAATTGATATTAATGATCAACAATACATTCATGAAATTGCACATTTACATGCACAATTACTTGGCGATGACCCAACGACTCCTGTTACGCCTTCACGATTACAGATGAGTCTCTATGAAGAAATGATTAATCAACGACTTCAATATAGTAAAGAGTATATATTAGTAGAAGAAAGTCAGCGAGCGCATTTAACGGCTTATATTTGGGCTCACTACGATCAACCGCTAAAGCAAGTAGTAATAGAATCGCTATTTGTTCATCCTAGCTATCGTTCAAATGGAGTGGCTACACGACTTAAAAAAGAAGTAGAAGAATGGGCAAAGTCAGTAGGAGCAGAACAGTTAGTTGGTACAGTTCGAATGGATAATCACGCGATGATTGAATTAAATACACAATTAGGATACAAGAAAGAAAAAATTGTGATGGCGAAGCGTATTGAAGGTTAATTTCAGTATGCGAAAGAAACTGAAACATGCTAAAATAAGTGTAATTGATGAATAATGGAGCGAAACAATGTGAGAAAGATATGGATGACTTGTATCGCAGCGTCGCTTATTTTAGCGGGTTGTGGTAACAGTGAAAAAGACAAGTTACAAGACGAAATTAAAACCTTAAAAGAAGAACAGAAGGAATTGAAAAAAGAAAATAAACAATTGAAAGATAAAAGTAATCAGTTAGATACAGAAATCAAAAACGTACAAGACGATATTGATAAAGGTAAGTCATCGAAAGAAGAGCAAGATAGTCATAAAGATAATAAAAAAGATAATATGGATAGTGAACAGTCAAATGCTCATGGTTCAGGTTCAACTTCTAAAGTAGAGACTGATACCACTGAAACAACACATTAGAATCTACATTAACTAAGGATTTATCTTAAAAACGAAGTGAATCTGATGAGCGTTTGATTTGCCAAGATATAGGGTAATAACATTCATATATCAACGATTGAGAAGAGAGGGACAAGAACATGCATGAAAAAAGTTTTGAAAAATTAGAAGGGCGCGAAATGAGCTTAAATGAATTGGGACGTGAATTGGAGAAAGTGACAGGATATTCTGTAAAGCATTCAACAGCTGATGTAAAACGTTCGATTGCGCTAAAACCTAATTTTAAGCATGATTGGGAGACGTATGTAGCGACATATCACTTAGATCATAGAAATGATAGTGTTGATGCAGTTTTTACAACAAAAAAAGGTCAAAACTTAGAACGTATTAAAGAAAAACCAGTTACAATTCAATTGGTGAGCTATATTTCTAAAGCTTAATCATAGCGTATTTAAAGTATAAAATGAAAATTAGGTGAACTTCTAGAGTGATAGGAGTGAAGTGTAAAAATTCAATGGTATTGAAGGATTTTTACCTTACTCCTATTTATTATATAAGTTTTGTTTTGGAAGGGGTGAGACTGTGACAGTCTACATCGAAACAGAACGCTTAAATTTGCGAGATTGGGAAAAAGATGACCTTATACATCTTCAAAAGTTAAACGCGAATCGGAAAGCGCGTCAGTATTTTCCGAGTTTGTTAAGTTATCGCAAATCAGAGCTGGATTTTGAAGCAATGAAAGCGACTTTAAAGCAACATCAAATTGGTTTATTTTCAGTTGAGCTAAAAGCAACTAAAAGTTGGATTGGATTTATTGGCCTAAATTATATTCCGAAAGAAAGTGATTATCGATTTGAGGAACTCCCATTTTATGAAATTGGTTGGCGTCTCATACCTGAAGTTTGGGAGAATGGCCTTGCGACAGAAGGAGCTAAAGCAGTTTTAAACTATGCACAGTCCAAAGGGATTCAAGAAGTGTATGCTTTAGCAGCGGAAAAGAACCGTCCTTCTATTCGAGTTATGGAAAAAATAGGTATGACATTATATGATACATTCGAAAAACCAAACCTTAGTGCAGCTCATGTACTAAAAAATCAAGTAAGATATCGAAAAGAACTATAGAATGAAAAAAGATTCATAACCACTAATGTATGGAGTTAAGGTTGAAAAACCGATAGATTAGAGTCCTATACGTTAGTGGTTCTTTAGAATCCTAAGCACTTTCTCAATGACCTTGGCGATATACGGTGAGAATCTGTGAACGGTGTTACAAAGCAGCGTTCTCGGCAGAACTTTCGCTCCGCTTCAAAACTAAAACTAGTTTTGAGCGTTGCTGTCGTTCTGCTTAAACGCTAATCGCTTCCTCAATGACCTTAGTTGTATGTTCGGGTTGTGAATGGTTTGGCTTGCTGGAGTCCTTCTAAGAGTTGTTTTGGTGTTTCGTATAAAGGAGCTAGGTTTGTATACTTTTCATCTATAAAGCCTTCTTTAATCATGTGCTGGATTAAGTTATTGAGTGGCGTGTAAAATTGTTGTGTATTGTATATCCCGATTGGTTTTTGATGGAGCCCGATTTGAGCCCAGCTATACACTTCGAAAAATTCTTCTAAAGATCCAGCTCCACCAGGGGCAATGACAAATGCGTCAGCAAGGTCTGCCATTGTTTGTTTTCGTTCGTGCATACTATCAACGAGAATGAGCTGAGATACTTTTTGGCTTGTAATTTCACGTTCGTCCAGTAATTTGGGCATGACACCAATTGCAGTTCCACCATGGTCTAATACACCATCTTGTATGGCTCCCATGATACCCACTGATCCAGCCCCAAACACTAATTCAATATTATGTTCAGCGAAGTATTTGCCTAATGCATAGGCATCTTTAAGGTATTGTTCATTTTTTCCTTTACTAGCACCACAATAAACCGCGATTCGTTTAATCATTGATGTGCCTCCTTTTAATAGTTGTGAACGATATCATATCGTAATTTTCAATAATTTGGATAATTGTGATTCAAAATGTTTACGTTGTCTCTCGTTGAAAGGTTTAGGTCCTTTACTATGTCTATGCTTTTTTCGGCGTTCTTGTTGGCTAAAGTAACGTTGGGCGAGTAGTTGATCGATATTGCTTTGTGTATAAATACGACCATTATGGTGTATCACGTGTTGAGCTTTGTTTAATAGTAAACTTGCTAAACCATAGTCCTGTGTGATTACAATATCTTGCGATTGAACGTTTTGGATAATAGAAAAGTCAACAGCATCTCGTCCACCGTCAACGTAATGCGTTTTAACATGCTCAGGATAAACTTGATTTGAAAAGTGATCGAAACTTCTATAAATATAAACTAAAACACCTGAACCAGTCGTCAATCTTATAACAGAATCGACGACTGGACAGGCATCACCATCAATGAGTATACGCATTATTTGTTTTGTTGATCTAAAGATTTTTTTGAAGTTCGATTTAACTTTTTATCCTGACGCAATGTGTTACTTTTTGACGCTTTATCTTCCATATTACGATAATGTTGCTCGAATAATGAGGCATTTTCGAGTTCATTATCAACACGTGTTTGTTCTAAAGTTCGTTGTGTTACAGGTTTGGAAGTGGGTTGATTTGTTTGAGGTGAGTGACTATAAGGTTTTTCGCCTGATTGTGATTCAAGTGTATGCAATTCAGATAGTGTTTTAATGCGATGGTTATCATTGTCTTGAGTTGTACTTTTAACATTGTCTTGAATTGCTTTATTTTGAAGATCCACTTCACGTTCTTTTACATTTTCTTCATGTTTTTGAATTTTTTTCATGTTCTTCTGTAAATCTTTTTGACGTTTATCTTCACGTTTTTGTTCTTCTTTGTGACGCTTTTCAATCGATTTTTGAAGCTTTTTGTTCATTTTATTAATTTCTTTTTTGTTTTGCTTTTCAATTTTTTGACCACGAGCTTCAGTTTTTTCATCAACTGGACGCGGGACGTCACCTACTTTTTCTTCATGTTTTTGCATTTTTTTCATATTTTTCTGTAAGTCTTTTTGACGTTTATCTTCGCGTTTTTGTTCTTCTTTGTGACGCTTTTCAATCGATTTTTGAAGCTTTTTATTCATTTGATTAACTTCTTTTTTATTTTGCTTTTCAATTTTTTGACCACGAGCTTCAGTTTTTTCATCAATTGGACGTGGTACATTATGATGTTTTGTTTCGTATTTCTGCATTTTTTCCATATTTTTACGTAAATCTTTTTGACGCTTTTCAGCTAATTTTTCCTCAGCTTTATGACGCTGTTCGATTGTTTTGCGTAATTTTTTATTCATTTTACTAATTTCATCACGATTTTCTTTTTGAAGTTTTTCGCCACGCTTACGAACATTTTCAGGGCGTAACGCACGTTGATATTCAGCTTCTTTTTTCATTGCTTTATTGTAGTCATGACGACGTTTACGCATAACAACATTGTCTTTAATTCGATTAGAATTTGTAGCAACTTTGTCTTTGACGCGATATGTGATTTCACCCGTTTTATGCGCAATAGTTTTAGATGTGTGTATAGTAGCGTTTTTTGCTTTTTGAACATCAGGATGCGCTTTTGCTTTTTTTCGTTCTACAACTAAAGGAACTAGAAATATAGGTAGAACATTAACGATGGTTTTAATTGTTTTATTCATGAACGTTGCCTCCAATTTTGAGATACTCTAGATTCTTTACCCAAACTTAATGATAAATAAACGCTTAATATCAAGTGCAGATAGCATTGAGAGGGAGTTTGATATGAAATATGGACTGGCACTTTTATTTCGAAAGACCAGTCCAAATTAAATGTTTTTAAGCATATTTCATCGTATAGCGTGTGCGGTTTATTTAATAATGCCGTAGTAAACAACTGCGATAACTACAACGAGTACAATACGATAAATCGCAAAAGGTAATAATTTAACATTTTGAATTAATTTTAAGAAAGTTTTAATTGAGATAAAGCCGACTACAAAGGCTGCGATGAATCCAAAAATGTAAAACAAAATATGTGAAGGTTCAATATAGTTTAGATGTTTAATAATTGAAAGTCCACTTGCACCTAACATGACAGGCACAGCCATCATGAATGTAAAGTCGGAAGCAGATTTATGATCTAATTTCATTAAAACACCTGTTGAAATTGTTGAACCTGAGCGTGAAAAGCCTGGCCACATTGCAATGGCTTGTGACAAACCAATAACAAATGCTTGGAAATATGTGATTTCGTCAACATTCATAGGTCTACGTACGTGTCGGCTAAATTTGTCGGCAATTATCATGTAAATTGCTCCTAAGAATAACCCAATTAACACAGTAGGTACACTGAATAAATATTTTTCGATTAAATCATCAAATAGGAATCCCAATACTCCGGCAGGAATCATACCTACTAAAATATGCGTGATTTTAAGGCGACGTGGTTTAGAACGTAGTCCTTCTCTATGTTCTGGTTTATATTTTCCGATATGTAGCATTTCGAAATATTTATGACGAAAAACCCATGCTGCTGCAAACACTGAACCGAGCTGAATAACGATTTTAAACGTAAATGCAGACTCAGGTCCTAAAAACTCTTCAGACTTTAACCACATATCGTCTACTAGAATCATGTGACCAGTAGAAGATACTGGTGCAAACTCTGTTAATCCTTCTACAATACCTAAAATTAGCGCTTTAATAAGTTCGAAAATTAACATACAAGTACCTCTTTACAGATAGATTTTTAACATACAATATAGCATATCATAGCATAATTTTTTGAGAGTTGTCTTAAATAAATTCTATTTTCAGTCAAAAGTCTGACAAAAATACGATATGAATTTGAGAATATAGAGTGGCTATAACTGAAACATAATTAGAGAACATGTACAATAATGATTACGATTTGTTTCAATGGAGGTGATTAAAGGTGAAGCAACTTAATCAATGGATGAAACCATTTTATAAGTATCCAGCGATGATGTTAGGTATAAGTATGATTCTGGCCATTGCTGTGGTAACACAAAATATTTTAATAGGTAAACTATTAAATCACTTGTTGTTTAATGTCAAAACCAATTGGCTTTTGCTTATCATCGTGTTAAGTTTTGCATTATTCATCCGTGCGACAATGTCGTTTTTGAATGATTTTACAGGTGAGCGACTGAGTTACCGAGTACGTGTAATGATTCGTAAGCAATTACTTCATCAGTACAGTAAGGGGAATGTAGGTGCTCGACTGACAACAGCTACACACACATTGTCTGAAATGCTACCATTTTATCGCGTATACATCCCTCAAGTATTCAAATCTATGATGATTCCATTAGCTATTATCATCACAATGGTATTTATTCATTTACCAACCGCATTGATTATGATTGTTACAGCACCATTTATACCTGTCTTTTATATTGTATTTGGGTTAAAAACACGTGATGATGCTAAAGATCAAATGACCTTTTTAAATCACTTTAGCGCCCGTTTTTTAACATTAACTAAAGGATTAGAAACATTAAAAATCTTCAATCGCACAGTCCAAGCTGAAAATACAGTTTATAAAGAGAGTACACAATTTCGTGATAAAACGATGATTATTTTAAAAAGTGCGTTTCTTTCTAGTTTAATGTTAGAATTCATCAGTATGTTAGGAATAGGGATTATTGCCTTAGAAGTTGGACTAAGCCTCATTGTATTTAAGTCAATAACTTTTGAAATAGCTGCGATTGCAGTGATTATGGCTCCTGAGTTTTATAATGCAATTAAAGATTTAGGTCAAGCCTTTCATACAGGTAAAGAAAGTGAAGGGGCAAGTGAAGTTGTGAACGAAATGCTTCAAAACAATGTAAAGTATGCATCGCTTTTAACTGTTGATAATACTCAGACTGCACTTATACGCGTAAAAGACTTGAATTTTAAGTATGATGAAAGTGAGCAGTGGCAATTAAAAAATATAAATTTTAATATCAATAAAGGTGATCATATTGCTTTAGTTGGACCAAGTGGCTCGGGGAAATCGACCTTAGTTCAGTTGATTTTAGGAGAATTAAGGCCTTATTCTGGTACAGTTATATATAATGCTCACGATTTACGTATAGGTTACTTAGCACAATATCCTTATATATTTAATGCCACAATTGCTGAGAATGTAGCGATGTTTCATAAAGTTGAAGAATCGGAAATTCAGCGTGTTTTATCAGAAGTTCAATTGGATCATGTAGTTCGACAGCTGGAAAGAGGCATCCATACGTATATTGGTGAAGGAGGAGAAATGCTTTCAGGTGGTGAAATGAGACGTATCGAACTTGCTAGATTACTTATTATGAAACCTGAATTTTTAGTATTAGATGAACCTTTTACTGGATTAGATATAGATACTGAAATGATTATTCAACACGTATTATCAAAACATTTCAAGGAGACGACGCGTTTGACTATTGCACATCGTCAACAAACTATACGAGATGCAACACGCCGTATTTATTTACAAAATGGTGAAATTAAATCTGACGATACACAAATTGATGTGTCATTATCATAAGTTTGAAAAGAGAGGGGTGAGTTGATGTCGAGGCACACACAATATCATCAGATTAAGCAAAACAAAGATCTTTGGATTGCAATTGTTATAGGTGTTATTAGTGGATTGGTACTTTTAAGTATGTTTTTCTTGAGCGGTTACATGATTACTCAAAGTGCATTAGGTGCACCTTTATATGCGTTGATGGGCTTAATTGTAACTGTAAAGTTATTTGGTTTTCTACGTGCGATTACACGCTATATTGAAAGATTATATTCACATAGGGCAACCTTTACGATGCTACGAGATGTACGTGTGAAATTATTTAAGGGGCTGACACCTATAGTTCCAAATGTGTTTAAATATTTTAAAGCTAGTGACTTACTCAGTCGTATGGTCACAAGTGTAGAATCTCTTCAAAATATTTATTTGCGTGTTTATTATCCACCGATTGTAATCAGTTTAATCACCCTGATATCAATGATTGTATTTTATTTTATAAGCTGGATTCACAGCTTGATTATTGGATTTACGATGTTGTTGTCATTATTTGTCATGCCATGGCTCTTTGCACGTAAAGCACGTGTAATTAAAGAAAACGTAAATATTAAACAGCAAGATTTGATGAAGCATTATTATAATCATGTCTTAGGACAGTATGAGTTGAACCGTTTTAACAGTGTGCATTTACATCAACACCGTTTAGATGCTATAGAGCAACAATTAAACCAAGCTGAGCATCGAGAACAAACATTTCATATATATTATGCCTATTTATCGAATATTGTAAGTATGGTCGCATTAATTGTTAGTTTGCTGTTAGGAATATATCAAATTAAACACCACACATTAGATGCGATATATATCACCAGTATGATTTTAATGATTTTAACGTTGTTAGAGCAACTCGTTTCAATGACACAAGTTCCTTATTATAAAGGAGAAACTGACTTAGCGAAAAACGAGATAGAAACAGTCACAAGTATGCGTTCTAATTTAGAAGGAACTGAAGAGAGTGGGATTCAAGAAATAGAACAACATGCATTATTATGGTCACTTCAAGATGTTACAATGTTTTATGAATATAGAGAACGTCCGAGTCTTAAAAATATTAACTTAAAGATTTATAAAGGAGAACATATCGCAATAGTAGGTAGTTCAGGGTCAGGCAAGTCATCTTTATTAAGGATTTTAATGGGGTTATATCAAGTGTCAGAAGGAGAATGCTATGTAGGGACGCGAAATATCAAACAGATAGATACAAGAGATTACTTATCACATTTGAATATACTATTACAAAATCCTCATTTCTTTGATGGTACAGTACGTGATAATTTATTAAATGAAGCAAGTGACGACGATTATCGTAAAGTGTTAAGAACAGTTGGGTTGTCGTATGTACCATTACATCATGAAATTACGATGAATAGAACAGCTTTATCTGGTGGAGAGTTTCAACGACTCGCATTAGCTCGATTACTTCTAAGAGATGCTTCGATATGGATTGTTGACGAGCCGACGTCTAGCTTGGATCATAAGCATTCACATCATATTATGAAAGTATTACATGATTATGCTAAAACACTCATTGTAGCGACACATGACTTAGCTTATATTCAAGAATTTGATCGTGTGATTGAAATAAAAGAGGGGCAAGTGGTGAATGATACAACACCGGACGATTTTATAAGAAAAAAGAACAGGATTAATCAATAGATGTAGACATAAAAAGAGGGTGAAAATAAAGCCTCTAAATGTGATTGGAAACGGATTGGGATTAAGATGTAGTAAAAGAAAAAGTTGCGATATCCCAACCTTTAAAAAGGTGCTTTATTTTACCCTCATGATTTACATAGTTTAACGCTACTCTGTTAATGAAATTTATAAAACAAAACAAATAAGATGGTATATTATAGAAAATATCCCAACTTATATATTTAGATATTATTTTGATTCACTAAAAGCAGTAATGATTTTTTCAAGTAAACGATTTAATTCTTTAATCTCATCAGGAGATAAAGATGATGCTTCTGCAACTTTTTCAGATGCGTTGCTTAATTGAGATTGCATCGCTTTACTCTTGTCAGTTAAGTGTACGTAAACTTCACGTTGGTCAATTTCAGAACGTTCCCGAGTAATTAAATCCATTTGTTCCATACGCTTTAGCAAAGGTGAAACAGTACCTGTATCTAAAGCTAAATCAGTAACTACTTTTTTAACATTTACAGGTGATTCATCCCATAGTATCTCTAAAACAAGAAACTGAGGATACGTTAAGTTATACTTTTTAAAGATAGCATTTGAATAATAACGATTTACTTGACGTTGTGCGTTATATAAACTAAAGCATACTTGCTCTTTTAAGTTTAAATGGTCAGACATAATAGTTCTCCTCCAAACATTTGATCCGTATTTCTCTTTTTCACGGATAGGGATCCGTCCATAATTGAGTTGATTTAAGTCGCTCCCTCTTAAATCCATGGGTTGGAACACATATGTTCTTATTGTCCTAACCTCATGCAGTAATTTTAGAAGATTACACAAAGTTAATCAAGCTAAAAGCCAGTGTTACACATACATTATAACAGATTTGTCGATTATTTAAGAGAGGTGTAATAAAATGTTAGAAAATAAAACTACAATTACGATTATTAACGGATTTTTAGGAAGTGGTAAAACCACATTCTTAGAACATTATATGAGGTCAATATTAAAAAATGATGAGAAAGTTGCACTAATTGTGAATGAATTTGGTGATTTTGATGTGGATGGTCGTATTTTAAATCAAAATGATATAAAAATATCGATGACACAAGGTTGTGTGTGTTGTGATTTGCAAAGCGACTTAGTTGCTCAAATTTACCAACTTGCAAAACAACATGTTGACCGAATCATAATTGAAGCATCTGGTGTAGCAAACCCCATTGATATTTTGATGGCATGTCAAGATATTATGTTAGAAGGATTAATAGAGTACCCAGAGACCATTTGTATACTTGACAGCATTCGATTTTTAGAAAGAGATACTTTAACAACTCAAACTCAGCAATTAATGGAAGATCAAATTAAAGCAAGCCAACATGTTTATATTAATAAAGTCGATCAATTGAAAGATATGATACAACAACAAAATCTTATCGATGAAGTTAAACGTATTTCTCCATATTGTGCAATTAGTACGACTACATATGGTGTGGTTCAAAATACAGTAACACAAGGTGCATTAGAACAACAAAAAAGTCAAATATTTAATGACCATCATCATACTCATGCTCATTATCAAAGTTTAAAATATGTCTTTAATAATCCGATTGATCAAGAAGCATTCTTGAAATTTTTACTGAACTTACCTGATGATATTTTAAGGCTAAAAGGGTTTGTTGAATTCCGTAATTCACCTAATCAAACGATCCTAGTGCAAATGGCAAATCATATTCCATTATTTGATGTGATTGATGAAACAAATATGCCTAATACAATTGTGATAATTGGTGAACAATTAGATACAACAAGGCTAAGAAACCAATTAGATATGTTACAATTTAGCTAAAGTATAAATATGAAGGGGTGTACGTATGGAACGCATTCAAATCAATCAACATGTATCTTACTCAAGAATTATTCAAGGTTTTTTTCGTGCTGAACAATGGGCAATGACGCCTCAAGAAATGAATCGATTTTTAAACCAACTTGTTGAAAAAGGGATTACAACTATGGATCATGCAGACATATACGGAAAATACACAACAGAAGGTGCTTTTGGGGATGCTTTAAAACTTTCTCCCGAATTGCGTGATTCGATAGAGATTGTCACAAAATGTGGAATTGTTCAACCTAACGCAATTTACGAAGATCAAACAGAGCATCGTTATGATTTAAGCAAACAACACATTAAACGTTCAGTAGAGCGCTCTCTTAAAATGTTAAATGTGGATCATATTGATTCTTTACTTGTACATAGACCGTCTCCTCTCATGCAGCCATGTCAAATTACAGATGCACTTAAAGATTTAGTTCAAGAAGGTAAAGTATTATCTTTTGGTGTTTCTAATTTCGAGCGTTCACAATATGAACTGCTTAATCAATGTCTTAAAGATGATAAGTTTCATATTGCTGTCAACCAAATCGAGGTCTCACCATATCATCTAGACGCCTTTCATAATGGTTTAATCGATGATATGTATAAAGAAGATGTCAAATTAATGGCATGGGGGCCTTTCGCTGGTGGGAAATTATTTGATACCCAAGATCCAATTTCTAAGCGTGTTTTACCTGTTTTGAAAAGAATTGCTGAAACACATCGTACTTCAGTCGGTGCTATTGTAAGTGCATGGTTTAAAAAACATCCTGCTCAGATAATGCCTATCATAGGCACTCATCGTATTGAACGCGTGGATGAAGTGATTGAGGGACTGGATATTACACTTCGTGATCAAGAGTGGTTTGATATTTATACTGCAGCTCAAGGCTATGATATACCATGATTGAATTATAAATGAGCGCATTAAGCAAGAAGTGAACTGTGCTCTAAAATGAATTGTACATGAAGCGTATTGTCTTAGATGCTTAAAGGAGAATAGTTTAATGAATGAGTTGGAGAGAAAAAAACGTAGTCGCTTTGGAAGAAATCTTATTGCAATTCCTTATATCATTTTCGGTATAGTGATTGCGCTAACTTTTATTTTTATGCCGATACCAGTTGTCCTTGTTACATTTTTTGCAATCTTTACTGCATATAACGTGATTATTATGTTTGTCGCTTTTTTATTAAAATATGGAAGAATTACTTTATATCTTTTAATCATGTCTTTGTGTATGGCTGGAGCGTTAGCGCTTTTAATCTATATGATGTTTAAATTTTAATTAACACGTATTGATAATAATTTACCTATGTTGAAAACGTGTGTGAGTTTCATTAATGTTATAATAAACATGAAGATAGCAATCAAAGGGGATGGTTATAAATGAAACGTAAAAAGGTATCAATTATAGGTTCAGGTCATACGGGGGCAACACTTGCGTTTATAGTGGCAACACAAGATATTGCGGATGTTGTCTTAGTAGATCGAGAGAAGAATGAAAATGCGATGAAAGGTAAAACGTTAGATATTGCTCAAAGTGGACCGATTTTAGGTTTTAACACACATGTGACATCAACTATAGATTATGCAGCAACGAAAGATTCCGATATTGTTGTGATTACAGCAGGTGTGCCACGTCAACCAGGGATGAGTCGTGATGATTTAGTACAAACAAATGAAGCGGTAATGAAAGATGTAACTGCTAAAATAACTCAATACTCACCTGATTGTACGATTATTGTATTAACAAATCCAGTTGATGCGATGACTTATACGGTTTATCGTACTTCAGGTTTTCCAAGTCATCGTGTTATAGGGCAATCTGGTGTACTTGATACAGCGCGTTTTAAAACATTCATAGCCGACGAGCTTAATGTGGCAGTTAATGATGTGACTGGTATGGTGCTAGGCGGACACGGAGATACAATGGTACCTTTAATCAGACACAGTCATGTAAACGGTGTACCACTTGATGAGCTTATGCCACAAGATAAGATCGAAGCCATTATAGAAAGAACGCGAAAAGGCGGTGCTGAGATTGTACAATTGCTAGGAGATGGCTCAGCGTATTACGCACCTTCTGCAGCAATTTACGAGATGATTAAGGCGATTCTAATGGATGAAAAGAGAGTACTGCCTACTATTGCATACTGTGAACAAGAATATCAACTCGATGGATTATATATCGGAGTACCCACAATTCTTGGTGCAAATGGTGTAGAGCGTATTATCGAACTCGATTTAAACGAATCTGAAAAGGAACAGTTTAAAGCATCTGTTGAAGCAGTGAAAAATGTAAAATCATCACTTAAAGAATCTTAAAGTAAGCGAGTCACAGAATAGAAAAGTTGAGGTGAAAGGAATGATACTTTAGTATTCCATTCATCTCAACTTTATTTTAACTATACATTTGGGCTACAATCGCAAAAAATGCTAGTGAATTTACAAGCATGTGTGAAGCGATGGACGCAAGAATGTTGCCACCACTTTTAATATAAACCACAACAAACATTGTTGCCATAAGTAGATAAGGGATGGCTTCAAAAGGAGATACAGCTGCGAAAAGATGCATTGCTGCAAAAAACACAATTGAAATAAGTCCCATTGTTATAAAGCCAAATTTCTTTCCTAATTCCCCAATAACGATATGTCTGAATAATAATTCTTCTGTTATCGGTGTCAGTATGGCGATACTTATAAATACAAGAGGCAAAATTTTAGGGTCCTCGAATAACACTTTTAGCGCTTCTTGATTTCCAGTATCCGTATATTGCCACTTTTGAGGTAAAAATCCCATTAATATATTTGTAATGATGTTTGCAATCATGTAAACAATGTAAGCTACCAAAATTAATTTAATACTATGCTTTAAATGGACGAAGTGATTTTTCATTTGGTTACGTAATTGATGGCGATGTGACCATGCGAGATATAATATAACTAAAAGGGAGGACAATATTCCCACTCCGGTTAAAAATAAAGGGCTAGATATTTGATTAGGTTTAAGTTCTAATACCCAAAAAATAAAAATAGGTATGATATTACTAGCTAAAAAATAAATTAAAAAAGCCCACAGATCACGCCAAGCTACTTTATTTGTATGAAAGCGATTCATCTCTAACCTCCAAAAGTATTTTTCCTTAAAATTATTCTATCATTTTTTGCGTTATTCAACACTATCCTTTAGATATCATATAAACTCTAGAATAAGACTATACTGAAAAGTATTGTTCAAGTTATGAAGACGTAACTCCAAAGACAAAAACAACTAAATACAAACCAATGAATTGTGAAATTGTTAAGAGATAAGCATATTTTAGATGTATCTTAGTTTTAAAAGGGACTGACCAATTTGGATAAAAGCGTTCATAATAAAAAATTTGAATTAAAAATAAACTTATACCAAAAGGCAACAACCCGATTAAGATACAAGATACTAAAGACCAACCCATGCGATAAAAGAGGAACGCGATACATGATTGTGTTAAGATGATCCACATTATAAAATAAATTGAAATCATTGTTTCATACGTACCCCCTTCACACAACATAATAAAAATACTTGTAGTAATGTGAGCATTAATATAAATAATAAGGCCTTGCCATCAATAGCTTGGACTGTGGAGATGAGTACAGAGAATGGATGGTTGATGACATGTACCGTATGAAAACGTAAAAATCTCCCAATGTAAATACCTAAACTATTTAAAAATAGTACGCTGATGATAATAGATAGCCGAATCCATTTTGAAAATGGAAGTCGGTTCAGTTCGATAATAATAAGAATGTAGCAAAACATTGCAAACATCACAGCAAGTAAGAGAAGCGTAAAATGAACCCACTCATATAAGACAATGCCTGACAGAAAAGCAAATTGAAACTGATTCAGATGGATTAAATCAGTTAGCATATAAAAAGTATTAGGTAACATCAAAATAAAGACACATATGTATATGATAAAGAAAGGCCATTCAAAAGAGCGGCGTGGTATAAATAATTTTAATAAGAAAGCGAGCTCTAAAGGTATATAGGCAAGCGTCATATTAAGTAATGTAAAGCGATAGTAATTAGGTAATAGAAATATAATACTCATAAGCACAATATACATAATACGTGCGATATTTCGGGCTTTCACAATCAAGACCTCCTTAAACCATGAGGCATTTAGCATACAATGATTAGTGCTATGATTCAAATATTTGTGTGAATGACATATAGATATTAAAGGTTAATAATGAAATAATGGTGTCGTAGACTTTAATATAGAAGGCAAATATTATATAATGTTCTAATATTTTAATACCGAAAAAAGGAGGAAGCAGAACGTGAATAAACAATTTATCATATTATACTTAAATATATTTTTAGTATTCCTCGGCATTGGTCTTGTTATTCCTGTTCTACCTGTTTATTTAAAAGATTTAGGATTAACAGGGTCAGATCTTGGTATTTTAGTAGCTGCATTTGCACTTGCGCAAATGGTGATTTCCCCATTTGGCGGAACACTTGCAGACCGTCTAGGAAAAAAGTTAATTATTTGTATTGGTTTAATGTTATTTAGTATTTCTGAGTTTTTATTCGCCGCATCGCAAACTTTTAGTTTATTGATTATTTCTCGAATACTCGGAGGGATGAGTGCAGGTATGGTTATGCCGGGTGTAACTGGACTCATTGCAGATTTATCTCCAGGACAAGATAAAGCGCGCAACTTTGGATATATGTCTGCGATTATCTCGGCAGGATTTATATTGGGACCAGGCGCAGGAGGATTTTTAAGTGAAATCTCACATCGTTTACCTTTTTTATTCGCCGGTATATTAGGAGTATTTGCTTTTATAGGTACAGTTATCTTTGTACATCAACCTAAAAAAGAAACGTCACAAGGATTTCCACAATTGGACCCACATCAACTTGAAAAAATTAATCTTAAAGTATTTATTACACCCGCTATTTTAACGTTGATTTTGGCGTTAGGATTATCAGCTTTTGAAACACTATTCCCTCTATATACTGCTGATAAAATGAATTTTAAACCCGCTGATATTTCTATCGCTATCACAGGTGGTGGTGTTGTCGGTGCAGTATTTCAAATTTTCTTATTTGATAAGCTGATTCAATTTTTTAGTGAACTCACTTTCATTATTTATGCTTTGATTTACTCAGCATTTATTTTATTTATTTTAATTTTTGCACACTCGTATTGGCATGTCATGGTAATATGTTTCGTTGTGTTTATAGGATTTGACTTAATTCGTCCAGCATTAACAAATTACTTTTCTAACATTGCAGGTAATCGTCAAGGGTTTGCAGGGGGTCTTAATTCTACATTCACAAGCATGGGGAACTTTATCGGTCCTCTCATTGCAGGAGGATTGTATGACGTAAATATTGAATATCCTTTAATGATGTCAATTCTATTTATGCTCTTAGGTTGTGGAGTCATTTGGATTGAAAAAATGTTATATCGTCATAGAGAACAAAACGCTTAAAAACAAGTGGATACTGTCTTTTGCATTTGAACGAACAGCGAATAGAGGGGTATTCCATGTTATAATTTACTGGTGAGAATAACGTGAGAGGCGGATAAGATATGCATATTAAAATATTAGGGCACCACATCTTTCAGAAGGGCGGTACGTCACGTAGTAATTTAAATTTGATACAAGCGTTAGTTGAAGCGGGCCATGAAGTAACGTATGTGAATTATGTTGGTTTTCGAAATAGTCATCTTAAGTCTTTAATCTCAAATGTAGGAACATTTCTTAAACAGGTTCAGTTTGTCCATTTTAAAGGGTTATCATCTATTTTAAATGCAGATATGCTGATTTTAACGCGAGAAGATTTCTTTCATCTTGCACGCGAGGTCAAATATTACCAAAATAATATAGTCATCTTAGGGGAGGTGCATGGACCGCTCCATTTAATTAAAGCAGATCAAGATTTAGGTCTAGATGCGATGGATGCGATACGAGTAAGTACATTAGACATTGCTAAAGCTTTTCAAAAACAATTTGACTACCCTTACGTATTTCCAATGTATGTGAATACATCTCATATTTCACTTCATCCTGAGCCGAAACCTAATACGAAAAATTTATTAATTAAAGCAAGATTTGAAGATGCTATTAAAGATATTTCTTATGCAATTCAGTTAATGAAATATATAGTTCATACGCGATTAGAAAATGATGTACATTTATATTTAGAAGGGTATGGACCATCACTTTCGCTATATGAACGGTTAATTGACTATTATCAATTACAAGATCATGTGCATATCAATAAACCCTCACCGAAAAGTTATATTTATATTTCAGTTTCTAATTATGAAACTTTAGGGTACTCGATATTAGAGGCAATTGGAAGCGGTAATCGTGTAGCAATTTTCCCGGGAAATGATGATGTTTTACAATCAATCTACCGTCATTTTAATGGCGTATCTTGGCTTGATAAAGAATATGAAGCAGATTACAAGGTGCTTAAAGAGATATTTGATCATCCTTATACACAAGATGAGCGTCAGGCAGATATTACACAGTTTCAAGAACAATTTTCTACTGAGAATTATGCACAACAACTCATTCAACAGACATTCTTAATGAGTGGACAACACAACACTAATGTATTAGTAAAGCCAAAGCCAAAAGCACGTCGTTATTACTATACAGGTGTGTCAAAACGCTCAATCACACGCAGCAAACGTTTACTTTCATTAATACCAAAGCCTTCAATAAAAAGTGTTAAGGGCTATCAGAAAGTGAGACGTAACATTTTTAAAATTGAATCAAAATTCAAAGACCATCAGAATCGTAAGCGAAACGTTTCACCTCATCATATTTTTATAGAATCATTCCACGGTAAAAATTTCTCTGGAGACCCGAAATACATCGCTTTAGCTTTTCAAAGATTATATCCTGATGCACGGATTTACGTTAGTGCTGTGAATGATTTGGTTGATATGGAAATTCGACGACATCATATGGTACCAATACGCTTTGGTTCGAAGGCTTATATTAAAGCTTTTGAACAATGTAAATATGTTGTAGTTAATGGTAATCTGTGGGATAGACTCGTAAAACACCCTGAACAGCAAGTGATTCAAACGTGGCATGGTTTTCCACTAAAGAGGATGGTTTATGACTTGAATGATAAAGTAGAACGTCAAAAGCAATCAGAAGCATTTTTTCCAAGAATGCTAAAATGGGATATTGTTTTATCGTCTTCTGCATTTTATGAAAAGCTCATTACATCTGCATTTAACTTAAAACAGCATCTAAGTTTGAATATATGGCGAGAAGGTGCACCTCGAAATAGTGTGTTATATCAAGTAAATGATGAAAAACGAATGACAATCCAAGAAAAATATTTATTCAAGAAAGATTCTACTAAGCACTATATTTTATTTTGTCCGACTTGGCGACAAAATAAACGCGAACGTATATCAAAACTGGATTTAATAGCATTGATTGAAACATTACCAGAGCATTATGAATTGATTGTAAAGTTACACCCAAATGAAAGCCATATGCAAGAGATATATCAAAATATGCATCCACGTATTCACTGTTTTGATAATAGTTTAGTTGATATTCAAGAATTGTATTTAATCGCTGATGTATTAATTACGGACTATTCATCTGCTATTTTTGACTATGCACATCTTAATCGTCTAATTCTAGTATTAGAAGAAGATATATCGAACTATAATCAGTCCGTTGGCTTTTATTTTGATATAGAAAAGCTCGACAGTATTACTCGTGTACATCCAGATGCATCAATGATTGCAACAAGGATTTTAGAAAAACAACATGTGCAGCATGATATGATTATCCAAGAATTTATGCAATACGATCACCCTCAGTCAGACGAAAAGGTAGTGAAGCGTTTAATGACGCAAGACATTCAAAGAGGAGGTTTGTAAATGAAAACGAAAAAAACGAATGCGATGCGTAAATTAGAACAATCTAAAATTGATTATGAAATGAGAACATTTAATGTGGATGAACAAGAACATGTAGAAGGACATCAAGTTGCAAAAAATATTAATGCAGAAGTCAATCAAGTATTTAAAACACTTGTCCTTGAGAACGATAAGCATGAACACTTTGTTTTTGTCATTCCAATTATGGCTCATTTAGATATGAAAAAAGCTGCGGCAAGTGTAGACGAAAAGAAACTTCAATTAATGCCAATGCAAGACTTAAAAAAAGTAACAGGATATATTCGTGGAGGATGTTCACCTGTTGGTATGAAAACACATTTTCCAACAATTATTGATGAAGCAGTACATCATGTTGATCAAGTCTTTGTAAGTGGTGGACAACGTGGTGTTCAAATGGGATTACGTCCTGATGACCTCATTCAAATGAGTAAAGCGAAAGTAGCAAATGTTACAGTATCTGAATAATAATCATCTTCATTTAAATTAGAGTTGAAAAACAATCAACGTAATAGTGTTTGTGATGTACGTTAACAAAAGAAACACTGTTAAGTTGTGAAGTTTTTCAACTCTTTTTTGCTTGTAATGAAAGAAAATGACTGTTACAGATTTAAAACAAGTATAAAAATGAATGAATAAGACTGTTTTTGGAAGGATTTGATTGAATTTTGCAAGCGCATTCATTATAATATAAATGAAATGAGGTGGTTACGTGTTAACTGAAGAAAGACAGCAATTTATTTTAGATACATTAGCGTCACATCAGTTTCTAACGCTACAACAACTTACGGAGTATACGAATTGCAGTGCTTCCACGATTCGTCGGGATTTGAATAAATTACAACAAGAAGAAAAACTAACACGCGTTCACGGTGGTGCTAAGCTTATCGATGAACGAAAAGAGTTAGAACTGGTAACGAAACGGTCACAAAATACGAATGAGAAAATCGCAATTGCACAAATAGCGAGTCGTTTAATTAATGACGGAGATTATATTTATTTAGATGCAGGATCGACAACTCTTGAAATGATTCCCTTCATAAAAGCTCAAAATATTAAAGTCGTAACCAATGGATTGACGCATGTTGAAAAATTATTGAGTGAAGGTATCGATACGATTGTAGTAGGTGGAGAGGTAAAGACAAATACACTTGCGATTACAGGTGCACGCGCTACTCAATTTATAGAGAATTATCACTTTGACAAAGTTTTTCTTGGTGTGAATGGTGTTGACATTGTGAGTGGACTCTCAACACCAGATGAGCGCGAAGCATTAGTGAAGGAATCCGCAATGAAACAAGGGCAACAAACTTATGTTCTAGCTGATACGTCTAAATTTGGAGAAGTACACTTTTCTACTATACATGAAAATGAAACACCAATTATTATCACGAATCCTAGCACTTATCACATTGAGCACTTTGAACAATATGAAAAACGTTATGAATTTTTAGGAGGTCACTTATGATATATACCATAACATTAAATCCATCAGTTGATTATGTCATGTATACAGAAGAGTTTGAGACAGGTTCGCTCAACCGTGCGCATAAAACTCAGAAATTTGCAGGTGGTAAAGGCATCAACGTATCGCGTGTCTTACAAGCGTTAGATATTCCTTCAGTAACACTAGGGTTTATTGGCGGATATCCGGGTCAAATGATTGAAGAAACACTACATTCAAGTGGTATTGAGACTAGCTTTATCAAAGTAGAAGCTGACACACGAATTAATGTAAAAATTAAAGGTGCCAATGAAACAGAAGTGAACGCAGCGGGACCCTATGTTGATCAGATTCACTTTCAATCATTACTTAAACAACTTGAGCAACTGACTAAAGACGATATGGTTATTTTAGCAGGAAGCATTCCGTCAAGTTTATCACATGACACTTATGCTCAAATTGCAGAACGTATTCAATCTACAGGGGCACAACTCATAGTAGATGCTGAAAAAAGTTTAATTGAATCGATTTTGCCATATCATCCGTTATTAATAAAACCGAATTTAAAAGAATTAGAAGATATATTTGATGTCACAATAAGTGAAAATAAAGATGTAAGATATTATGCTGAACAACTTATTAAAAAAGGTGCTCAATCTGTACTCGTTTCTTTAGGAAGTGCAGGGGCGTTATATGTAGACCATAAACAAGCGTATCAAATTAAAGCACCAAAAGGTAAGGTCATTAATACAGTCGGTGCTGGTGATAGTACAGTAGCAGGATATATAGCAGGTCATGTTCAACGTTATAAATTGAATAATATCTTAGCGCTTGCCATTGCTTCTGGTTCTGCAACAGCTTTTAATGAAGATTTAGCCCAGCGTGATGATATAGAACAATTAAAAAATCAAGTCAATATAACAAAGTTAGAAGCGGAGGGATAAAGATGAGAATTACAGAATTACTTACAAAAGATACAATAGCAATGACGTTATCCGCAACAACAAAAGAGGGTGTGATTGAAGCATTAGCTAAACAGTTAGACCATGCTGGTAAACTGAATGATTTAGAATCATTTAAATCAGCAATTCATGAACGTGAAGGTTTAAGTTCAACGGGTATTGGTGAAGGTATTGCGATTCCACATGCTAAAACAAGTGCTGTAAAGGAGCCAGCGATTGCATTTGGTCAATCTAAAAATGGTATAGACTATGATAGTTTAGATAACCAACCAGCACACCTCTTTTTTATGATAGCAGCTCCTGATACGGGTGCTCAAACACACCTTGATGCGCTTGCGAAATTATCAAGTGTGCTTATGGATGAGTCTGTACGTGCAGCATTATTAGAAGCAGAAACACCTGAAGCAGTACTTGCTATCATTAATGAAGCAGATGAGGAAGCAACTTCTGATGAAACAACGCCAGAATCTATTGAACAAAATCAGATGAGTCAAGATGATCCTTATGTTTTAGCGGTTACGGCATGCCCAACAGGTATAGCACATACTTATATGGCACGTGATGCATTAAAAAAACAAGCTGAGAAAATGGGCATTCCTATCAAAGTTGAAACAAATGGTGCAAGCGGGATTAAAAACCATTTAACAGATGAAGATATTGCGCGCGCCACAGGAATTATTGTAGCGGCAGATGTTCATGTTGAGACCAATCGTTTTAACGGTAAAAATGTCGTTCAAGTTCCAGTAGCGGATGGTATTAAACGTCCAGAAAATTTAATTGAGCAAGCACTTGATACATCTCGACCTACATTCAAAGCTGAACCACAGACAAAAGATGAGTCTAGAGAGACAGAATCACTTGGCATTGGTAAAACGATATATAAACATCTAATGAATGGTGTCTCTAATATGTTGCCTCTCGTTATTGCAGGCGGAATACTCATGGCCATTGTATTTATGATACATCCGAATGCAATGGATCCAAAGAGTGGTCATTATAATGCCTTTGCAGCACAGTTATGGGAAATTGGAAACCAAAGTGCTTTCGCTTTAATTATTCCGATTTTAGCAGGTTACATCGCGCGTAGTATTGCGGATAAACCTGGATTTGCTGCAGGTCTAGTAGGTGGGATGTTAGCAGTCAATGGCGATTCAGGATTCATTGGGGGTATCATCGCCGGATTTCTAGCCGGATATTTAACACAAGGTATTAAAAAAGTAACGCGTAATTTCCCGCAAATGTTAGAGGGTTTGAAACCAACGTTAATTTATCCAATCGTTTCTGTGACAGTGACAGGATTATTAATGATTTATGTTTTTAATGCGCCTGCATCGTGGCTAAATCATGCACTCATGTCAGGACTTAATAGTTTGTCAGGCTCTAATATTGTTGTCTTAGGTATCGTAATCGGAGCAATGATGGCAATTGATATGGGAGGACCATTTAACAAAGCAGCATATGTATTTAGTACAGCAGCATTAACGTCAGGTAATTTTGGTCCAATAACAGCAGCTATGGTTGGTGGAATGGTACCACCGATTGCACTTGCTATTTCAATGTTAATCTTTCGTACTAAGTATACAAAAGTGCAACGCGGATCAATTATACCTAATCTTGTGATGGGGGCAAGTTTCATTACTGAAGGTGCTATACCATTTGCCGCCGCTGACCCATTACGTGTGATTCCATCAATGATGGTAGGTTCAGGTATTGCTGGGGGACTTGCGTTACTATTTGGCTCACAAATTCAAGCACCACATGGTGGAATTTTCGTGATATTTGGAACGGATTTAAATCATGCCTTTTTCACAATAATCGCGATTTTAATCGGTGCTATAGTAGGTGGCATCATCTATGGCTTGGTTAAACAAAGACCAACAGTATAATGTATAAATAATAAATTGAAGTGTAATAGTATCTATGATTTTATGAGATACATTGCACTTCTTTTTTCGTTGTGATGATTGAAAATAGTCAATATGGTGTTGACCTAGCAGACTTAGTTAATGTAATTTGACTATCATTTATGATATGATAAAGTTAATATTTTTGTGTCTGGAGGTAAGCTCAATGGGAAGGTTATAGTATGGAAAATAGATTTAGCATTCAAAAAACACTATCGCTTTTCTATTGAGCGGTGTAAATTGACGGAGGTGAAACCCTAATTATTAGGGAATTAATTGGAGAGTACGACCATCATTTATTTAATTATTTTTGTTGCATTAATCGCACTTACAACAGTGTTTGTAGGTTCAGAGTTCGCGCTTGTTAAAGTGCGTGCATCACGTATTGAGCAGTTGATTGCTGAAGGAAATGGAAACGCACGTGTAGTAAAGAAAATGATTTCTAATTTAGATTATTATTTATCTGCATGTCAGTTAGGGATTACGGTGACTTCTTTAGGCCTAGGTTGGTTAGGAGAACCGCTATTTGAAACGTTATTACATCCTATTATTGAAGTGTTACATGTTCCTGATGCATTGATTACAACAGCTTCAATTGTAACAGCGTTTATTGTAGTGACATATATTCATGTGGTTATCGGAGAGCTCGCACCTAAGAGCTTAGCCATTCAATACACAGATCGTATTGCATTATTATATGCGCGTCCACTCTATTATTTCGGTCTTGTGATGAAACCTTTAATATGGTTAATGAATGGTTCAGCACGTGTCATTATTCGTATATTTGGAGCAGATCCAAATGCAGGTAATGATGCCATGTCGGAAGAAGAGTTAAAGATTATTATGAATAATAGTTATCACGGAGGAGAAATCAATCAGACTGAACTTGCCTATATGCAAAATATTTTTTCTTTCGATGAACGCCATGCGAAAGATATTATGGTACCGCGAACACAAATGGTGACATTGAATGAACCTTTTAATATTGATGAGTTGTTGGAGACAATTAAAGAATATCAATTTACGCGTTACCCTATTACTGAAGATGGAGATAAAGACCATATTAAAGGTTTTATTAATGTTAAAGAGTTCTTAACAGAATATGCATCTGGAACGACCATTAAAATTAGTGATTATATTCATGAGTTACCAATGATTTCTGAGTCAACACGTATCAGTGATGCACTTGTACGCATGCAAAGAGAACATGTTCATATGAGTTTAATTATCGATGAATATGGTGGAACGGCTGGCATTTTAACAATGGAAGATATTCTTGAAGAAATTGTTGGTGAAATTCGAGATGAATTTGATGATGATGAGGTTAATGATATTGTTCCACTAGAAAATCAAACGTATCAAATTAATGGTCGAGTATTACTGAGTGACCTTGAGGATATGTTTAATATTGAGTTTGAGGATTCTGAAGATATCGATACCATTGGCGGATGGTTACAAGCTCAAAATACAGATATTCAACAGGATGATGTATTAGATACTAAGTACGATCGATGGATTATTTCAGAAATTGAAAATCATCAAATTATTCATGTGTTATTACGATACGAATATCATAATGAACGCGTTAGCCCTAACGATGATGACGAAGAGGAAGAGTAATTTTAAGTTGTAATGAGGAGTGAGTAGAGGTCTAAGTTGTTTGTATTTAGAGTTCTATCTCGCTCTTTTTAGTACGCATTGAACATAAGAATACGTTATATTAAGTTATGAAGTATAAGTAAAAGGGTAAAATTGATTACCTTGAATAGAAAGAATATATTGGAGAAGAAGTGTTATGAAATTAAGAATAATCATACCATGTTACAATGAAGCTGAAATTTTGAAACGTACAATCGATGAATTACAGCATATCCTTCATAAGGACTCAAAGCAACAAGGTTATACATATGATTTATTATTTATTGATGATGGAAGTCAAGACAATACGATTCAAATTTTGCAAGCAGAAGCAACGCATTCCGATACGGTGAAATATATTTCATTTAGTCGTAATTTTGGTAAAGAGGCAGCGATGATTGCAGGATTTGAACATAGTACGCATTGTGATGCTGTTGTGATGATTGACGCAGACTTACAACATCCACCTGAAATGATTCCAGAAATGGTGTCGGCTTATCATGAAGGATACGATCAAGTGATTGCTAAACGTACGCGTGACGGTGAGAATGCGACACGTAAGTGGGTGACGCGCACGTATTATAAGCTCATTAATTATTTTGTAGAAGATATCGAACTTGAAGACGGTGTGGGTGATTTCCGCTTATTAAGTCAACGTACTGTGCAAGCTTTAGTGAACATGCAAGAAGCCAATCGTTTTTCGAAAGGATTATTTGCTTGGATTGGTTACCATACTAAAATATTAAATTATAAAAATGTAGAGCGCGAAGTTGGAGAGTCCAAGTGGTCTTTTAGTAGTCTTTTCAATTATGCTATAGATGGGTTAATCTCATTTAATAATAAGCCGCTTCGCACAATGATTTATTTAGGATTGTCTATTTTTGCGCTAAGTATGATTTATATCATATATTTACTTATTGATACAATCATACATGGTGTTTTAGTGCCAGGATATTTCACGACAATTGCTGCAGTTTTATTTATGGGTGGCATTCAATTAATCTCAATTGGTATTATAGGAGAATACATCGGACGTATATACTATGAAGTAAAGCGTCGACCACATTATATTGTACAAGCATCGAATGTTCAGCCACCATTTGAAGCGCAACATTCTGACAAAATTAGAAAAAGCTAAAATTTAAAAAGGATTATACAAAAATAACGGTTAGTAGGAACACCTACTAACCGTTAAATATAATATATTATTTTTTGCGTAATGCACCTAAAATAAGTGAAATTACAGCGATTAAAATAATTGATCCGATAAGTGCTGGGAAGATATAAACGCCACCAAATGATGGACCCCATTGGCCAAATAATAATGTACCTAACCATGAACCAATTAAACCTGCAATGATATTACCGATAATACCACCAGGGATATCTTTACTTAAAATTGCACCGGCAGCCCATCCAATAAGACCCCCGACAATTAACATAATAATGAAACCCATACAGATTTCCTCCTTTTGTTTTCCTTGATGATTGATATATACCACCAAACATTAGCCTTTAATCATTTTTTTGTTATAAATATTTTTTCTAAATATAGTTCAGCAAAAAATGACAAATTGACTACTAAAATAATATACCAAAAAGGTGTTAAAATGACCATCAAAATAAAAGAGAAAATAATAATAAACACACCTAGTAATAGAGGTTGACGGATTTTAAATTTTTTAAATATAGTTTTTAAATAGGGTAGGCCAATCATTTGTGAGCATAGAATGATGGCGCCTAATACAAAGATAGCTGGTGCTAAGTAAGGTAGAGACATATAATAAGACTGGTCTCCTGTATGATAAATCACAACTAAAGAAATACTTAACATCGTTGTTAAAACAATGGCTATAAATTTTTGTTGATGAATAAAAAAAGTACCATAATGGCGGTCTAAAAGTTGTTGTAATATGAACCAAATCATATACATAAGCATAGTAAATATCGAGATAAATGTAATTTTATTCAATAAAATTTGATTGAAAACGCTATTGACTGTGATAGCCAGTAAAATAGCACTGAAGCTTATATATTGAAAGCGATGCCGATTCATATCTATAAAAAGTGTCACAAGGACAACGATGATGTTCAGTATTACAAAAAGCGCCATGATTTTCTCCTAACTATATCAATTCATCTTATCATTATAGCAATCTCCATAGAAGATGGCATATATAAAGCCCTACTACTTTTAAAGAAAAAATAAGTCACACCACTACTTTTGACCAAGTAATAATGCGACTTGTATAAAATAGATATATTTAGTTGCAAGATCAAACATTAAACCCCTTTTTGATTACTCCAAAGTAATGTATGGAGTTGAGGCAATACATAGACATCATTCATATCGGAACTATCCATTACCATTTGAACAAGATTTTCATAGCGAGATAATAATTTAGAAGTGTGCGCATCAACTTCATCTTCAAGATATGGATTTCCAACTTGTAAATAAAATGGGATTTTTGGATAACGATGATGTATGATTTTAGCAAACTCATAATCTTGTTCATCAAAAATAACGACTTTTAAATTAATACTTTCCTGAACACATTGACGGATGACATCGTCAAGTATGTCTAAATTTTGTTTCATTCCAGAACTAGGTGGTTTTGGTGAAATGGTAAGATCATCAATTTGGCGCATCCATGGTTTAAAAAAGCTCCCTTGTGTTTCTAATGCTGTTTTAATCTGTTTACTTTCACATAAATCTATAAAAGATTGTAATCCCGCAATTAAAGCAGGGTTACCACCAGAAATTGTAACGTGGTCAAAACGAGCGTCGCCAATACGCTGTAATGATTCAAATATATCATCAGCTGTCATCATCTGAATCTCTTCTTTCATACTACCGTCCCAAGTAAACTTAGAATCACACCAACTACATCTAAAATCACAACCAGCTGTACGAACGAACATCGTTTTGCGACCTATGACACGCCCTTCACCTTGTATTGTAGGGCCAAATATTTCAAGTACAGGTATTTTACTCATAATATTGCTCCTGACGTTTCGGTCGATAAACAACGTAGCTTGTTGGTGTTTCTCGTAAAAAGACTTGTAAACATTTAGGTGCATGGGGTAGGTCAGATAAATGAGCATCTACAATTTGATAAATTGTACGAGCGACGACTTCTGTAGATGGACTTTGATCTTTGAAATCCGTAAGGTCATTGAGTAAATAATGATCAAATTTGTCGTGAATTAAACTTTTTAATGTACTAAAGTTTACTAAAAAACCAAGTTCATCTAGTGCATCTCCTGCAATCGTTAAGTTCACAAAATAAGTATGGCCGTGTACACGTGTACATTTACCTGCACGTTCATCTGGAATATAGTGTGCAGCTGAAAAGTTAAAATCTTTATTTAATTCAAATTCATAATTATGAGGAACAGATGGATAAATTTGTTGTAGCATTAACTGTGCACTCCTTTTTCAGCTAAATATTGATCTAATCCACGCTTACGTAAACGACAAGCTGGGCATGTACCACAACCTTCTGCGATAATACCGTTGTAACATGTAAGGGTGTTATAACGAACGTAATCTAATACACCTAATTCATCACTTAAAGCCCAAGTTTCTTTTTTGTTCAACCACATTAAAGGTGTGTGAATGACGAAATCACGATCCATTGACAAACTTAAGGATAAGTTCATAGATTTAATGAAACTATCTCGACAATCAGGGTATCCTGAAAAGTCTGTTTCACAAACTCCTGTGATGATGTGTTTAGCATTGATTTGATAAGCAAGTGCACCAGCAAAGGACAAAAATAATAAATTTCGAGCAGGGACAAATGTATTTGGGATATCTTCATCTTCTGAGATTGAAATATCTGAAGAAGTAAGTGCGTTTGGGGTAAGTTGAGATAATAGAGACATGTCTAGTACATGGTGTTTAAGATTTTGATCTTCTGCGATTTGACGCGCAACCTCTATTTCTTTAGCATGGCGTTGTCCGTATTCAAACGTGACAAGCTCAACCTCTTTAAAATGTTTTTTCGCATAAAAAAGGCATGTTGTACTATCTTGTCCACCACTAAAGACAACAAGTGCTTTTTCATTTTTTAGTACTTCTGACATAATTATAAACTCCTTTTCGATGTACTTCATTTTAGGCATAAAAAAAGCCATCCCTATAAAAAGATAGACACCTTAAGGATGATCTAGTTTTTTATAGAGGGTTAAAGGCTAGGAACCTCTTTTTCTATTCAATATGGTGTATACTCTAATACAATTAGGGACATAAATCAAGCTTATCTAAAATGTATTAGTTTACATTTTTGTGAAATTCACCTTTGTCAATTAAGATAACATTTGTGATAATAGAGTAAACTATGATTTGAATGAGGCAAAAAACAATGATAGTAATGATAGATAACAAAGATTCTTTTACATATAATGTAGTTGATTATTTAGAAGTGGAAAGCGGTCAAACGATTAAAGTCATTGATGTTGAAGCGGTTAACGTGTCTGACTTAGTAACATTGAAACCTGATGCGATTGTTATCTCACCAGGACCTGGTGCACCTAAAGACTACCCTCAATTGTTTGAGGTTATTCAACATTTTGAATCGACAGTTCCAATATTGGGAGTATGTTTAGGCTTTCAATTATTAGTGGCTTATTATGGCGGAGAAATTGTTCATGCACCATATCCTGTACACGGGCATACAACGTTGATTACACACAATGACTCTGAATTGTTTTATGGGTTACCATCACAATTTAATGTGATGCGTTACCATTCTTTAATGGCAGATAAAGATAGTATTCAATATCCGCTTCAAATTACGGCGTATAATGATGAAGGTATTATTATGGCAATAGAACATGATACTTATCCAATTTATGGCGTTCAATATCACCCAGAATCTATTTTATCAGAACACGGTCATGCTCAAATACGCAATTTTTTAGTGAAAGCAGGTGTGATTGATGGTTGTGAAGTTTAATTATGTGTATTATCAAACGCCAAAACAAAAGAAACGATATCAATACACTTTTGATAATCCAGTTTTAACTTTAGTGGCCAAACACTTATCTGAAGTAGGAAGTATCGTGGATGAAGCGGAGCACTATCAAAAAAAAGGGTATTACGTAGCTTTATATCTACCGTATGAAGCAGCTGCTTATTATAATGACAATTTTAAAGTGTACACACCACAAGATGAGGTATATGCAGCATGTTATGTTTTTGATAAACCTATTAACGAAGATAAGGATATGCGTATACAACAGTTTGAAATGCCTGAGTTTTATGGCGTACAATCATCGGAAAGTATTCAAACGCAAATTCGAACAATTCATGAAGAGATCACAGCTGGTTGGACGTATCAAGTGAATTACACCACACGTTTTAAAAGTAAAGCAACTGCACCAATTTCACAACTGTATACTTTTTTAACGCAAAAAGGTAATGGCAATTATACCGTTATGATTGATACAAAAGCATTAAAAATTGCATCGATTTCACCTGAATTATTTTTCCAAGTGGGTCCGTTTGATATGAATCATAAACGAACAATTGTGAGTAAGCCGATGAAAGGCACAATAGATCGAGGACAGACGAAAGAAGCGGATATCCAGAATTACAATACACTAGCACAGTCTTTAAAAGACCGTGCAGAAAATGTAATGATTGTAGATTTATTAAGAAATGATATCGCTAGAATTGCTCGAAAAGGGTCGGTACGTGTAGAAAATCCGTTTTTTATTGAAACCTATGAAACCGTTTTTCAAATGACGACAATGGTATTAGGTGAAGTAGAAGAACAAGTGACGTACAATGAATTATTTGAAGCACTTTTTCCATGTGGCTCAATTACTGGGGCACCTAAAGTAAATACAATGCGTATTATTAATAGATTAGAAACAACACCGCGTCATGGTTATTGTGGCACAATAGGACTACTACATCCAAATGGAGAGGCTATTTTTAACGTGCCGATACGTACTGTTCAAGAAGTAAATGATGAGCTTGTATACGGAGTTGGCGCTGGGATTACAATTGATTCAGATCCCCAAAAAGAATATGAAGAATTTTTAATGAAAACTAAAATATTAGAGGGATAACTATGTATGTATTCGAAACAATGCGGTTAGAACAGGGTCAAATTTCAAGATATGATTACCATTATCAACGTATACGTCGTGCAAGCACAGATCTTAACATTCCATTTGATAATGCTAAATGGAACGCGATGATGACCTCGATACAATCACATCATTTAGATGGAACGTATCGTATTAAGGCGATGTTAGAAGAAAATGGGAAGATGCATTATGATAGTCAAGCGTTACCTGAAACCCAAGTAATGACAGCTCGATTAAAACGCATCAATAGCAACGTTCCAACATGGCAGCGCGTATATAAAACTTCTCATCGCGATCACTTAACGCATACGAAAGCGACACAACTGATTCTATTATATGAAGAAAGTGGAAAAGTGCTAGAATTTGATATCGGAAATCTCGTTGTAGAATATAACGGTGATTGTTACACACCTACTTTAAATGATGATTTTTTAAATGGTTGTATGCGTCAAGCGCTAATCGATCAAAATAAGATACAAGTTAAAAATATTACAATTGATTTTCTTCAGGAAGCGTTACAAAATGGTGCTAAACTCTGGATGATTAATAGCTTGCGCGAGTGGGTTCCAGTTGTTTTGGATACTAATGAGTAGGTGTTTAAGTGTTTATCTTTTTTCTAGTACTGTTTATTATATTACTTATTTTAATACAATTTATGAGCTATCAATATCGTTACAAGAATAAAAAACTGATTACTTTAAGTTTATTAATTTTATTATTAGTGATACAAACTTTTGTTATATTTCAACTTGTAGACACTTTGATAAAGACAATTGTTTCGATACTTGCATCATTCTATAACGAATAGTTGGGGTGTAATAAATGAAAGTATATAGCCAAGGCGATCAAGCAATTGTAGTTTCAAAAAAAGAACCGGTAACACCTGAATCGGTCCATCAATTAATTGCTTTAAGACAATATTTATTAAAACAAAATTACCCATATATAATTGAAATTATACCGACTGAAACAGATATGTTGATTTCTTATGATGCGCGTATGATGATGAAATATTTCGATATAGCATCTCCATATCTATATTTCAAAGATATGATTGAACATATTCACCTAGATGACGTTCAAGTCGAAGCACATAAAGTAGTAGACGTTCCGGTATATTATGATGAGCAACACGGACCACATCTTCCAATGTTACTTAAAGAGTTAAATTTAGATTTAGATACATTTGTTCAATTACATACGCAATCTGATTATTTTGTGTCGATGATGGGTTACGCTCCGGGGTTCCCATATTTAACAGGTATGGACACGCGACTTGTTGTCAATCATACAGCACCCGAAAAGCGTAATATTCCAGCGGGTTCAATTATCATTGAAAATAACAAGTGTGGCATTACAACAACTGATTTGTATGAAGATTGGCTAGTTATTGGCTACACTCCGTTAAAGTTATTTAATCCAAATCAAAAAGATTTTGCGTTAATTGGTCTCGGAGATAGTGTTCGATTTTACCCAATAGAAGAAGGGAGTACGACAGTGTGACAATCATCGTTGAAGAAGGAGGATTATTCTCAAGTTTTCAAGACTTTGGACGAGAGGGATATGAACATTTAGGGGTCATTCGATGTGGCGCACTCGATTTTTTAGCTCATGAAATTGCGAATCGCTTAGTTGGTAACGATCGTAATGAAGCGACACTCGAAATGACAAATCAGATGGCACGATTACGTTTTACTGAACCAACACTCATCGCATTATCGGGCGCACAAGTTGTTGCTTATGTGGATGGTAAACGTATTAGATCGAATCAACTTTATTTAATGCATAAAGGAGATGTATTAGCGTTTGAAGCGTTAAGAAGTGGTTCAAGGGTATATTTAGCAGTCGCAGGAGGATTTGAGGTTGATGAGTGGTTAGGTTCAGCTTCAACTGACACTACAGCGCAACTTGGAGGATATGGTGGACGTACGCTAAAAGCTGGTGACGAGCTTAAAATGAAACGGACTTATAGCGACAGACATCATAAATTATTTGAAAACCTGGAAACCCTAAAGGCAACAGATTGGGGTGTAGATGGTTATGCGCTATCATTCAATTATATCTCTGATGTAGTTCATGTGATTCCTGGAAAAGGTACTGAAGATTTTGAAACAGACATTATAGACACATTCACGAAAGAAGAATATAAGGTATCAAACAAAGCGAATCGCATGGGGATACTTTTAGAAGGCAATGCGATAAAAGCTCATTACGAAGGGATGCCACCACACCGTTCCGTGCAACGGGGTACAATTCAAGTGAAACGAGACGGGACGCCTATTGTTTTATTAAATGATCATTATACATTGGGCAGCTATCCCCAAATAGGAACTATTGCTTCTTATCATTTATCAAAACTTGCTCAAAAACGTCAAGGTTCCAAGATTAAATTTCAATTTATTGATGTTCTTCAAGCAGAAGCAAATCTTATGAAATACCATAAATGGCGTAAACAACTTTTCCAAGGTATAGAGTATCGTATGCAAAATGAAATGAATAAATGATAAGAACTCTACGGGTAACATAAATTTTGATGTTACCTGATTTTTTTATTTAAAATGATAAAAATTACAACTAGAGTCTGAATACATTTTCTCGATATTATCGTATACTCTTTTCTATTCGAACCAAAGAAGGCTGCGTCGAGTATCGATATGAAGAAAGCGTTTTAAAACCTGGTATTATCATCACAATAAAATCGTCTTTTGAGAAGTCAATAGATGGGTTATGACTTGAAATTTCACTGGAATTCCTATATATTATTAAATTGAACTAACTTACGTTTATTACAAAAATATTACAAATTAAAAGAAATGTTATTATTGTATAGAGTATATTAAGATAGAGTTTTGACTGAATATTAAACGGAGGAGCATGTATGAAGAACGAAAAAAAGAAAATAGGGATATTCGCGTTTTTTCTTTTAATGGTGTTCACCATTGCACTAAAAACGTATTTTGCCTATTACGTTGACTTGTCGCTCGGTGTAAAGGGATTGACTCAAAATTTAATTTTACTATTAAATCCCTATAGTTTAGTCGCATTAATCTTAAGTGTGTTTTTATTTTTTAAAGGAAGAAAAGCCTACTGGTTAATGCTTATTGGTGGCTTTTTAATTACATTTTTATTGTATGCTAACGTCGTGTATTTCAGATTTTTCTCTGATTTCATTACGTTTAGCACACTGAACCAAGTTGGTAACGTAGATTCTATGGGTGGTGCTGTAGGTGCATCATTTAAATGGCATGATTTTGTTTACTTTCTTGATATTTTAGTTTATCTATTCATTTTGATTTTTAAACAAAACTGGTTAAGTAAGAATGTGTTCCATAAAAGATTTATCCCTGTTGTTATGGCGACAGCGATTGCCTTATTCTTTTTAAATTTAGCGTTCGCTGAAACAGATCGTCCAGAATTATTAACACGTACTTTTGATCACAAATATCTTGTTAAATATCTAGGGCCTTATAATTTTACTGTATATGACGGTGTGAAAACGGTCCAAAACAATCAACAAAAAGCACTTGCATCAGAAGATGATTTAACTGAAGTTTTAAATTATACTAAACAGAAAAATACAGAACCTAACATGGAATATTTTGGAAAAGCAAAAGGTAAAAATATCATCAAGATTCACCTTGAAAGTTTCCAAACATTTTTAATCAATAAAAAAATCAATGGTGAAGAAGTTACACCATTTTTAAATCAATTATCATCTGGTCAAAATGATTTTAGATATTATCCTAATTTTTATCATCAAACTGGCCAAGGTAAAACATCTGATGCTGAGTTTACAATGGATAATAGTTTATATGGTTTACCTCAAGGGTCTGCCTTTTCACTTAAAGGGGACAATACGTACCAATCATTACCGGCAATTTTACATCAACAGCAGAATTATACAACGAGCGTAATGCACGGTGACTACAAAACATTCTGGAATCGTGATCAAGTGTATCGTCATTTTGGTATTGATCGTTTCTATGATGCGACATATTATGATATGTCTCCAGAAAACCAAGAAAATTTAGGACTTAAAGATAAAGAGTTCTTTGATGAGTCTTTAAATTACTTATCTGAAGAAAAAGAACCGTTTTATACACATCTTATAACACTAACAAACCATTATCCGTTTACACTTTCACCAGAAGATGCATCAATCTCTAAACCCAATACAGGTGATACAACAGTGGATGGGTATGTTCAAACAGCACGCTACTTAGATGAATCACTTCAACAGTTTATTAATGGTTTAAAAGAACGTGGTTTATATGATGATTCCGTCATTATGATTTACGGTGACCACTATGGTATTTCTGAAAATCACAACAAAGCAATGTCTCAGCTATTAGGTGAACCGATAACACCAGCGAAATTTACAGATCTGAATGCTACTGGTTTTTGGTTGAAAGCGCCTGGAGTGGAACCTGAAGTAGATGAAACATATGCAGGACAAATTGATGTGATGCCTACATTATTACATCTTGTAGGTGTTGATACTAAGAACTATTTAATGCTTGGTACGGATATGTTATCAAAAGATCACAAAGACGTTGTACCATTCCGAAATGGTGATTTTGTGACAAAAGACTATAAATACGTCAATGGCCGAGCTTTTAGTAATGAAAATAATGAACCGCTTGAACAGCCACCTGCTGATTTAGAAAAAAATAAACGTCAAGTTGAAACAGATCTTGAAATGAGCGATAAAGTATTAAATGGTGATTTGTTCAGATTTTATGATAATCCAGACTTTAAAGCGGTAGATCCTGCTAAATATCAATATGAAACAGGACCTCAAGGTAATCAAAAATAAATAATAAATACAAAACCTCCCCCAGAATTCCTGGGAGAGGTTTTTTAGTGTTTAGCCTAACGCGACGTCTAAAATCATCATAATTGTAAAACCAAGCATTAAACTTAATGTAGCAAGGTCTGTATTTTGCGCGGATTGTGAATCTGGTATTAATTCTTCTACCACCACAAAAATCATCGCCCCTGCTGCAAAAGCGAGTGCGTATGGTAAAAGAGGTGTCACTATTAATATTGCAGCAGCACCAATTGTTGCGAAAACAGGCTCTACAAGTGCTGAGGCTTGACCGTAGTTAAAAGCCTTCCACTTAGACTGACCTGATGCATGAATTGGTAAAGATAATGCGGCACCTTCTGGAATGTTTTGAATTCCAATACCTATGGCTAAACCAAGTGCGCCTAATAAAGTAGCATGACTATTACCAGTTGCAATTCCACCAAATGCTACACCAATCGCTAAACCTTCTGGAATATTATGAAGTGTAATTGCAAGTAAAAGTAACGTGTTTTTATTTAAACTGGTTTGAATACCTTCTTTACGTTGCGTATCGTCGGTTGCATTTTGATGAATGTGAGGAATGATATAGTCTAATGAGCGAATAAAAATACCGCCTAATAGAAAGCCGATTGCTGCAGGAAGCCAAGGTACAGAGCTATCAGAGCTGCTTTCAATAGCAGGTTGTAACAACGACCAAAAGCTCGCCGCAATCATAATACCGGCTGCAAAACCTTGCATCGAGCTCAAGACTTTATCATTGACGTTTTTGAATACAAACACAATTGCTGCGCCTAAAGCTGTTAATAACCAAGTAATAATACCGGCAATTAAAGCTTGTAAAAAGGGCGGAGCAGAAGCAATATAATCTAACATTTTAATAACTCCTTAGTATCATTCAAATCGAAAAAAGTGTATAATATATAGAACTGATTTAAGGTTAACAGATATATCCAAGTAAATCTATAAGAAAAAAGGATGTATGTTTTGTGGAAGCATTTAAAATTGAACATTTAAAAAAATCCTACGCGGATAAAGTTATTTTTGATGATTTGAACTTATCAATTTCAAATCAAGAGCGAATTGGATTAGTAGGCATTAATGGGACAGGTAAGAGTTCTTTATTAAAAGTAATAGCAGGATTAGATGAAGATTTTGAAGGTGATATGACACATCCCAAAGCTTATCGTATTCGTTATACATCTCAAAAGCATGATCTTAATCCAGTATCAACAGTATATGATGCAGTATTAAGCGCTGAAACAGAAACGCTTCAAGCTATAAAACGTTACGAAAAAGCTGTTTTGCAATATACGGAAACACAATCTCAGAAGGATTTTAATGAAATGATGGATGCACAAACGGCTATGGATACATTAGAAGCTTGGGATTATAGCGCTGAAATCAAAACGATATTATCAAAGCTTGGTATTTATGATACGACTAAAACGATTCAACAGCTTTCAGGTGGTCAGCAAAAGCGCGTGATGTTAGCGCGAACATTAATTGAAATGCCGGACTTATTATTGTTAGACGAGCCAACGAACCATCTAGATTTTGAGTCAATACATTGGTTGATTCAATACATAAAAAACTATCCTAAAACAGTTGTTTTTATCACACACGATCGCTACTTTTTAAATCAAGTGGCTTCAAGAATTGTAGAACTGAAATCAGGAAAACTGTACTCTTATCCTGGAAATTATGAAGATTATATTGCTATGCGTGCGGAACGTGAAGAAATTGAAAGACAACAACAGGTTAAACAAAAAGCACTATACAAACAAGAATTAGCTTGGATGAGAGCTGGTGTGAAAGCGCGTACAACTAAACAACAGGCTCGTAAAAATCGCTTTGAGACATTAGAAGAAGAGGTCAAATCTCAGAAACATCAAGCAGAAGCACGTTTAGATATGGCGCATTCACGTTTAGGAAAGCAAGTATTTGAACTCAAAGATATATCGAAGTCTATCGATAACAAAGTCTTATTCCAAAATCTGACATCCATTATTCAAAAGAAGATGCGTATTGGTATTGTTGGGCCAAATGGAGCAGGGAAAACGACTTTGCTCAATATATTAGCTGGCTTAGATACAGATTTTGATGGAGAGCTTAAGGTTGGTCAGACTGTTAAAATTGCATATTTTAAACAAACAGATGAACGTTTAAATCTTGATGTACGCGTGATTGATTTCTTAAGGGAAGAGAGTGAAATAGCGTATCAAAAAGATGGTACATCTGTATCAGTGACACAATTATTAGAACGCTTTTTATTGCCAAGCGTAACACACGGTAAAAAAGTATATAAATTATCAGGTGGCGAACAAAAAAGGTTATATTTACTAAGACTTCTTGTTCATCAACCAAATGTTCTACTCCTTGATGAGCCAACCAATGATTTAGATACAGAGACATTAACAATTCTAGAAGATTATATTCAAACGTTTGGTGGTACTGTAATTACCGTTAGTCATGATAGATATTTTTTAAATAAAGTAGTAGACACATATTGGTATATACGAAATGGTCAAATTGATACGATAATGGGTCAATTTGAAGATTATCTGGCTTATAAACAACTAGAAACGAATCCGAAACCTAAAAAAGAACCTACAGTACAACAACAGCCTAAAAAGAAAAAGGGGCTTTCCTACAAGGAAAAAAGAGAATACGAAAGTCTGCTTGAACGTATTGATGAAACGGAACAACGTCTCCAAGTCATTGATGAAGAAATGATTGAAGCACATTCTGATTATGCTAAAATCAAAGAATTAAATGAAGAGAAAGAATCGCTAAATGCGCAATATGAAGTTGATATTGCAAGATGGAGCGAACTTGAAGAAATTTTAGAACAATAGAGGGATTATATGGAACAAACACTGTCTCATTATTTTGGTTATCAATCATTTAGACCCGGTCAAAAAGAAATCATTAGCCATATTCTTAATGGAAACCATACATTAGGCGTTTTGCCCACTGGAGGCGGAAAATCAATCTGTTATCAAATCCCTGGGTTAATCTTAGAAGGTACAACGATAGTCATTAGTCCATTGATCTCACTCATGAAAGACCAAGTAGATCAACTAAATAGTATGGGGATTGCTGCGGCATATTTAAATAGTAGTCAAAGTACTGCAGCACAAAAAGAAGTGGAAGATGATTTGAAACAAGGAAATTTAAAATTTTTATATGTTGCACCAGAACGGTTTGAAAGTAGCTACTTTCAACAGTTACTCACTCATATCTCCATTGCGCTTGTCGCATTTGATGAGGCACACTGTATCTCTAAATGGGGGCATGATTTTAGACCAAGTTATCAAGCTGTAATCCATAAAGTCTTTGCGATTCCTCAAGTATTTCCAATTGTTGCATTAACTGCTACTGCAACGGTAGAGGTACAACAAGATATTATGTCACGCCTTAACATAGATGGGGAATATGTGATAAAGACGAGTATCAGACGACGTAATCTTGTTTTTAAAGTGAACCCAACGTATCAACGTCAAAAATTTATTACAGACTATGTGAAACAGCATGATAAAGATGCAGGTATTATTTATTGTTCAACACGTAAGCAAGTCGAAGCACTCTACGAAGCTCTAGAGGAAGAAAATTTTTCTGTTAGTTTTTACCATGCTGGGATGTCAGCAAAATTACGAGAAGAAGCACAAAACGACTTTCTATATGACCGAACACGAGTTGTGGTCGCAACAAACGCTTTTGGTATGGGGATTGACAAATCGAATGTACGCTATGTCATTCATTATAATATGCCTGGAGATTTAGAGTCTTACTATCAAGAAGCAGGACGTGCAGGTAGAGATGGGTTAAAAAGTGAATGTATTTTATTGTTTAGTGATCGTGATATCAGTTTACATGAATATTTTATAACGTCTTCTAAAGCGGATGACGATTATAAAGAGCGTATGGGTGAAAAACTTAATAAAATGATTCAATATACAAAAACAAATAAATGTCTCGAAGCCACACTAGTTCACTATTTTGAGCCCAATGAAAATTTAGAAGAATGTCAGCAATGTAGCAATTGTATAGCCAAAACGAAAACATATAACATGACTAAAGAGGCTAAAATGATTATTAGTTGTGTAGCACGGTTAAAACAAAGTGAAAGCTATCAAGTTGTGATTCAAGTGTTACGGGGTGAAACAACAGATTATATTAAATATCAGAATTATGATAGTTTATCAACATACGGCATTATGAAAGACTATACGACAAGTGAATTACATCATTTAATCGACGAGTTACGATTTAAAGGCTTTTTAAATGAACGTGATGAAATTTTATTATGTGATACTTCAGTTCAAAAATTACTTCAAGCAGATGCACAAATTTATACAGTGCCATTTAAGCAAAAATCTAAAGAAACGGTACACATTAACACCATAGAAGGTGTCGATCGTAAATTGTTCGAGCAACTTGTTGAAGTGCGTTTTAAAATGAGTCAACGTTTAAATATCCCACCAACAAATATCTTTTCAGATTTGACATTAGAAGCGTTTGCGAAACGTAAGCCGACAACTAAAGAAGATATGATTCAAATTGAAGGGGTAGGCAGTTACAAATTAAAGCACTATTGTCCACAGTTTTTAGAGGCTATTCAAAATTACACAACATATGTATAATGAAGGTAAGGTTGGGTAAAATATACAAAATGAGAGAGGGAGTCTATGATACAATTTAACAATGTTTCCAAAAAATATGGAAACAAAGTCGTCGTTGATCAAGTGGATTTTGAGATTAACGAAGGAGAGTTTTTCATTTTAATTGGTCCATCGGGGTCAGGTAAAACGACAACAATGAAAATGATTAATCGACTCATTCCATTATCTGAAGGTTATATTTATTTTAAGGATCGACCAATTAGTGATTACTCTGTATATGAGATGCGTTGGGATATGGGATATGTTTTACAACAAATCGCACTTTTCCCACATATGACAATACGTGATAATATTGCTCAAGTGCCTATGATGAAGGGATGGAGTAAAGAGAAAATAGATCAACGTATTGATGAGCTACTAGATATGGTTGGTTTAGATCCTAAACAATTTAGAGACCGTAAACCAGAAGAATTATCAGGAGGCCAACGTCAGCGTGTGGGTGTTGTACGTGCTTTAGCTGCAGATCCACCTGTGATATTAATGGATGAGCCTTTTAGTGCGCTCGATCCAATCACAAGAGCAAAACTACAAGATGATTTGTTACAATTACAAGATAAAATTAAAAAGACGATTGTATTTGTAACACATGATATCGAAGAAGCGTTTCGTTTAGGGGATCGTATTTGTTTACTAAACCAAGGACATGTCGAACAAATTGGAACACCGAATGATTTTATAAAAAATCCTAAAAATGATTTTGTTCGAGAGTTTCTTGGAGATACAACACGTATTGTGATGAATCACTTTACTTTAGGAAAGATTGCTGAATTAGTGGGACAGCCTTTAACAGCAGATGAAAATCCAAATTATCCAGTTGTTGATCAAGCGAATAAGATTAGCGATGTATACCGGGAACTTGTGTCTCATGAAGGCGTCATCGTTGCTTTAGAGGAACGACACTGGTTATTAACGAGACAAGATATTTTCAAATTCTTATCTCAAAGTAAGGCTGGTGAACTTGTATGAATACATTCTTAAATACACTTAATGAACGTAAAGGTGAGTTGTTGACGACTTTAGTTGAGCATATTCAACTTTCATTTATAGCACTTTTAATTGCAGTTGTGATTGGTGTACCCCTCGGTATCTTATTGACTAAAACACGCAAACTTTCTGAAGTGGTCATTAATATCGCAGCTGTATTACAAACAATTCCGTCACTTGCATTATTAGGGTTAATGATTCCATTATTTGGTATTGGAAAAGTACCAGCAGTTATTGCATTAGTAGTTTACGCTTTATTACCAATTTTAAGAAATACATATACTGGTATTGTAGGCGTAGATCCATCACTAGTTGAAGCGGCTAAAGGGATTGGAATGAAACCTACCCGTCGTTTATCTAAAGTAGAATTACCACTTGCGATGCCTGTTATTATGGCAGGGATACGTACGGCGATGGTTCTGATTATCGGAACTGCGACACTTGCAGCATTAATTGGTGCAGGTGGTTTAGGTAGTTTGATTTTATTAGGTATTGACCGTAATAACGCGTCACTTATTTTAATAGGTGCCATTCCAGCAGCATTACTTGCGATTGTATTCGATATCGTGTTGCGTATTTTAGGTAGAATCTCTTATCGTAAAATGATGATTACATTAGGTGTTATTTTACTCGCAATGTTTTTACTTACAATTGCACCGTTACTAGCGAATAAAGGTGAAAAAATCACGATCGCTGGTAAATTGGGTACAGAACCTTCAATTGTTACGAATATGTATAAGATATTAATTGAAGATGAAACGGATAACACAGTAGATGTCAAAGATGGTATGGGTAAAACAACTTTCCTATTTAACGCGTTGAAAGCAGACGAAATTGATGGTTATTTGGAATTTACAGGGACAGTTATTGGTGAATTGACTAAAGAAGAATTGAAATCTAAAGATGAAGCTAAAGTTTATGACCAAGCGAATAAAGGTTTAGCCAAGAAATTCGACATGGAAATGTTAGAACCTATGGCTTACAACAACACATATACATTAGCAGTCAAACGTCAATTTGCTGAGGAAAATAACCTTAAAACAATTGGAGATTTAAGAAAAGTTGAAGATCAAATTAAACCTGGCTTTACATTAGAATTTAATGACCGTGAAGATGGTTATCCTGCAGTAGCAAAAGCGTATAACCTTAACTTACAAGGCATTAAAACAATGGAGCCTAAACTAAGATATCAAGCTATCGAAAGCGGCGATATTAATTTGATTGATGCTTATTCAACAGATGCAGAATTAAAACAATATGATATGGTGATATTAAAAGATGACCAAAGTGTCTTCCCTCCATATCAAGGTGCACCTTTATTTAAAAAACAATTCATTAAAGATCATCCAGATGTTGTCAAAGCACTCAATAAATTAGAAGGACGCATTACGGATGAAGAGATGCAAGAAATGAATTATGAAGTCGCAGAAAAAGGTAAAGATCCTTACGAAGTGGCGAAAGCATATTTAGAAAAACATCATTTAGTTTCTGAATGATACTAAGACGATTTAGACGAGAACAGAATCGATAAGACGGTTGTTCTCGTCTTTATTGTTATTATAGATTTCGGCAAAATACTAGAGTTTTAATATTCATAGCGTTATAATGGGTGGTATATTCTAAATTTTCAGATTCATAGGAGGGAGATTAATGAAATCTCAAATTAAGCAGTTAAAAGCATATCAACCGGGCTTATCTCCCGAGGCGTTAAAAAAGAAATATCATATCGAAGGTGATTTACATAAATTAGCATCTAATGAGAATGTTTACGGTCCTTCACCAAAAGTAGAAAAAGCAATGAGTAAAGCCGTAAATGAACTTTATTTGTATCCAGAACCGAATGCGCCTGAATTACAAGAAGCTGTTGCAAATCATTATGGAGTAAATCAAAATCAAATCCTATTTGGTTCAGGTTTAGATGAAATGATTTTAATTATTTCTCGTGCATTATTAGCGAATGACGAAAAAATGGTTACGAGTCAAGCAACATTTGGTCAATATAAGCAAAATGCGATTATCGAAAATGCTAATATTGTAGAAGTTCCACTCAAAGATGGTTTCTTTGATTTAGACGGTATCTTAAATGAAATAGATGACCAAACGGAATTAGTATGGATTTGTAATCCAAATAACCCTAGCGGGACTTACCATAATCAACAAGAGATTGAAGCATTTTTAGATAAAGTACCGTCACGTGTTACAGTAATTTTTGATGAAGCTTATGCTGAATATGCAACAGCTTCAGATTATCCAGATACAGTAGCTTTACTCAATAAATATCCAAATATCGCAATGCTTCGTACTTTTTCTAAAGCGTATGCACTTGCTGGTTTACGTGTAGGATATCTCATTGGACAACCTGAATTAGTTGAACAATTAAATGTGTTACGCCCACCATTTAACATTACACGTGTTTCAGAACAAGCTGCAATTGCTGCAATAAATGATCAAGCACATCTTAAAAAAGCAGTAGAGACGAACCATGAAGAAAGAGAAAAATTCAAGAATCTTGATACGTCATTGAAAATTTATCCTTCTCAAACTAATTTTGTATTTATAGAAACAGATCAAGTGCAAGCGTTAAGTGATTCACTTTTAAAACGTGGCATTATTGCACGTGATTTTCCAAATGGTATCCGTATTACTTTAGGATATCCTGCACAAAATGAAACGATTAGAGAAGTGTTAGCACAATTTTAATATTGTAACTTATCATTTACCGAGTGCTGAATGAACTTTTAAAGCGCTCGGTTTTATCTTTCTGACGCTAAGATGAGTTCGTGGTAAAGTTTATAAGCTTTGATATAATGTAAACTAAGTATACAAAGTAGGAGAGATAGCATGAGACAATCGATAGGAATTGATATGGACGAAGTGTTAGCAGATACACTAGGTTCAATCATAGATGCGTTAAACGAACGTACGCAATTAGGCATCAAAATCCAAGATCTTATAGGTGGAAAGATTTATGATATCATGCCAGAACATGAAGCGGAAATTAGAGATATTTTAGCTTCAGAAGGATTTTTTAGACATTTAAAAGTCAAAGAAGGTGCACAAGAGGTCGTACAAAAACTCGCGCAACATTATGATATTTATATTGTGACAGCAGCAATGGATGTGCCTACATCGTTTCGTGATAAATACGACTGGTTATTAGAACATTTCCCATTTTTAGATACTCAACAATTTGTATTTTGCGGACGTAAAAACATCGTTGCTACTGATTACCTTATTGATGATAATCCAAAGCAGTTAGGCATTCACACGGGTAAGCCACTGATGTTTAGTGCGCCACACAACGAAAATAACACAGACTTTGAACGTTTAAATGATTGGAAAGAAGTAGAAGCCTACTTTTTAGATGATACAAAACAATAACATCATAATTAAATTATAAAAAGCAGTATCAGCAAGCTATTAAGTTATGCTGATACTGCTTTTATTACTCAGGTAATGCGGTTAAAAGACGTACAGCATTAGGTACAACTTCTAGTGTAATTGGTGTTGTGATGTTAATCTCACCATCAACATCTACACTCATTTCCGGATCTGTTTTCATCGTAATCTTGTGACTTGGAATAAATTGAATATTTTCTGGGATCTCATTCCATGTCATACTATCTTTTAAGCTAAATAAGTCTTTAAGAATACTAATACTGTGCGAATTAAAAATAAATGTCTCAAGCTGACCATCAGAAGGTGATATTTCAGACATTGGGACTTTAGTTCCTCCAATGAAACGACCATTTGCGATTAAAATCATCGCAGTTGTTCCAGTATAAGTTTCGCCATCTATCTCAAGATGATATTCGAATTCAATAGGATTCGCTAATGTTTTTAAAGTAGAAGTGACATAACTTAACTTACCGAAAATATCTTTTGATTTACCTTCAACATTTTCAGCATTTTGAACCATTAATCCAACACCAGCAAAGTTTAATGCATAGCGATCGCCAATCTTAATCACATCATAAGATTCAGGTGTTGCACTTAGTAAATCCTCGCTAGCTTGCCCTGCTTTAGGCGATAAATTCAATGTTTTAGCGAAATCATTAAAAGTACCACCAGGTATAACACCAATAGGAATATCCAACTCATTTTGAAGTACACCATTTATCAGTTCGTTGACTGTACCATCCCCACCTAAAATAAATAAAACATCTATATTTTCTGGATTTTGATTTTCTTTAATTTCACGACAATATTTCTCGATATCACCTTCATTTTCACTTAATTGAATCGAGAAGCGTTGACAAAGTTGTGTTAGTGCAGTAGTTACTTCTCCAAGTCCTTCATGAATCTTGTTAAGACCACTGTGTTGGTGATAAAAGAGTAGGCCATGCTTATAACGATGTGCCATTACAATTCCCTCTTTCTTATATTTTATGATTATCTATATACCATTTTATGTGTTTCTTTAATCATTTTTCTCAAAAAAAGACACCATCTTTTTCAAGATGATGCCTTATTTTAACATGAAATAATTATAGTTTCATTGCTTTTAAAATGAGTGGTGAACCTAGAACCACTAAAATAGCTACAACTACAGCAATCCCACCGATAATTCCGAAATAATTTTGATCTCCAACGATAGGTTGTAATTTAACCAATTGAGCGTTAATTGCTTGAGCTGTCGCATTTGTTAATAGCCATAAACTCATCATTTGAGAGTTGAATACTTTTGGAGCAAGTTTTACTGCAGAACTACTACCAGTTGGTGATATACATAATTCTCCGATTACGCAAATGAAATATGACAATACAATCCACATAAACCAAATATCACGATTATCATGGAAGAATATAACACCCATCATGAGTAAGAATGACAGGCCGGCTAATAATAAACCTAAAGCAAATTTAATTGGGAGGCTTGGTTCAAATCGACCAAGTCTGCGCCACAACCATGAAATTACAGGTGCGAATAAAACGATAAATAGCGGGTTGATAGACTGGAACCATGTGACTGGAAATACACCGCTAAATCCTAAAATATTAAAAGTTAAGTCAGCTTTTTCATCTGCATAAACGTTAAGTACGTTTGCCCCTTGTTCTTGAATCGACCAGAATATAACACCTACGATAAATAGCGGGATAAACGCAATAACACGTGAACGTTCAACAGGTGTTGTTTCTTTACTTGAAATCATAATTACAAAATATGTAATAGGAAGGATTAATCCTAAAATTAAAACAACAAGACTAACTAAGTTAAATGACAATGTATTTGTCAGAGACGTGATAACAAGCGCAATAAGAATTACTGCAGCAATTCCACCGAAAATAAGAGTATACTTTTTCTTTTCACTTGCACTCAATGGGTTTGGTGCGTGAATTCCAATTCTTCCTAAATTTTTTCGGTTAAAAGCTAAGTAAACAAGTAATGACAATGCCATTCCAATTGCAGCAATTAAAAAACCACCATGAAAATGACCAGTTGCTCTAAAATGGTCTAAGATTAATGGTGATACAAATGCTCCCATGTTAACCGCCATATAGAAAATAACAAATCCTGAATCAATTCGATTATCGCCTTCAGGATACAATCTACCTACAATATTAGAAATGTTAGGTTTCATTAAACCAGAACCAACAATAATAAAGAACATTGAGAATAGTAAACCTGTTAATGCAAAAGGTAAACTTAAAACAACATGACCAATGATGATGAGAAAGGCACCGTATACCATTGAACGGCGTGTACCTAGTATTCGGTCGGCAATCCATCCTCCTAAAATAGAGGTCATGAAAATAAGTGATCCGTATATTGACATTAACGATTGTGCGAACGTTTTTTCAAGACCTAGTCCACCTTGTGCAACGCTATAGTAAATGTAGTAGATGAGTAACGCGCGCATACCATAATAGCTGAATCGTTCCCAAAACTCTACAGTATATAAAACACCCAAACCACGAGGGTGTCCGAAGAAGCCTTTTTGAGGAATTTCCTGCACGGCTTTTTCGTGTGATAATTCAGACATTTTATACCAACCTCTCTAGCAACATATAAAGTATAATAGCAAGTTTACTCCTAAAAGTTTTTAATTTCAATGATTTGTTTCTAAATATTAAATATATTTTCAATACCTAGATAAAAATAAAGTTGTAAACTTTCAATTATGATAAATTAAGAAACTTTAATTAAAATTTGTGAAAGATAAAAGGTTAGGATGATGACAATAATTGCCTTCATCCTAACCTTGATAAATGAAATATAATTAGTTGACCCCAGCCATAAGTTTTTTAATAAATGGTGTAAGTACAAAGAGTAAAACACCAATACCTACAGCAATGAGTCCTGAATATAAGAAATAATTGTTAGCACTAATATTTGTATAAACTTCTACCATTTGAGCATTGATACCTTGAGCCATCGCATTTGATAAGAACCAAACACTCATCATTTGTGATGTAAAGGCTTCAGGTGCTAATTTTGTAGATGTTGATAGTCCTATAGGTGATAAACATAGTTCACCTAGCGTAACAATTAAAAAGCTTATAACTAACCAGAATGGATTAATTAAAGTAACTTCTCCTGATAGTGGTACTACCATAATAAGATACGAAATACCGGCTAAAAACACCCCAATTGCAAACTTCATTACTGTTGGTGGATTAAAACGTCCTAGTTTAACCCACATAATTGAGAATAATGGTGCGAGAATAATAATAAATAATGGATTTAAAGATTGGAACCAAGCTGGTGGTATATTAAAATCAATAGCGCCACCGGTAACTTTCGCTAAACTTAATTGTGTTTTTGTATCTGCAAATTGCGCAAGTACTGTAGAACCTTGTTCTTGAATCATCCAAAAAGCAACCGACGCAATGAATAAAGGAATATAGGCATAAACACGTTTTCGTTCATGTGCCTGAGTTTTACGACTTGTAATCATTTTAGCAAAGAAGAATAAAGGTAATACAACACCTAAAAATGTAATAAAATCAGCAAATACTGTGATTGTCATTTTGCCCATTGAAGCTAATACAGCACATACGATGCCAATAATCACTAAAACAATAAGTGTGATTTTAATCAATTTTGAACGTTCTTCGCGTGTCAGTGGATCAGGTACTTCTAACCCAGCTAAACCTAAATATTTTTTATTTGTAACAAAATAAATTAAAAGTCCTAAAAACATACCTACAGCAGCAATCGCAAATCCAGCATGAAAACCTACATTAACTTGTGTCCAACCGATGATAAGTGGTGAAATTAAAGCACCAAGGTTAATAGACATATAGAAAATCGTGAATGCAGAGTCCATACGAGGATCATTTTTTTCGTATAATAATCCAACAGTAGATGAAATATTAGGCTTTAACAACCCTGTCCCAATAATTAAAAAGAGTAAAGCAATCAGTAAAATTGCAAAACTATTCGGTAATGCTAGTAATATATGACCAATCATAATCAAAATACCACCATAAAAGAGTGCATGGCGTGTTCCAGTGATACGGTCAGCTATCCATCCCCCAATGACACCACTCATATATACAAGTGCACCGTAAATTGAAACAATTTGAAGTGCGACGCCTTGGTCTATCCCAAAGCCACCTTTAGCTACTGAGTAATATATGTAGTAAGCGAGTATTGCTTTCATACCATAGTAACTAAAACGCTCCCAAAATTCAGTGAAAAATAAAGTGCTTAGACCTTTTGGGTGCCCAAAAAAGCCTTTACGAGGGATACTATCAAGTATTTCCGCTCTAGTATAATGCTTGCTCATTAAAAAAGTCCCCCTAATATCTTCAAGTTAAAACTATTTTATACCTATTGTTAAAATTAAACAAGAAAATTCTGAAAAGAAAATTTTCGAGTGTAAAAGTAAAATTATATATTTTTTATTTACAGTAGTAGATAAAAAACACCCTTAAAGTTATCATAAGACATTGCTTTAAGGGTGCGTATATATCATTGATTAACGGTTATCTACTTTTTCTGGGTATAAATCATGGTTAATGAGTCGATGTTCAGCCATCTTTTCATATTTAGTATCAGGACGCCCATAGTTTGTGTATGGGTCAATAGAAATGCCACCACGAGGCGTGAATTTGCCCCATACTTCAATATAATGAGGATCCATAAGTTCAATTAAATCATTCATGATAATATTCATACAATCTTCATGGAAATCACCATGGTTTCTAAAGCTGAATAAATAGAGTTTTAAAGATTTAGATTCGACCATTTTAACATTTGGAATGTATGAAATATAGATTGTTGCAAAGTCTGGTTGACCAGTAATCGGACATAGTGATGTGAATTCTGGACAATTAAATTTAACAAAATAGTCACGTCCTTGATGTTTATTATCGAATGTTTCTAAAACATCAGGGCGATAATCGAAATGATATGTGTTATTTTGATTCCCTAATAATGTGATATCTTGTAATTCTTCTTTTGAACGACCTTCAGCCATTAAAAAGTCCTCCTTAAAAATTTAAATGAAATCGTTATTCGTCGAGTTGTGGTTTTCTTGCTTTTTGGAACATATAGTAACTTGCACTAAGGATGATAATATATCCAATGATGGCATAGAAATCTGGCGATTCACCAAATAATATAAAGCCGATGATTGCCGTAAAGATAATAGATGCATACGTAAAGATTGAGATGTCTTTAGCAGGGGCAAGTCGATAGGCAACTGTAATACCAATTTGTCCTACTGCAGCAGACAATCCAGCTAAAATAAGATAAAGAATTTGTAACTTACTCATAGGTTCGTATGTGAATAAAACAAACGGAAGCAAAGCTACTACAGAAAAAAATGAAAAATAAAAAACAATTGTATATGGCGCTTCCCTAGAACTCAATGCTCGAACTGCTGTATATGCCCCAGCAGCAAATATACCAGCTAATAATCCAAACATAGCGGGAATCACATCGGATGAAAATTCAGGCTTTACGATAAATAACATACCAATCAAGGCAACGATCATTGAAGTGATTTGATACTTTCGAATGTACTCTTTTAAAAAGAGTAGACTAAGAAGTATCGTCCAAAAAGGGTTGAGTTTCATTAAAATATCCGCATCACTTAAAACCATATGGTCGATGGCATAGATATTCAATAAAACACCGGCCAAACCTAATGTTGAACGTAATATGAGCAAAGGTTGACTACTTAGCTGTCCAAAAAACGGTTGCTTATATTTTAAAATAAAAAATAGTGGTATAAACATCGCTACGAAATTTCGAGCTAGTGATTTTTGAAAAATAGGTAAATCTCCGGATAAACGAAAAAAAACTGCCATAAAACTAAAACCAATAGCAGAAAGTAAGATAGCGATAATACCTTTAACTTTTGAATTCATTAACTCGCCTCTTCGTAATATATTTATAATGCATACATAATAGCATAAAAAGATGTATTTGCCTATATGTATGGAAATAGTTATAATATGAATAGAACATACGTTCTTATTCTTAGGATTTTTGACTCCTTATCACATTTTCATTAAAAGGTTAAGGGTTAAATTGTCACAAAAAATTATTTATACTTTCAAGTACTTGATACTATCGTATTTGCACGATGTTAAAAATTTTTTCACAGGATTTACGCTTTAAAAATAGATGGGATTTAGTTATAATGAAACACAGAATATAGTATGTACGAAATCAAAACAACACAATATATTGTGTCTTGACTACAAATGAAGTATATTCAAACATAAAAAATGATGAACGATTACACAAATTATCACTTTCTATTTCACGGCATTTAAGAATGAGAGTTAGTTATAGATAAATCTTAAATGCGAGAAATAGATTTTTAATTATTAAACTACATATATTTAAAATGGAAATATATGTTCGTATCATAACTAGACACGGTTGTATTATCGAAAGAAAACATACTAATCATTTTTAAATGTCACGATTCAGTTTGACTACAGTCATCATGTTTATTATCTATGGAAGGCGGTTATTCTGATGAAAGTCGTTTATTACTCCTTTACTGGTAACGTTAGACGTTTTATCAAACGGACGGAATTGGAAGACACAATGGAGATTACAAATGCAACAGCAACTCAAAAAGTAGAAGAGCCATTTATTTTAGTGACAGGTACAATTGGTTTTGGTGAAGTGCCTCCAGTTGTCCAAGAATTTTTAAACTATAATCATGAGTACTTGCAGGGGGTTGCTGCAAGTGGAAACAAAAATTGGGGTCAAAATTTTGCGAAAGCTGGAAAATTAATCGCTCAAGATTATAATGTTCCGCTTCTAATGAAATTCGAATTACATGGCACACAGAAGGATACAATAGAATTTAGAGATAAGGTGGTTAATTTTCATGAAGACAATGGATCAAAAGTATTACAATCATATTGAATTGAATAACGAAGTGACAAAACGAAATGAAAATGGTTTCTTTAGTTTAGAAAAAGACCAAGAAGCACTTGAAGTTTATTTACAAGAGATTCAAGAAAAAACTGCGCATTTCGATAGTGAAATTGAACGTTTACATTTCTTGGTAGATCATCAATTTTATTATGATGTTTTTAAAGACTATAGCGAAGCACAACTTGAAGAAGTGATTAATTTTGCCAATGCAATACCATTTAAGTTTGCAAGTTATATGTCAGCAAGTAAGTTTTTTAAAGACTATGCATTAAAAACAAACGATAAATCTCAGTACTTAGAAAATTATCATCAACACGTTGTCATTGTGTCATTATACTTAGCTAAAGGTGATGTAGCTCAAGCTAAACAATTTGTGGAAGCAATGGTTGAACAACGTTACCAACCTGCAACACCTACATTTTTAAATGCAGGACGTGCACGTCGAGGAGAACTCGTTTCATGTTTCTTACTTGAAGTGGATGATAGTCTAAACTCTATTAATTTTATTGACTCAACAGCAAAACAATTAAGTAAAATTGGTGGAGGCGTTGCGATTAATTTATCAAAACTCCGAGCGCGTGGCGAAGCAATCAAAGGTATCAAAGGTGTTGCTAAGGGGGTATTACCAGTAGCGAAGTCTCTAGAAGGTGGTTTTAGTTATGCTGATCAACTAGGACAACGACCAGGGGCAGGTGCTGTATATCTTAATATTTTCCATTATGATGTAGAAGAATTTTTAGATACTAAAAAAATTAATGCTGATGAGGATTTACGTCTTGCTACAATATCAACTGGTTTAATTGTACCTTCAAAATTCTTTGAGCTTGCTAAAGAAGGGAAAGACTTCTTTATGTTTGCACCACATACTGTTGAGAGAGAATACGGTATGACTTTAGATGATATGAATATTGACGAATATTATGATGAACTCGTTGCTAATCCAAACATTATGAAGAAAAGTAAAGATGCGCGTGAAATGTTAAATACTATTGCGCAAACACAATTGCAATCAGGATATCCTTATCTCATGTTTAAAGATAATGCAAACCGTGTTCATGCGAATTCAAATATTGGTCAAATTAAAATGAGTAATTTATGTACAGAAATCTTCCAACTTCAAGAAACTTCTGTAATTAATGACTATGGTCAAGAAGACGAAATCAAACGAGATATTTCTTGTAACTTAGGATCACTAAATATTGTAAATGTCATGGAATCTAATAAGTTTAAAGACTCTGTACACACTGGCATGGATGCACTTACATTTGTGAGTGATGAAGCGGATATTAAGAATGCTCCGGGTGTTAAAAAAGCGAATAACGAATTGCATTCAGTAGGTTTAGGTGTAATGAATTTACACGGTTATTTAGCTAAAAATCAAATCAGCTATGAATCAGAAGAAGCTAAAGATTTTGCGAATGTATTTTTCATGATGATGAATTATTATTCAATCCAACGATCAATGCAAATTGCAAAAGAACGTGGTGAGACTTTCACTGATTTCGATAAATCTGATTATGCAAACGGTCGTTATTTTGAGCGTTACACTTCTGAAGACTTTTTACCACAATACGATAAGGTAAAAGCGCTTTTTGAGCAACACGACATCCCAACACGTGAAGACTGGAAAGCTTTACAATCAGAAGTTGAAAAACATGGCTTATATCATGCATATCGTTTAGCAATTGCACCGACACAAAGTATTTCATATGTCCAAAATGCAACAAGTTCAGTAATGCCAATTGTAGACCAAATTGAACGTCGTACGTATGGTAATTCTGAAACATTTTATCCGATGCCATTTTTATCACCACAAACAATGTGGTATTACAAATCTGCATTCAACACAGATCAAATGAAATTAATCGATTTAATTGCAACAATTCAAACACATATCGACCAAGGTATCTCAACAATTTTATATGTTAACTCTGAAATTTCTACTCGTGAATTATCACGTTTATATGTATATGCGCATCATAAAGGTTTAAAATCTTTATATTATACACGTAATAAATTATTAAGTGTTGAAGAGTGTACAAGCTGTGCAATCTAAAGTTATCAGAGTGATTCAGCTTTAAAGTGTAACTATTCATTTCGATACCGGGATTTCATAAACGATAAAACGCGACACCTATCATGATGAAGGTGTTGCGTTGTTATGAGTCCTATAATTTTTAAAATACAATCAATAAATATGAGATAGGAGAAAACATATGTCTATGATAGCAGTAAACTGGAATACTCAAGAAGATATGACGAATATGTTTTGGCGTCAAAATATTGCTCAAATGTGGGTAGAAACTGAGTTCAAAGTTTCAAAAGATATTGCGAGTTGGAAAACGTTAACCGATGATGAAAAAAATGCATTCAAAAAAGCTTTGGCAGGATTGACTGGGTTAGATACGCACCAAGCTGACGATGGCATGCCTTTAATCATGTTACATACAAAAGATTTACGTAAAAAAGCTGTTTATTCATTTATGGGCATGATGGAGCAAATCCATGCTAAAAGTTACTCTCATATATTTACAACTTTACTACCTTCTAAAGAAACGAATGAACTATTAGATAAGTGGGTTTTAGAAGAGCCACATCTAAAGTTTAAATCAGAGAAGATTGTTGGTAAGTATCATAAGTTATGGGGTAAAGAAGCATCAATTTATGATCAATATATGGCGCGTGTTGCAAGTGTATTTTTAGAAACATTCTTATTCTATTCAGGATTCTATTACCCGTTATATCTTGCTGGACAAGGTCGTATGACAACTTCTGGCGAAATCATCCGAAAAATTTTGCTTGATGAATCTATTCATGGTGTATTTACAGGACTTGATGCTCAAGAATTACGTAATGAACTGTCTGAGAGTGAAAAGCAAAAAGCAGATCAAGAAATGTACAAATTATTAAAAGAGTTATATGCAAATGAAGAAAGCTATACACGTGAGTTGTATGAACCTATAGGATTAGCAGAAGATGTATTAAATTATGTACGTTATAATGGCAATAAAGCTTTATCTAACTTAGGTTTCGAACCTTATTTTGAAGAACGTGATTTTAACCCAATTATTGAGAATGCTTTAGATACTTCTACAAAGAACCATGACTTCTTCTCAGTTAAAGGTGATGGCTATACAATTGCTTTAAACGTTGAAGCACTACAAGACGAAGATTTTGTTTTCGACGATCATTAATTTAAGTTCTATAATAAATCGGACTGGTGACATTTCAATTATAAATGTTGCGAGTCCGATTTTTTACTTTAATTAGATGCAAAAAGACGCAATGACTATCGGTTAAAGTCATTGCGCTTTTTAAATATGTCATATCAAATTGAAAAGTAATGATGATAATGAAATTTACAGCGACTATTGAAATGTGCACCACAATTTGGACAAGATTCAATCATCATATATTCATTAATGGTCATTTCTTGTTTACAAACACCACATAATACTACTTTTTTATCAAACTCATCAGCCTGCCAACGCTGTATTTGATGATTTTCGGCTTCATTATGACATTTAAAACATGGATAGTACTTATTACAACATTTGAATTTAATAGCGATAACATCGAGTGGCGTATTGAAGTGTGTACAACGTGTTTCATCATCTATCACGGCGCCATGAACTTGTACCATCTCTTATCACTCCTTATTCATCTGACTTAACATGTTCGCCTATAATACGTACTTCACGTTGCAACTCGACATCGAATTTTTCTTTAACTACATTTTGGACATGACGGATAAGATTTTCATAATCAGTAGCAGTGCCGTGATCCACATTTACCATAAATCCTGCATGTTTTTTAGATACTTCAACTCCACCAACACGATAGCCTTGAAGGTCTGAGTCTTGAATTAGCTTACCAGCAAAATACCCTGGCGGTCTACGAAACACACTACCACAAGAAGGATATTCTAATGGCTGTTTAGATTCGCGTCGCTCTGTAAGATCGTCCATAATTGCCTGAATCTCTGATTGAATGCCAGGTTTTAATGTGAAAGCCGCTTCTAGCACAACAAAGTGTTCTTTTTGAATGATACTGTTACGGTAATCCAATTCTAACTCGTTATGTGAAAGTTCAATGAGATCACCTTGTTCATTAACGACAAGTGCATAATCGATGACGTCTTTGACCTCGCCACCATAAGCACCAGCATTCATATACACTGCACCACCAATAGAGCCTGGAATACCACAAGCAAATTCTAAACCAGTTAATGATAGGTCACGCGCTTTACGAGAGACATCGATAATCGCTGCACCACTACCAGCAATGATCGTTGCGTCTGAAGCTTTAATATGATTTAAATTTAATAAACTGAGCACTATTCCACGAATGCCACCATCACGAATAATGATATTTGAACCATTGCCTAAGTAAGTTAAAGGAATTTGGTGTTGGTAGGCATACTTTACAACCTTTTGAACCTCTTCATTTGTTGACGGGGAAATATAAAAATCAGCCTTGCCGCCAGTTTCTGTATAAGTATAATGTTTAAGTGGTTCATTTACTTTAATAATTGATTTAGAGACAAGTTGTTCTAAATCTCTTAAAACATTAGATGTTTCCACGAATAACATCCTTTCTATATATTCATTATTTTTATTTTAACTGTTTTTAATATTAGAAGTCATGTATAAGCCTATACTATATCTTTTTAAAGATGTATTGAAAGTACTTTTCTTTTTCAGTCTCATAATGTCGTATAGTTGAGTTTTGGTGATATATCTCTTGCTTGTGTTGCGCAAAGAATGTCTGAACCTCTGTGTCCTGTTTGAGTGATGTATTGACAGTTTGATATTGGTGATAAAGTGGTGTGTCCAGTTGTAGTATATGTAAGCGTACAATTTGTTTTAAATCTATAAGATTATTAAATTTTGCCATTACCACCTTTTTCTTATATTGATGATGTAGACGATAGAATCCTTCATAATTTAATCTTTTTTCATCTAATGCTGTAATATCGTGTAAATTGTGAACACCTACCAAAATATCAATGATGGGTTCAGTAGGGTAATTTAAATGTTGGGTTCCACCGATATGTTCTGTTGATTTAACTGGGGAATCCAGTAGATTAAACAACGTATCACGATAATTTTCATATTGTTTATGGAACGAATCTGTCACATCTTCTTCTATTATAAAGGGTTGCACATATTGATACATCTTAATCCTCCATAGTCATTTTTGGCACATAATTATGCATAACTATAACATAGATTATTTTCAACTTAAATACATTTTAAATTGAAACAACATTATAAGTGTATGACAAGTTTTAAACGATTACAAAACATAAAATGATTTTTATTGGGTAAATAATATAAGAGTGGTTAAGTAGGTGCTTAATGCTTTAATGTCAATGCATCACATGATAGGGGTTTGAATGTCTTGGAGCGTGTACTGTATATAAAAGTTAAATTTACGGTTAACAAGTTGTTATAAAATGTGTATAATGATAAACATTGAGAAAGTAGATAACGTGAAATTAAAAAAATCGATTATTAGAGAATTTAAAACTAGAGGTGAATAGAATGGCGATTAAGCTAAGTTCGATTGACCAGTTTGACCAAGTTATTGAACAAAACCATGATATTTTTATTTTAAAACATAGTAACACATGTCCTGTTTCTGAAAGTGCATTAGATCAGTTCAATAAGTTTTTATATGAACGTGATATGGATGGCTATTATCTTGTCGTACAAGATGCAAGAGAACTGTCTGATTATATTGCACAAAAAACAGGCGTGAAACATGAATCGCCTCAAGCATTTTATTTTGTAAATGGTGAGGTCAAGTGGCACGATAGTCATCAAAATATTAATGTATCGTCACTTGCTAAAGCAGAAGAATAAAACGTGAAATATGAGAATGTTGATGGAGGAGGGTATGTCTTGTCTTCTGCTATCAACATTCTCTTTATTTGTATTCTTTTGATTAACAACGCTATAATATAATGAAAGTCTTTTAGGCTATTAAAGCGTATCGAAAAGTAAAGCTGTATAATATATAAATAGATATAAGATGACAGTTAGAGGTGACAGTTATGAAAGTGCTAGTAGCTATGGATGAATTTAATGGGATTATATCAAGTTATGATGCTAATCGCTATATTGAAGAAGCGGTTGCAAGTCAAATTGAGCGAGCTGATATTGTACAAGTACCGTTATTTAATGGCCGACATGAACTGTTAAATTCCGTTTTCTTGTGGAAGTCAGGAACACAATATCATATAACAGCACATGATGCTGAAATGAATGAAGTGGAAGTGACGTATGGGCAAACAGACGATGGCATGGGTGTGATTGAAGCTGGTCAGTTTTTAAAAGGGCAACAATCACGTTTGACGCATACAAGTTATGGTTTAGGTGAAGTCATACAACACGCATTAGATAAAAAAGTAAATCATCTCGTGATTTCTGTTGGAGGCCTCGATACAAGTGATGGAGGCGCAGGGATGCTTCAAGCGTTAGGTGCACGCTTTTATGATGATGAAGGACAATTGCTTGATTTATCTAAAGGCGCTACACAAATAAAACACATTCGCCGTATTGATACAGCATCATTACATCCAGAACTCTCATCCTGCCGTATTCAAATTGTTTCAGATTATGAGAGTCGACTATATGGTAAAAAAAGTGACATCATGCAAACATACGCAGCTTTAGGAATGTCACGCGATACCGCTGTAGAGATTGATAATTTAATATGGTACTTTGCAGAATTACTTAAAAGTCATTTGAAAAAGTCACTAGGTCCTATTGAACGTGGGGGTGCTGGTGGAGGTATTGCTGCCGTAATGCATGCCTTATTTGATGCTGAAATTGTCTCAAGTCATGAGCTTGTAGATCAAATTACGCAATTAGATAGTTTGATTAAAGAAGCAGATTTAGTGATTTTTGGCGAAGGTGTTAATGAGCAAGAACAAATTATTGAAACGTCGTCACTTAGAATTGCTGAATTATGTCAAAAACATCATAAATTATCTATCGCTTTATGTGGAACCGCTGATAAATTTGATCAGTATGAAGCTTATGGTGTAACAGGCATGTTTAACACGTTTATCGATATGCCGAAAACATATACTGATTTTCAAATGGGAATACAACTGCGTAGTTATGCACGTCAAGCTATAAAGTTATTACAAGCACAGCTATCTTAAAGATATATATAAATAACGACACGCCATTAAAGAGGTTTTAAAAGGGCGTGTCGTTATTTTTCATGTATTATAGTTTCATTTAGTGTTCTAATTCTGCCGCTTTTTGAGCGATACCTATAATAACTTGTACGGCAAGTGCCATGACATCAATAGATGCATATTCATACGGACCGTGGAATTGATCACAACCTGTAAAAATATTTGGTGTTGGTAATCCCATAAATGATAATTGTGAGCCATCTGTTCCACCACGAATAGGTGCTGTATTCGGTTCAATATCTAAATCTTTAAAAACAGCTTTTGGTAAATCAATAATGTGTTGATGCGGTGTTATTTTTTCAGCCATATTAAAGTATTGATCGTTAATTTCTAATTGAACTGGATCGTAATAGTAATCTTGATTCATTTTAGCTTGAAGCGATGCAAGTGTTTGTTTGCGTGCTTCAAATTGAGTACGATCATGGTCGCGAATGATGTAATGTGCCGTAGCCTTTTCAACATTACCGTTAAGTTGCATTAAATGATAGAATCCCTCGTAACCATCCGTATGCTCAGGAACTTCATGTTGAGGTAGGGCAGTATTAAAAGCTGTAGCTAAGTTCAGTGCATTAACCATTTTGTTTTTAGCAGAACCTGGATGCACGTTAACACCATCAAATGTCACAATTGCTTCAGCAGCATTAAAACTTTCAAATTGTAATTCTCCAAGTTGACTGCCGTCCATCGTATAAGCAAAATCAGCGTTAAAGCGTGCAACGTCAAACTTATGAGGGCCTCGTCCGATTTCTTCATCAGGTGTAAATCCAATGCGAATTGGACCATGTTTTATTTCAGGATGTTCAATTAAATAATTCACAGCTTCCATAATTTCAACAATACCTGCTTTATCATCTGCCCCAAGTAATGAAGTGCCATCAGTAGTCATAAGCGTATGACCTTTAACAGATGTCATATCTGTAAAGACACTTGGGTCAAGTTGTCGCTCTGAATTGCCTAATTGAATAATGCCACCATCATAATTTTCAATAATTTGAGGATTAACATGAGCAGCATTAAAGTCTGGAGATGTATCGACATGCGCTAAAAAGCCGATAGTTGGGACGTCTTTATCAATGTTAGAGGGTAAAGTCGCAAATAGATAACCATACTCATCTAGAACAGTTTCAAGTCCCATATCTTTTAATTCTGTTTCAAGCAATCGCAATAGATCCCACTGTTCTTCAGTAGATGGTGTAGTTTCACTCGTAGGATCAGATTGTGTGTTGATTTTAACATAACGTGTGAGTCTCTCTATAATTTGTGATTTCATTTTTTTACACTCCTCATATTGATGAATTATAAACGGTTATTCATATGATAACCTTTACGATAGGTTTTACCTTTAAGCTTACTATATTGATGCTTCGTACGTGTATAAATGTAATAAAAAATTTCTGCGCATAAAATACCGAAAGCGATGGCACCTGAAGTGAGTGTTACCTCAAGAAATTGGTTGACTGCTTCTGTATAGGCATTTGTAACGAGTAGTCGCGTTGCTTCATAAGCCGCGCCCCCAGGTACAAGTGGGATAATACCAGGCACAATAAAGATAATAACAGGCCTTTTGTATCGACGACTCATGGTATGACTCATGATAGCAAGAATGAAGCTACCTAGAAAAGCAGCCATGACAATACCATAGTTTAAATCAACAGTAATACGATAAATAATCCACCCCATTGCGCCAACAAATCCAGCGGCAAGTAACAATCGTCTAGGGGCATTAAATAATATCGAAAAAAGCATTGTTGCAATAAAACTAATGACAAATTGTGCCACATAATATAAAACGAGTGTCATAGGAACACGCCTTTCTAAAAGATTAATAATACGATAGCAACACCAGCACCAATCGCAAAGGAAGTTAGTGCTGCTTCAACACCGCGAGACATACCGGCTAATAATTCACCAGCAAGTAAATCTCGAATCGCATTCGTAATTAAAATACCAGGAACAAGGGGCATTACGCCGGCTATCGTAATAATATCTTGATTGATTGCCCAACCGATCTTAGTAAAAAATGCCGCAACAGTAATGACGACCATAGCGCTAATAAATTCTGAGAAAAATTTAATTTGAATATAGCGTTGAACCAAATCAAAAGTTAGAAATGCACCTGCACCAGCTAGGACGGCAAAAATAAAGTCGTGGCGTACACCACCAAACATAAAAAGAAAGAATCCTGATGCGATAGCTGCTGATAAAAATTTCATTAAAAATGAATACTGAAGAGAAGCGCGATTTAAATGTATCAACTCGGCCTTTGCTTCATCTAAAGTCAATTCATTTCGCGATACTTTGCGTGAAATGTTATTTGTTAATGCAATTTTTTCCAGATCAGTAGTTCTTTCACGTACACGTACCAAACGTGTATTGGTACGATTATTCAATGAGAAAATAATCGCAGTGGACGTCACAAATGCATATGTATCATCTAAACCAAAACTTGCAGCGATGCGTCCCATTGTATCTTCCACACGATAGGTTTCGGCACCACTCTCAAGGAGAACTTTTCCCGCTAATAATACAACATCAATGACTTTGTTTTCGTCTATAATTGTTAAAGAGTCAGACATAATATACCTCCATCATCTATAGCCTAGTTCATTTCTCGTGCAATGTACAATGGTATAACACAGTAAATATAATATTATCATAAGACTAAAAAGGTTATGATACAAAAATTTAGATGTGAACATTGTAGATAATAAAGATTAGAATGAAAAGTGAAATGATAGTGATAATGCTATAGAAAATAAAAAACCACTTTAATATATAGTTGATTCTAACTATATATTAAAGTGGTCTATCATGATATAAGCTGAATGTTATAACAAAACTATTGAATGACGGATTATTGTAATTTAATAATCGGGTTAAACATGACTTTGTCACGCCCCTCAGTTTTAGCCGCATGAAGCATGTCGTCAGCATCCTTAAACACCTTACGTTGTGATTTATAATCATCATGCGCTAAATAACCTACACCGATAGAGACGGATAATTTTATAACTGTTTTATTTGGGAGATGGAAACTAGATTTTTTAACAGCTTTTCGAATGTTTTCAGCAAGTTTGACACACTCATCTAAAGAGTAATTGCTTAACACGATAGAAAACTCTTCACCACCATTACGGAATAGTTTTGTGTTTTTAGGAACGTAATTTTGTAAAAGATGTGACATTTGTTTAAGCACCGCATCACCCGAGTTGTGTGTGTATTCATCATTTACTTTTTTTAGACCATCGATATCAATGAGTAGAAGGCCTAAACTTTGATTATTTTCTTCTGCTATCGTTGTGACATGGTTTAGATGACGATCGAATTCTTTAACGTTACCAAGTCCTGTAAGATAATCGATAGTATCTTCATTTTCATATCGCGCAATCAGTGAAAAGAATTGTAATAAATCAACATAGAATACAGTTGTTATTACTGTTGCAACAATTGATAATGGAACGAGATAAACGACCTCCATGATATCAAACGATGGTGTAATTATAGCGATGATGGCTAAAATCACTAAACTTAAACCATTTAAAATTTGCATCGCAATCATATGATTTTGCTTTAAAAATGGTCCAATTACACTCACAACACCAGCAATAATCACTAAAGAAAGTGCAAAAGTTAAAGAAGTTGTAAGCACAAAATAGCCGACTAGAGCAATGATAATTGCCGCGAGTACAGTGTAAAAAGAATTGGTATAACGCCCTAAAAACAAAATAGGTACAAATGACAACTGAATCATATATGAATCAATAGGAACGGGATGAAAAGCAAGGAGCAATCCTACAATTGTCATCAGTACAGTAATGTAGCTTTTAGAGAATCTAAAATCATGTGATTCAGCATACTGTAAACGGTGGAATAAATAAATACCAGCTATCGTTACTGAAATATTATAAATAATTGCTTCAATCATATTTTATAAACCTCTTTTCTACCAACTGTTATTGTAAGTGAAATGTTACAATTTGTCATTAGACATTTCTTATAAATAGTAATGAGTTTATAACTAATAATGTTATTTAAAGATATTAAATGTTAGAATAGAATGGAGTTTAAGTGTTGAAATAAAAAGAATGATAGCTGTGACTACAAAACTTACTTAAGCGACAAACTTACTTATAAAATTAATGAAGGTGAACTGATGTATACGTTAAAGCTCATTGTTTTTTCAATGATAGTCAGTTTGATAGTAACACCTATTGTGATTGCTGTTTCAAAAAAACTAGACATTGTAGATAAGCCTAATTTTAGAAAAATACATACAAAACCAATCTCAGTACTAGGTGGGTCTGCGATTTTAATTTCTTTTCTCATTGGCATTTGGCTAGGCCATCCAATAGAACGTGAGATTAAACCACTTCTACTAGGATCTGTTGTTATGTACTTAGTTGGATTAATAGATGATATATACGATTTAAAACCTATTTTAAAATTGATTGGTCAAATTATAGCTGCATCTGTTGTGGTTTATTATGGTGTAACGATTGATTTCATTTCTATTCCGATTGGACCGACGATTTATTTTGGTTGGTTTAGTATTCCTATTACCATTTTTTGGATTGTTGCTATTACAAATGCGATTAATTTAATAGACGGTCTCGATGGACTTGCAGCGGGCGTTTCTGCTATTGCACTTACTACGATTGGCTTTATCGCTATTCTGCAGGGAAATATCTTTATCATGATGATATGTAGCGTACTTATTGGCTCTCTATTAGGATATTTAGTGTTTAATTTTCATCCTGCTAAAATATTCCTCGGTGATAGTGGCGCACTATTACTAGGTTTTATTATCGGTTTTTTATCGTTATTAGGATTTAAAAATATTACATTTATCTCTTTGTTTTTCCCTATTGTGATACTAGCTGTACCATTTATTGATACATTGTTTGCGATGATACGTCGTGTAAAAAAAGGACAACATATTATGCAAGCTGATAAATCTCATTTACATCATAAATTGTTAGATCTAGGATATACACACCGACAAACTGTTATGTTGATTTATTCTATTGCGATTATGTTCAGTGTCGTGAGTGTCATACTATACTTGTCTCAACCCATAGGCGTTTTCTTTACAGTGATTTTAATTGCAATTACGATTGAACTGATCGTTGAATTCACAGGTTTAATAGATGATGATTATCGACCATTACTTAACTTTATTGAAAGAAAAAGAAAATAAACAAAAACATGATTTAAACGTAATATAGCGTGTGCATCTGAAATAGAACAGGTTAGGATATGAGAATGACATGATGTTATTTCACTCCTAACCTGTTATGTTTTAAATGTATATTTTAATCAATATCGAAAGGGAGTCGCTTGACATCATCTTCAGTTAAATCATAATTACCTTGTGTATATTGGTTTAAAAACTGTATAAATTGTTCGTAGTCTTCTTGAATGACATCAATGTGATACGTAACGCGGTCAGTATAAACAGTGTCACGTAACAAGAAGTCAGTAGATTGAAGTTCATACTCGAATTTGCCTGTTAAATCATAGTCAATAGTGACCTGTGCTGGAATCGCTGGACGTAATTCAACTCTCCCAATATCTTGAATAACATCTCTTACAGCGCCACCGTAAGCACGAATCAGTCCACCAGTTCCGAGCTTAATACCGCCAAAATAACGGGTAACCACAACTGCTGCGTTGTGGATATCAAGTTTTTTGAGCATTTCAAGCATAGGTACACCAGCAGTGCCACTAGGTTCACCATCATCACTTGCTTTTTGAATATGCATTGTATCTCCAATCGTATAAGCCGAACAGTTATGTGTCGCCTCACGATGTTCTTTTTTCTTCTCATCAATAAATGCTTTTGCTTCATCTTCTGTGAATACAGGTTTAATATGTGCGATAAAACGTGATTTATTAATGACATTTTCTATGATATGTTCTTTTTTTATTGTAATAATTGAAGATTCCATTTTATCCTCCTTAAAAATGATAAAGCACTTTAGTACATAGTATTTACCTATTATTATACTATAATGGTATTAGTATGAATATGAGTATGAAGTATCTAAAAATAGTAGATTTAGAATTAAAAAATGTTAGCAATTATAAAAGAAATTTGATATAAAAGAGTATGAAGTAAACAATAGACATGTCAAATTATGATATAATCATATTTTACAACAAAACTAACGTAGTTGAGGTCTAGCAACTATCTTATCAATAAGTGATAACCTGGGAAATAGTGATGAACTGCACTATTGAACTATCAAAGTCTTGACCGCTTCTATATCAATATTAGGAGGAAACAATTATGAAAATAGCAGTAATGACTGATTCTACTAGCTATATCCCTCGTCCTATTTTAGAAAAATATAACATTCGTTCAGTACCTTTAAGTATAACATTTGAAAATGGTGACAATTATAGAGAAAACGAAACAATCACTGCTGATGAGTTTTACAGTAAATTAAAAGAAAGTGATACTATCCCAACAACGAGTCAACCAGCCATTGGTGAGATGATCAATGCATATGAAGCCTATCGTGATGAAGGTTATACAGATGTTATTGTTGTACATCTTTCCTCAGGCATTAGTGGTGCTTATCAAACAGCGCTTCAAGCAGCTGAAATGGTTGAAGGTATTAATGTGCATCCAATTGATTCAAAAATCGCATGTCTAGTTGAAGGGGCTCTAGTATTTCGTGCACTTGAAATGATTGAACAAGGAAAGCATATTGATGAAATCTTAGAAGAATTAGAAGATATGCGACAAAATAATGGAGCATTTTTAGTTGTAGATGATTTGAAAAATTTACATAAAAGCGGTCGTATTACAGGTGCGCAGGCTTGGATTGGTAATTTATTAAGAATGAAACCTGTACTAACGTTCGAAGATGGATTAATTGTACCTTACGAGAAAGTACGTACGAAAAAACGTGCGCTTAAATTGATTGAAGAAAAAACGTTAGAACTAGCAGATCAATATGAACATGCAACAATTGTTATTATTGGTGGTGACAACAAGGAAGAGTCACGTAAAGTGTATAAAGAAATGACTGAGGCTCATACAGATCGAAATATTTTATTTTCTGAGTTTGGACCTGTTATTTCTTCACACCTTGGTTTAGGCGGTTTTGGTATAGGTGTTATCAGTCGTCATATTGAATTACCAAAAGTGGATGAATAATTTTTGGAATTATGTAGGATTCGCATGAGAATACTAATGAATTGGAACATCATTATATTGTGTTTCAACAGCATTAAGTAAGCTTTAGCGAACCTACTTTTTTATTTTTAAAGTAATCGTTAAAGTTAAAGCGTGTAATCTAGTGAAGGGAGGTTAGCACAGTAAAATATTATGGACAAATTATCAGTGATGTGAGTCAATTAACAGATGAACAAATGAGTATAGAACAAATGGGTGTGACGACAGAGTCATATCATTATGTTTGTATACGCTGTGAAACAAAAGTAAAACAAAATTTTTTTCGTTATTGTAGTTCTGTACTTCACCAAGAGATTATTTATTGTCGTAATTGTATCAGCATGGGACGTGTTGATAGTATTACGCCGTATTATATCGTAAAGAGCCATACAACGACATCTCAAGCTGATTATAAACTGCCTTTTAGACTTTCGGAGCAACAACAATACGCATCTGATCAAGTTGTCCATGCCGTATTATCTAAAACATCATTGTTATTACATGCGGTGACAGGTGCAGGTAAAACGGAGATGATGTTTGAAGCAATTGCGCAAGCACGGAGGTTAGGATATAATGTCGCTGTTGTTTCACCGAGAGTAGATGTTGTGGTTGAGGTAAGTGAACGTATTGTGTCGACATTCAAAAATGAAGAGATTGATATTTTGCATCAAGCTTCTCATCAACGTTTTAATGGTCATTTTGTCATTTCAACAGTACATCAATTATATAGATTCAAAAGTCATTTCCACGTGATATTTATAGACGAAGTAGATGCGTTTCCTTTATCTATGGATCCTAATTTGATACACGCTATCTCAAAATCTGCGCACTCTAAAGCAAGTTTTATTTATATGACAGCAACACCGCCACTTAAGTTACAATTGCAATTCTCCAAATCTCAAACGATTACACTGCCCGCACGTTTTCATAGAAAGCCACTTGTTTTACCTCAATTTAAGTATTTTAAAGTTAAACATCATAAAGTTCAAAAATCATTGCTATTAGCTTTAAAACAACAGCAAACCAATCACCGGACAACTTTACTCTTCTTTAATGATATTCAGCAAATGTTGGTCTTTTATCAAACATATCAAGGATTAATCAGTAATATGTGCTATGTCTACAGTGAAGATAGTGCGCGTCTTAAGAAAGTTTCGGACTTACGTCAAGGTGTGTATACAGTTGTGTTAACTACGACAATTTTAGAAAGAGGATTTACGATGCCTTACTTAGATGTATGGGTTATGGACAGTCATCGCTATTCATCGAGTGCACTTATACAAATTGCTGGAAGAGTTGGGCGGAAATTAGAAGACCCAAGTGGGACAGTACTATATCTACATGAAGGCAGAACTTTAGCTATGTATAGAGCGTATGCTCAAATCAGAAAAATGAATCGACTTGCTCAAGAAAGAGGGTGGATTGACAATTGAATGTTTAATTTGTCATACACGTATCAGATTTACACTACAGATGGATAATGCTTTTAAACCTATGGATATTTTATGTGAGCGTTGTAAGGTAGGCATTGAAGAAAATAGATTCAATACAAGTCGTCGTTGTACGTATTGTAAAGGACAATTGTTAAATGCACATTGTGTGAATTGCCATCAGAATAGTGAGAACACGAATGTTTTTGATGAAATCACACCACTCTATCATTACGATGGACTCATTAAAACGATGATACATCAATACAAATTTTTAAAAGATATTGCATTAGCACAAGTTTTTTCCTACTATCTCACCATCCCTTTTAGCGATTATGATGTCATTATTCCAATACCTTCCGTACCTAGTAATGATGTAGAGCGTACATTCAATCCAGTAGCGACAATTTTAGAAATGAAAGGACTTCAATATTCAACTTGTTTAAAGATGTACGATCGTCCTAAACAATATCAACTATCTCTGAATCAACGAAAATCTGCTTCAAATCCAATGTACTTTAAAGATGAAATAAATCTCGAAAATAAAACAATTTTACTTATTGATGACATCTATACTACTGGCTCAACTGCCCACCACGCCGGGAAGTTATTGAAATCCAAAAAAATCAGAAAATTAAATATGTTAACGTTTGCACGATAGCGTAAACATGTTAAAATATAAGTAAGGAATATATTATAAAGAGGTTGAAAGGAGAGAGCACTATGATTAACTTTGAAATTCATGGAGACAACCTCAAAATCACAGATGCTATTAGAAATTATATCGAGGAGAAAATCGGTAAACTTGAACGTTACTTCACTAATGTGCCGAATGCAACAGCACATGTAAAAGTGAAAACTTATCACAATTCAAGTACAAAAATCGAAGTCACAATTCCGTTAAAAAATGTGACATTACGCGCAGAAGAGCGTCATGACGATTTATATGCAGGTATTGACCTCATCAGTAGCAAATTAGAACGTCAAGTACGTAAATATAAAACACGTGTTAATCGTAAGAATCGAGACCGTGGTTATGAAGAAGATGTTTTTGTAGAAGCATCACCAATTACAGCTGATGCTGAGGAAGAAACGAATGATTCTGATATTGAGATTATTCGCTCTAAAACATTCAGTCTAAAACCAATGGATTCTGAAGAAGCAGTGTTACAAATGAATCTATTAGGTCACGATTTCTTCGTATTCAATGATAGAGAAACAGATGGCACAAGTATTGTATATCGTCGTAAAGACGGTAAATACGGCTTAATTGAAACTGAATAATAACGCAACCTATATGAATGCATAGGTTAATTGAGTTCTTTTTTAGTAGAAGATGACACTTTGTAAATGCAAATAGATGTCAAAAGGAATAGATTCAATAAAAAGAGGTAGGGCAAAAGTATTTTAGAGTATCAGAGACCACTTTTGGGTTTTCCATAAAATACTTTGTAGCCTTGCCTCTTTTTTACCTTCACTATATATTCGTATGAATAGAATGTACAACACTTGTTTGAATTGGAATTAGTGTATGAGTATAAATTTATACTCAAAAATGGTATGATGAGTTGTTGTAAGCGATAGAGTTTTTGAGCTAAAGGAGCGAACAAAATGAGTTTTTTATCTAAAATACTTGACGGTAATAAAAAAGAAGTTAAACGTTTAAGTAAATTAGCAGATAAAGTTATTGCGTTAGAAGAAGATATGGCTATTCTAACTGATGATGAAATAAAAGAAAAGACGCAATCATTTCAACAAGAAGTTCAAGCGATTGAAGATATTAGAAAGCAAGAAGATAAGTTAGATAAATTATTACCTGAAGCTTTTGCATTAGTACGTGAAGCATCAAAGCGTGTATTTAATATGACCCCTTACAAAGTTCAAATTATGGGTGGTATTGTGATTCATAAAGGGGATATTGCTGAAATGAGAACTGGTGAAGGGAAAACTTTAACAGCAACAATGCCTACTTATTTAAATGCACTTACAGGTCGTGGTGTTCACGTTATTACAGTTAATGAGTACTTATCTAGTGTACAAAGTGAAGAAATGGCAGAACTCTATAACTTTTTAGGCTTATCAGTTGGGTTAAATTTAAATAGTTTAAGTACAGAAGAAAAACGAGAAGCTTATGCGCGAGACATCACATATAGTACTAATAATGAATTGGGTTTTGATTATTTACGAGATAATATGGTCAATTATAAAGAAGACCGAGTTATGAAACCTCTCAATTTTGCGATTATTGATGAGGTCGATTCAATTTTAATTGATGAAGCGCGAACACCGTTAATCATTTCTGGTGAAGCGGAACAATCAACATCTCTTTATACTCAAGCGAATGTTTTTGCTAAAATGCTCAAAGCAGAAGAAGATTATAATTATGATATTCAAACTAAAAACATTCATCTTACTGAACAAGGTATTGACAAAGCAGAACGTATGTTTAAAGTTGATAACTTGTATGATGTAAAGAATGTAGATATTATTCACCATATTAACCTTGCGTTACGTGCGCAATATTCATTACAACGTGATATTGACTATATGGTTGCAGATGGTGAGATTTTAATTGTCGACCAATTTACAGGTCGTACGATGCCGGGAAGACGTTTTTCTGAAGGATTGCACCAAGCAATTGAAGCTAAAGAGGGCGTTAAAATTCAAAATGAATCTAAAACAATGGCATCGATTACATTCCAAAACTTCTTTAGAATGTATAACAAATTAGCTGGTATGACAGGTACAGCGAAAACGGAAGAAGAAGAGTTTCGTAACATCTATAACATGACAGTAACTCAAATTCCTACAAACCGTCCTGTACAACGTGTCGACCGTTCCGATTTAATTTATGTGAGCCAAAAAGGTAAGTTTGATGCAGTAGTAGAAGAAGTTATTGAAAAACATCGTAAAGGTCAGCCAGTATTATTAGGTACTGTGGCAGTTGAAACTTCAGAATATATTTCAAATCTACTAAAAAAACGCGGTATTCGTCATAGTGTGCTTAACGCGAAAAATCACGAGAAAGAAGCAGAAATCGTTTCTGGCGCTGGGCAAAAGGGTGCTGTTACAATTGCAACTAACATGGCAGGACGTGGTACGGATATCAAGCTTGGAGAAGGTGTAGAAGAGCTTGGTGGTCTTGCTGTTATTGGTACTGAAAGACATGAATCGAGACGTATTGATGATCAATTGCGCGGTCGTTCAGGACGTCAAGGTGACAAAGGTGATAGTCGCTTCTATTTATCATTACAAGATGATTTGATGGTCCGTTTTGGTTCAGAACGTATGCAAGCAATGATGAACCGTTTAGGTATGGATGATACTACACCAATAGAATCTAAAATGGTTTCACGCGCAGTTGAATCAGCGCAAAAGCGTGTTGAAGGTAATAACTTTGACGCACGTAAACGCATTCTTGAATATGATGATGTATTACGTAAACAACGTGAAATTATGTATGAAGAACGTAATCGTATTATCGATGAAGAAAACAGTTCTGATTTAGTTAAACAAATGATGTCCTCAACACTTGAACGTACCATCCAATATTATATTAATGAAGATGATGATAGTTTAGATTACGAGCCATTTATCCATCAAGTTGAAGATATTTTCTTACATGAAGGTGATCTTGATATTTCTGAAATTAAAGGTAAAGATCATGAAGATATCTATAATGTTGTTTGGGATAAAATTGAAAAAACTTATCAAAATCAAGAAGAGAAACTAGAAGAACGTATGCCAGAATTTGAACGCATGATTTTATTACGTTCTATTGATAAGCATTGGACATCACATATAGATACAATGGATCAACTTCGACAAGGTATCCATCTTCGTTCATATGGGCAACAAAATCCATTACGAGATTATCAAAATGAAGGGCATCAGCTCTTTGATATGATGATGCAAAGTATCGAAGAAGATGTCAGCAAATATATTTTAAAATCTGTTATTACAGTTGATGACAATGTTGAAAGAGAAAAAACAAAAGAATTTGAAGGAAAACATGTTTCAGCAAATGACGGAAAAGAAAAAGCTAAACCACAACCTATAGTAAAAGGAGAGCAAGTCGGTCGAAATGACCCTTGTCCATGTGGTAGCGGTAAAAAGTACAAAAACTGTCATGGTAAATAATGGAAAAACGTAAAGGAGTTTCAAAATACTATGGAATTATCTGAAATTAAACGTTATATCGAACAATATGCTTCTAAACTTGAACAACTTAGGGGGTCTCTTTGACTTAGAGAATAAGACTACTAATATTCAAGAGTATGAAGAAATGATGGCAGAACCTGATTTTTGGGATGATCAAGAACGTGCACAAACAATTATTGATCAAAATAATGCATTGAAGTCTATCGTTAATCAATATCATGCGCTAGAAGCAGAAATTGAAGATATGGAAGCGACTTATGAATTGCTATCAGAAGAGCAAGATGAAGAAGTGAAGCAAGACTTAGAAGAGACTGTAGGTCAATTTGAATCACGTCTTGATGATTTCGAGTTACAACTTCTACTTGATGGTGAACACGATGGTAATAATGCGATTTTAGAATTACATCCAGGTGCTGGGGGTACGGAGTCTCAAGATTGGACAAGCATGCTATTACGCATGTACCAACGTTACTCTGAGCAAAAGGGTTATAAAGTAGAGGTTGCCGACTATCAAGCGGGCGATGAAGCGGGTGTTAAAAGTGTGACATTAATTATTAAAGGTCATAATGCTTATGGATTTTTAAAAGCAGAAAAAGGCGTGCACCGCTTAGTTCGTATTTCACCTTTTGATTCATCAGGACGCCGTCATACGTCATTTGCTTCTTGTGATGTTATACCTGAGTTCAATAACGAAAAGATTGAAATTGAAGTTAATCCGGATGATATCACTGTGGATACATTTAGAGCATCTGGCGCAGGTGGACAACATATTAACAAGACTGAGTCGGCAATTCGTATTACTCATCATCCAACAGGTATTGTTGTGAATAACCAAAATGAACGTTCACAAATCAAAAATAGAGAAGCAGCGATGAAAATGTTGAAAGCGAAACTCTATCAACTTGAATTAGAGCAAAAAGAACGAGAACTTGCTGAAATCCGCGGAGAACAAAAAGATATTGGATGGGGCAGTCAGATTCGTTCATATGTATTCCATCCTTATTCCATGGTAAAAGATCATCGTACTAACGAAGAAACAGGAAATGTTAATGCTGTTATGGATGGTGAAATTGGTCCATTCATAGAGGCTTATTTAAGAAGTTTAATGAAGTAAGGTGTATGTAGAGGTTAATATAATTGCATATGTTAAACCTATTATCACCTCTATTATCTAAGGTGTTTGATTATCAGTTTATAAAGTAGCGTGTCGTGCAAAAAGAGATACGCTGCTTTTTTATAAGCAAAATACTGTTTGCTTGGTATTATTCAAACATTAAACGAGTATTTTGAGTTCAACATAAAAAGATACGAGTCACATTAAGTGCTTTACTACTTATAAATGTAAAAATTAGTAGCACTTGACAAGAGTAGTATTATAGTTAGAGAAATGAATTATAGGAGCGAAGTTTGGCTAGTGAACGTAAGATAACTAATCCTAAATGTGTCTATAATTATCAGATGAAATGTGAAGCTTTTCCTAATTTTTGTTTAATAAGTGAATAAAATTTATAAAGTGTGTTATATTTATCAGTAATTAATTTGTGTTATATAGGAGGTTTAGGAATGGGCGTTCATCAGTATTTTAAGAGATTATCAGATTTAGAAAAATTAATTAGACTTCCTGGAAAGTTTAAATATTTTGAACATAATGTGGCTGCACATTCTTTTAAGGTAACTAAAATTGCACAATATTTAGGGACTGTTGAAGAGTATCATGGTAAAGAGATTGACTGGAAAAGCTTATATGAAAAAGCGTTGAATCATGACTTTGCTGAGATTTTTACAGGGGATATTAAAACACCCGTAAAATATGCGAGTAGTGAGATTAAAAAATTGTTTTCTCAAGTTGAAGAAGAGATGGTAGATACATTTATAAAGGAAGACATTCCAGAACAATATCAAAGTATTTATCGTGAGCGTCTGCAAGAAGGAAAAGATGATTCAATAGAGGGACAAATTTTGTCAGTAGCTGATAAAATTGATTTGTTATATGAAACATTTGGTGAGATTCAAAAGCGGAATCCTGAACCTTTATTTTTTGAAATATATGAAATGAGTTTAGAGACGATTATGCAATTTGATCATCTGTATTCTGTACAAGACTTTATTCACAACATTATTCCAGAAATGTTGACAGAACGATTTATTCCACGTACAGAGTTGAAAGAAACGACGATGCGTATAGTAAAAGATAGAAAGATGTGATCAGATGATATTAGTTTGGTATATCTTAGCTGCTTTTTTTCCATGCATGCTTGTCGTTATATTTAGTGCTATAACACGAAGTAAATGGATTGGAACAATTGTGACGTTGGTTATAATTGGTGCGTCAGTGTATAAAGGATTTTTCCATGATGAATGGATTATCTTTTTAGATGTTGTTTCAATTTTAGCTGGATATATAATCGTGGATCAACTTAAATTACATCAGAAGAATCATTTTAGAGGGTGAGGCATAAAAAGCACATGTCTTATCCTTTTTGTGTTGCAAACGATACTAAGATGTACCTCACTGATAAACGAACAGATGTTTGTATTTATAAAGTGAAATTTGGTAAAATAATTGTATTACTGTTATTAGGGGGCGAACGTAAATGGAGCATCATCCGTTTAAAATAAATTCAGATTTTAATCCTCAAGGGGACCAACCTAAAGCGATAGCAGAATTAGTAAAAGGAATAAAGGAAGGAAAGAGACATCAAACATTACTTGGAGCAACAGGGACAGGTAAAACTTTTACGATGAGTAATGTTATTAAAGAGGTCGGTAAACCCACTCTAATTATTGCACATAATAAAACACTGGCTGGCCAATTATATAGTGAGTTTAAAGAATTCTTTCCAGAAAATAGAGTAGAATATTTTGTAAGTTACTATGATTTTTATCAACCAGAAGCATATGTACCGTCTACTGATACATTTATTGAAAAAGATGCGTCTATCAACGATGAAATTGATCAACTTAGACACTCAGCAACAAGTGCACTGTTTGAACGCGATGATGTGATTATTATTTCGAGTGTGAGTTGTATCTATGGTTTAGGTAATCCTGAAGAATATCGCGATTTAGTCGTGAGTATTCGTGTGGGTATGGAGATGGACCGAAGCGAACTGTTACGTAAATTAGTTGATGTTCAATATACACGAAATGATATAGATTTTCGACGCGGAACATTCCGAGTTCGTGGAGATGTTGTTGAAATTTTCCCAGCATCACGTGATGAAATGTGTATCCGTGTTGAGTTTTTTGGAGATGAAATTGATCGTGTGAGTGAAATTAATTATTTAACAGGGGAAACAATTCGTGAAAGAGAACATTTTGCGCTATTCCCAGCTTCTCACTTCGTCACACGTGATGAAAAGATGAAAAGTGCCATTGACCGTATTGATAATGAACTGCAAGATCAATTGAAAAAATTAAAAAGTGAAAATAAATTATTAGAAGCTCAACGTTTAGAGCAACGTACGAATTATGATTTAGAAATGTTAAGAGAAATGGGATTTTGTTCAGGTATTGAAAATTATTCTGTTCATCTTACTTTACGTCCACTTGGTTCGACACCGTATACTTTATTAGATTATTTTGGAGACGATTGGTTAATTATGATTGATGAGTCACATGTTACATTGCCTCAGATTCGTGGTATGTACAATGGTGACCAAGCTCGTAAAAATGTACTTGTGGATCACGGATTCCGTTTACCAAGTGCGCTCGATAACAGACCGTTAAAGTTTGAAGAATTTGAGTCAAAAGCGAAACAACTTGTTTACGTTTCAGCGACACCAGGCCCATATGAATTAGAGCATACAGATGAAATGGTAGAACAAATTATTCGTCCTACAGGTTTACTTGATCCAAAAATTGAAGTTCGTCCAACGAAAAATCAAATTGATGATTTATTAAGTGAAATTCAAGAGCGTGTCGATAAGAATGAACGTGTATTAATTACTACATTAACTAAGAAAATGAGTGAGGATTTAACGACGTATTTAAAAGAAGCAGGCGTAAAGGTAAATTATCTACACTCTGAAATTAAAACACTTGAACGTATCGAAATTATACGTGATTTACGTATGGGAACATATGATGTGTTAATTGGAATTAACTTACTAAGAGAAGGGTTAGATATCCCTGAAGTATCGTTAGTTGTTATTTTAGATGCAGATAAGGAAGGCTTCTTACGTTCTGAACGTTCATTAATCCAAACAATTGGCCGCGCTGCACGTAATAGTAAAGGTGAAGTCATTATGTATGCGGATAAAGTGACAGAGTCTATGCAGTATGCCATTGATGAAACAAAGCGACGTCGTGAAATACAAATGGCTTACAACGAGGAACACAATATTACACCGACTACAATACAAAAACGTATCCATGATGTGATTAGTGCTACACTTGAAACGGAAGATAAGAATGAGGAAGCACGTAAAGAAGTACCGAAGAAAATGACGAAGAAAGAACGTGAGAAAACGATTCAAAATATCGAAAAAGAAATGAAAGAAGCGGCAAAAGCGCTTGACTTTGAACGTGCTACAGAATTACGAGATATGCTATTTGAACTTAAATCAGAAGGGTGAAAAATATGAAAGAACCATCTATTGTGGTAAAAGGGGCACGTGCCCATAATTTAAAAAATGTTGACATTGAATTACCAAAAAATAAGTTAATAGTTATGACAGGATTATCAGGTTCTGGAAAGTCATCTCTTGCATTTGATACGATTTATGCGGAAGGACAACGCAGATATGTTGAGTCTTTAAGTGCTTATGCTAGACAATTTTTAGGACAAATGGACAAACCTGATGTTGATACGATAGAAGGACTTTCACCAGCAATCTCTATTGATCAAAAAACAACAAGTAAAAATCCAAGGTCAACAGTGGCGACCGTGACAGAGATTTATGATTATATTCGTTTACTTTATGCACGTGTTGGCAAACCATTTTGTCCAAATCATGGGATTGAAATTCAATCACAAACTGTACAGCAAATGTCAGATCGTATTATGCAGTTAGAAGAGCGTACGAAGGTTCAATTGCTAGCACCTGTTGTGTCACATCGAAAAGGAACACATGAAAAAACGTTAGATGATATTAATAAAAAAGGTTATGTACGTGTGCGTGTCGATGGAGACATCATGGATGTGACAGCCGTACCAGAGCTTGATAAAAATAAAAATCATACGATTGAAGTTGTAGTAGATCGTCTTGTGGTTAAACCAGGAATTGAAACAAGACTCGCAGATTCAATCGAAACGGTCTTAGCGCTTTCAGATGGTCGATTACTTGTAGATGTCATTGATGGTGAGCCATTAGAGTTTTCTGAAAAACATGCTTGTCCAATTTGTGGTTTTTCAATAGGTGAATTAGAGCCGAGAATGTTTAGTTTCAATAGCCCGTTTGGCGCTTGTCCAACATGCGATGGGTTAGGACAAAAATTAACGGCAGATTTAGATTTAGTAGTACCAGATAAAAATAAAACATTGAAAGAAGGCGCAATTGTGCCTTGGGAACCGACAAGCTCTGATTTTTATCCAACCCTTTTAAAACGTGTTTGTGAAGTATATAAAATTAATATGGACAAACCTTTTAAGCAACTAACAGATCGTCAAAAAAACATCATTTTATACGGATCTGGAGATAAAGAAATCACATTTACTTTTAAAGGTAAAAATGGACAGACTCGAAAACGTACGATGCCTTTTGAAGGTGTGATTCCTAATATAGAACGTCGTTTTCACGAATCACCGTCAGAATATGTACGTGAAATGATGCAAAAATATATGGCAGAGCAACCATGTGAAACGTGTCATGGGAAACGTTTAAGTCGTGAAGCTTTATCGGTATATGTTGGGAGCCAAAATATTGGTGAAGTAGTGGAGAAATCAATACATGAAGCGTTGGATTATTTCCAAAATCTAGAACTCTCAGAACAAGATGCAAAGATTGCTGAATTGATTTTACGTGAAATTATTGAGCGTCTAACATTTTTAAATAATGTTGGTTTAGACTATTTAACTTTAAATCGTTCATCTGGTACTTTATCTGGTGGAGAAGCACAACGTATTCGTCTTGCGACACAAATTGGGTCACGACTTTCAGGTGTTTTATATGTTTTAGATGAACCTTCTATTGGACTACATCAAAGAGATAATGATCGTTTAATAAGCACAATGAAAGAAATGCGAGACTTAGGTAATACGTTGATTGTTGTCGAGCACGATGAAGATACAATGATGGAGGCGGATTATCTTGTAGATGTTGGCCCTGGTGCTGGTGATCACGGTGGAGAAATTGTTGCGAATGGGACACCTAAACAAGTGATGCGTAAGAAAAAATCATTAACTGGACAATATTTAAGTGGGAAAAAGTTTATCGAACTACCTGAGCAACGTCGTCCAGTTACAGATAGAAAAATAGCCATCAAAGGAGCAAGAAGCAATAATTTAAAAAATATAGATGTAGATATACCACTCTCAGTTCTTAACGTTGTAACGGGTGTATCAGGGTCAGGTAAAAGTTCACTTGTTAATGAAGTGTTATATAAAGCACTAGCTAAATCTATTAACAAGTCTACAATTAAACCCGGAGATCATGATGCTATTGAAGGTATTGAAGAGATTGATAAAATTATAGACATTGATCAGTCACCAATTGGCCGCACACCACGTTCAAATCCAGCCACATATACGGGTGTGTTTGATGATATTCGAGATGTTTTTGCTTCTACCAACGAAGCTAAAGTACGTGGATATCAAAAAGGACGTTTTAGCTTTAATGTTAAAGGTGGACGTTGTGAAGCATGTAAAGGTGACGGTATTATCAAAATTGAAATGCATTTCCTTCCAGATGTTTACGTCCCATGTGAAGTGTGCCATGGTAAGCGATATAACCGTGAGACATTAGAAGTCACATATAAGGGTAAAAATATATCAGACATCCTTGAAATGACAGTTGAAGATGCAACAAACTTCTTTACCAACATTCCAAAAATCAAACGTAAACTTCAAACATTAGTTGATGTAGGACTTGGTTATATTACTCTTGGACAACCTGCAACAACACTTTCAGGTGGAGAGGCACAACGTGTGAAACTGGCGTCTGAATTACACAAGCGCTCAACAGGACGATCTATTTATATTTTAGATGAACCAACAACTGGTTTACATGTTGATGATATTAATCGTTTACTAAAAGTGCTTAATAAACTTGTGGATAACGGCGATACGGTCGTCATTATAGAACATAATTTAGATGTTATTAAAACAGCTGACCACCTGATTGATTTAGGCCCTGAAGGTGGAGAAGGTGGCGGTACTGTTATAGCGACTGGAACGCCTGAAGTTATTGCGCAAAACGAGGAATCTTATACAGGACGTTACTTGAAATCGATTTTAGAACGAGATCGTAAACGAATGGAGGGCAATGCATGAATAATACAGGACGGATTAAAGTTTTAGAACTTTTAAAAGAAGACAAAATTACTGTAGATGAAGCGATGACTTTATTAGATGCTATGTCATCAGAACAGACACAACATACTTCAAACGAGCAAGTACAAAATGAATCAGAGCAACGCGAACATTCAGCTTCTGATGTTGAAGATTTTGTGTTTGATACGTTTCGAAATATGTCTGATACCTTACAAAAGGGATTAAATCAATGGAGTCGTAAAGGTATGTTCGAGGAACGTGGAAAGGTTGATCCATTTAAAGAAATAGAGAAGACAGTGAAAGAGATTAAAAATCAAATGAATCGAAACGATAAATAAAAGCATCGGAATTGAGCTGTAAACAAGATAAGTAGCGGGGTTAGAAAAGTTTAAGTAGCGGTATAATTAGCGCGAAAGGATCTAACCTCGCGCTTTTTATATGTTTTGAGAGTGTTACCGAATTTGTTCGTCGTGTATAATATAGGACATAATCGATTTTATCTAAAAGGTTCATTTGGATAAAATGAGTTGCATGCTATGATTTGGTTGAATGTGACAGATGAGAATAGATATTGAGGTGACAATATGTTAACAACAAAAGATTTAATTGAACGATTTAATTTTGAAGTAGTGTCAGGACATCAAGGCTTAAATCGTCCAATACGTAACACTGATATTTCAAGACCTGGTTTAGAAATGGCTGGCTACTTTTCACACTACGCTTCTGATCGTATACAATTACTTGGGACAACAGAACTCTCTTTTTATAATTTACTACCAGATGAAGAACGTCACGGTCGCATGCGTAAATTATGTCGACCAGACACACCAGCCATTATTATTACACGAGGACATGAGGCACCTGAAGAGTTACTACAAGCATCAAAAGAATTAGATACCCCAATTATTTCAGTGAAAGAAGCAACGACACGTGTGATGGGGCGATTAACGACTTATTTAGAGCATGAATTAGCAAAATCAACGTCTCTTCATGGCGTACTAGTAGACGTTTATGGTGTCGGTGTACTGATTACTGGAGACTCTGGAATCGGGAAAAGTGAAACAGCTTTAGAGCTTGTAAAAAGAGGACATCGTCTTGTTGCAGATGATAATGTTGAGATTAAAGAGATTACGAAAGATCAACTTGTTGGAAAACCGCCTAAAATTATTGAACATTTATTAGAAATCCGAGGATTAGGTATTATTAATGTGATGACTTTATTTGGTGCCGGATCTATTCTTACACAAAAACGAATCCGCTTAAATATTAATCTCGAAACATGGCGTGAAGATAAGTTATATGACCGTGTTGGTTTATCGCAAGAAACATTAAAGATATTAGATACAGAGATTACTAAAAAAACGATACCGGTAAGACCAGGGCGAAATGTTGCGGTGATTATCGAAGTTGCAGCAATGAATTACCGACTAAATATAATGGGCATTAATACTGCTGAAGAATTTAATGAACGTTTAAACGCTGAAATTATGAAAAATAGTAAAGGAGCTTCGTCATGAATCTAGGATATATCGATCCCGTCGCGTTTACGCTAGGTCCTATTCAGATTCGATGGTACGGTATCATCATTGCGACGGCAATTTTAATTGGGTATTGGATTGCTCAAAAAAGTGCACAACGTGTAGGCTTTAAAGAAGATGACCTCATCAATATGATTTTGATTAGTGTGGGTGTGGCTATTGTAACTGCGCGAATTTATTTTGTATTGTTTAACTTGGGATATTACTTGCAACATCCTGTCGAAATTCCGATGATTTGGCTTGGTGGTATTGCAATACATGGTGGATTAATCGGCGCATTTGCTATGGGCATTTATTATGCGTATATCAAAAATTGGCACCCATTTCAGCTAGGCGATATTGTTGCTCCTAGTATTATTTTAGCGCAAGGCATTGGGCGTTGGGGTAATTTTATGAATCATGAGGCGCATGGAGGACCTGTCTCACGTTCTTTCCTTGAAGGCCTGCACTTACCTCAATTTATTATTGATAATATGTATATCAAGGGTGTCTACTATCATCCGACATTTTTGTATGAATCATTATGGGACATTTTAGGATTCATCATTTTAATTTCGATTCGTAAGCATCTTCGTATAGGAGAAACATTCTTTGGATATTTAATTTGGTATTCAATTGGACGCTTTTTTGTAGAAGGATTGCGCACAGATAGCTTGATGTTAGCAGATACTATACGAATTGCTCAATTAATGTCTATTTTGCTTATCATTTTAGGAATAGTCATGATCGTATGGCGACGTACGAAATATAATATACCGCGATACCGTCAAGTAAATGTCTTAACGTGGCCTGAGAAAAGAAAGGATCGACGTTAAATGAAGAGAAGATTACAATCGTTACCAGCTGTAGGGTTTAATACACTTTGGCACATGTATCGTTACATACGATTTAGCAAAATTTTAAAAAATACAATTGTCATTGAAATTTCACGATTCATCCCTTTTGTACGTTTAAAAAGATGGGTTTATCGTCGATGTCTTAATATGACAATTGGTGAACATACAGCTTTTGCGTATAAAGCGTTACCAGATTTACTATATCCAGAAAAAATAACCATTGGCAAAAATGTGATTGTTGGTTATAATGCAACAATACTCACACATGAATATTTAACACAATCTTTTCGTACAGGTGAGGTTGTAATAGGAGACGATACAATGATAGGTGCCAATGTGACAATATTACCAGGAGTGCACATTGGCCATCATGTACAAGTTGGGGCAGGATGTGTAGTCTCAAAGGACATTCCTGACTATGCTACTGCTTATGGGAATCCTGTACAAATTTATACAAAAGATTAAGAAATGAGGTGACAAGGATGACACAACTTGAAAATGTAATTCGACTTCATTCGGATGTTTCAATTTATGAACGCTTAGCTAAGCAAAATTTTAATCAACAAAAGTATGCTAAAGCTAAACAGTATTATGATAAAGTGTTAGAATTGTCACCGGAAAACTTTGATGCTAAACACCATATTGCTCAATCATATGCAAAACTCGGGCAACCACAACGAGCAGAAGCGATATACTTTGAAATGATTAGTCAAAATGAAAATCTAGAAGTTGCTTATTATGAATTAAGCCAACTCAATATCGATTTAAATGAACCAAATAAAGCATATTTGTTTGGATTGAATTATGCATTTTTAACTCAAGATGAAGCATATAGAGATGAACTTGAAAGCATGTTTGAAGTGTCAATTCATAATGAGGACCAACTAGAATTAGAGAGTGGATTATTTGTTGTTCAAATTATCTTTCAACATTTGTTTGGACAAGGACGATTATTAGAAGCACGAGAATATATTTTAAGACAAGATGAAATCATTCAAGAACATAAAATTATTCGTAATTTACTTGCGATGTGTTATTTATATCTAAGTGAAAATAAAATCGCTAAATCTATGTTCGAAAGATTATTGAAAGAAGATAGTACAGATATTTACGCTTTATGCCATTATACGTTGTTGTTATATAATATGAATGAAACCGAATCATTCAATCATTATGTAAAGTTACTGAATAAAGTAATACCAATGAGTGATGATGAATCCTTCAAGTTAGGGATTGTATTAAGTTACCTTAAACAATATGATTCTTCCCAACAATTACTTGTGCCATTGTATAAAAAGGGGAAATTTCAGACGGTACAATTATATCACGCATTAGCGTTTAATAGTTATTACCTAGGAAATAAGACGCAAAGTGAATATTTTTGGGAACGTTTAACTGAAATTTCAAAAGTACATCCAGGTACACCACCGTGGATTGTTGATGAAACTGTGGAGTATTTTAATCAGTACGTTAAGCCTTTAATACAAAGTGATGATCAACATCGTCGTTTATATGGTTTATTTTTAATGCATCAAATCAATGCTATAGAAGTATTAATGACTAAAGAGATTTGGAGTATTATTGACGAGATGGGTAATTATGAGAAGTTGTATTTATCCTATCTTACACAAGATTTACAACTAACAAAACTCGATTTTATTCATCAAGGTATGAAACGTTTGCAACGTAATAAAGTGACCCGACAGGAAACGACAGTATTCTTAAGTTGGATTAATTATGCTGAAAGTTTATTAGAGCATGAGGTGGATGCACAACAAATAGATGCATACGTGGCAGCTGTAGTGTACCTCTATTTTAAAACGACGGTGAAAGATTATACAGAACAACAAATTGCAACGATGTTTTCTGTGACTGTTGATAAACTTAAGAGTGCCGTAGATACCCTATTGAGCATATGAGTTTGCGCGAGGTAATAAAATGGTATAAAATGCGAATGATGATATTAAGAGGAGGAACGATTCATGTCAGAAAATACAAGATATGATGTTGCAATTATCGGTGCAGGGCCTGCTGGTATGACGGCTTCTGTATACGCTTCTCGAGCTAACTTAAAAACAGTTATGATTGAGCGAGGCATTCCAGGAGGACAAATGGCAAATACTGAAGAAGTTGAGAACTTCCCAGGATTTGAAATGATTTCTGGTCCGGATTTATCTAGTAAAATGTTCGAACATGCAAAAAAATTCGGTGCAGAATATAAATATGGAGACATTAAAGGTATTGAAGATAAAGGTGATTATAAAGTCATCGATTTAGGTACAAGTGAAGTGGAAGCAACAGCTGTTATTATTGCGACTGGTGCAGAGTATAAAAAACTTGGCGTGCCTGGTGAGGAGTCACTAGGTGGACGCGGTGTCAGCTATTGTGCCGTATGTGATGGTGCATTCTTTAAAAATAAAAATATTTACGTTATCGGCGGCGGAGACTCAGCTGTAGAAGAAGGCACATATCTTACTAAATTTGCAGATAAAGTGACAATTGTACACCGTCGCGACCAACTACGCGCACAAAAAATCCTTCAAGATCGTGCTTTCAAAAATGAAAAAATTGATTTCATCTGGAATCACACATTAAAAACAGTAAATGAAAAAGATGGTAAAGTAGGTTCATTAACACTTGTATCAACAGTGGATGGTACTGAACAAACAGTTGAAGCGGATGGATTATTTGTGTATATCGGTATGCAACCTTTAACTAAACCATTCGAAAACTTAGGTATTACAAATGAAGCGGGATATATTGTAGCAAATGATGACATGAGTACAGCCGTTAAAGGTATTTATGTCGCAGGAGACGTACGAGAAAAAGGATTACGTCAAATCGTTACTGCAACAAGTGATGGCAGTATTGCTGCAGAAAGTGTACAAGAGTATATCGAAAGTTTAAATGATTAATATACAATCTTGCTTTTTTATAGTTTAAAAATGACTAAGATAACGTGTATTGAAAAGAAAAGTTTTACTAGATATAGGAAGCTCTAGCAACTTGAATAGAGTGGTACGATGAAATTTTACAATAAAGATTTCTCGACCACTCTTTTTATATACATAAAAGATGACTATAGTATGTGCATAGTCTCACTAGGTTATGAACAATATCACTTGTAAATAAATGTGGAATTGCCTACTACTTAAGACGGTTTTCATGTACACTAAAAGGGAATATATTGGATGGTGATAAATATGCAACATGAAGAAAAAAATGAAATTGTAAAAAGTGAATTATTAATCGTAACAGGTCTTTCAGGTTCTGGGAAATCATTAGTGATTCAAAATTTAGAGGATTTAGGTTATTTTTGTGTCGACAATTTACCGCCAATTTTATTACCTAAATTTGTAGAATTGATGGAGCAAGGCAATCCTTCGATGCAAAAAGTAGCAGTAGGTATCGATTTAAGAGGTCGTGAGTTTTTTAGATATTTAGTACGTGAAATTGATGCAATACAAAGTCGTAAAGATGTAATAGTAGATGTGCTGTTTATTGACGCTAAAACAAGTAAACTGATATCAAGATATAAAGAAACGAGAAGGAAACACCCCCTTCAAGAGCAATCTGACTTAACTTTAATTGATGCGATTAATGAAGAGCGTCAATTACTTTCGGAAATCCGTAGTTTAGCAAACTATACATTAGATACTACTGAATCTACACCTAAAAAACTAAGAAAACGCGTGGAGGCTTATTTTAATAAGTCGAATAAATCAACATTTACAATCAATGTTTCGAGTTTTGGATTTAAACATGGTATCCAAATAGATGCGGACCTTGTGTTTGACGTGCGATTTTTACCAAACCCTTATTACGTAGAAGAATTAAGACCCTTAACAGGGCTTGATGAGGATGTTTATAAGTATGTGATGAAATGGAAAGAAACAAATACATTTTATGAAAAGTTATTAGACTTACTTTTATTCATGATTCCTGGTTACAAAAAAGAAGGAAAATCTCAACTTGTAATAGCGATTGGGTGTACAGGAGGACAACATCGTTCTGTTGCATTAGCCCAACGTTTAGCAGAAGAGTTAAAACAAACTTTTGATTATAATATATATGTACATCATAGAGATGCACATATTGAAAGTGGCGAGAAGAAATGAAACAACTTAAGTTGGTACTGATTGGTGGAGGTACCGGACTCTCTGTTTTAGCAAGAGGGTTGAAAAATTATCCAATTGAAATAACTGCAATCGTAACTGTTGCTGATGATGGAGGGAGTACTGGTAAAATCCGTAGCGAAATGGATATGCCTGCCCCCGGTGATGTTCGAAACGTTTTGGCAGCATTGAGTGATGTTGAGCCAACCCTAGAAGCACTGTTCCAATACCGATTTGATGAAGATAAAATTAGTGGACATTCATTAGGAAACTTACTTATTGCTGCAATGACACATATTACACATGATTTTGGTCATGCAGTTAAAGAATTAAGTAAAATCCTAAATATTAAAGGACGCGTGATTCCTTCAACGATTTCAAGTGTATCACTTAATGCCGAGATGGAAGACGGCGAGATTGTCTCAGGGGAATCTAACATTCCTATGAAACATAAGAAAATCAAACGTGTATTCTTAGAGCCTGAAGATGTTAAACCGATGGATGAAGCACTTGAAGCCTTACTTGAAGCAGATCTTATTGTGCTTGGCCCTGGATCACTGTACACGAGTGTGATTTCTAATTTATGCGTACGGGGTATTGCGGATGCTATCGTCAAGAGTGAAGCGAAAAAATTATATGTATCAAATATTATGACTCAACCTGGTGAAACAGATGATTATACAGTAACAGATCATGTCAATGCCATTCACCACCAACTAGGGCAGAATGTTATCAATTTTGTAATAGCGAATAAAGTTAGTTTTGATACGAATGTTTTAGAACGTTATCAAAAAGAGGGGGCCAAACCAGTTTATTGTAACATCGAAGAATTACATCGAGAGGGAGTAGAAGTGATTACTGGAGAAGGATTGGCACTAATATCAGAAGATGATTATGTCCGCCATGATACAGAAATTTTAGCCAATATGATATATGAAATTGCATTACAAGAAGTAAGTACAATTCAATTTAATCCTAAAAAACATAAAAAGTGATTTAAGATTCAATGAATAAAGAAAGGAATCGATGAAAATGAGCTTTGCATCTGACATGAAAAACGAGCTAACGCGAATTGAAACCGATAATGATAATGCCAAGGCAGAGCTCAGTGCATTGATACGTATGAACGGCGCACTTAGCTTATCCAACCAACAATTTGTTATTAATATTCAAACTGAAAACGCAACAACAGCAAGACGTATATATTCATTAATCAAACGTGTATTTCGTGTAGAAGTTGAAATATTAGTACGTAAAAAAATGAAACTTAAGAAAAATAATATATATATATGTCGAGTAAAAAGTAAAACTAAAGAAATTTTAGATGAGCTAGGGATATTAAAAAATGGTATATTTGCTCACGCTATTGATGAATCAATGGTAGATGATGATGAAATGAGACGTAGCTATTTAAGAGGAGCATTTTTAGCTGGAGGATCTGTCAATAATCCTGAAACCTCATCCTATCACTTGGAAATATTCTCATTATATGAGAGTCACTCTAAAGGACTTACGCAATTAATGAATAGCTATGGTTTAAATGCGAAAAATTTAGAACGTAAAAAGGGTTGGATTACGTATTTAAAAGAAGCAGAACGTATAGCAGAATTTTTAAGTCTTATAGGTGGATATCAAGCTTTATTAAAGTTTGAAGATGTTAGAATTGTTAGAGACATGCGTAACTCAGTAAATCGTTTGGTCAATTGTGAGACAGCCAATTTAAATAAAACAGTTAGCGCTGCAATGAAACAAGTTGAAAATATCCAAATTATTGATGATGAAATTGGACTAGACCAATTACCTGATCGTTTGAGAGAGATTGCTAAATTAAGAATTGAGCATCAGGATGTATCTTTAAAGGAGCTTGGCGAAATGGTGAGTACGGGAGCGATATCAAAATCAGGCGTTAACCATCGATTACGAAAGCTTAATGAAATCGCAACCAAAATAAAAAATGGTGAGCATTTTGAATTGTAAAATAAAAAAACCTCAACAGCATACACTGTTGAGGCTATTTTTATCAATTAAGCTTGATCAGGTTCCATAACACCATCAATTAAACCGTATTCTTTAGCTTCTTCTGCAGTTAAGAAATTATCGCGGTCAGTATCTTTTTCAATTTTTTCAATAGGTTGACCTGTACGTTCTGATAAAATTTTGTTTAATATTGCACGAGTTTTTAAGATGTGGTTTGCAGCAATTTCAATTTCAGTTGCTTGACCTTGCGCACCACCAAGTGGTTGGTGAATCATAACTTCTGCATTTGGGAGTGCGAAACGTTTACCTTTAGTACCTGCTGCAAGTAAGAATGATCCCATTGATGCAGCCATACCAATACAGATAGTTTGTACATCTGGTTTAATGTGTTGAATCGTATCATAAATCGCAAAACCAGCTGTTACGCTTCCACCAGGAGAGTTAATATATAAATAAATATCTTTTTCAGCATCTTGTGCTTGTAAGAATAAAAGTTGTGAAACGATAGAGTTTGCTACGTTATCGTCAATAGCTGACCCTAACATAATAATACGGTCTTTTAATAAACGTGAATAAATATCATATGCGCGTTCACCGCGGTTTGTTGTTTCAATAACTGTAGGAATTAAATTCATTATAGACTTCCTCCTCAATAACTTTTGTTATGTTTATTCTAACTTAAAAGTCAAAAATGGTCAAAAAATAACGCTCAAAAATTTATTAAAGTACATTGACCTTAAACTATTTAAACGCTAAAATGAACATTAGTTTTATATTACCCCTCGTAGTGTAATGGATAACACTTAAGATTCCGGTTCTTACAATAGAGGTTCGATTCCTCTCGAGGGGATTAATTAACCCTTTTAAAAATGTCTAAATAAAACTTTACAATATAAATGATTAAGCGTATAGTTATGCTTGTAGTATTTATGGTTGATGTATTGAATTGTAGTTTATTCTAAGAATAGCTCCTTTTAATCCAAGCATTTATTTACAATTATAACGTGCAGATATGCACATGGAGGTATTCTTATGTATAGTGGAACAGTAAAATGGTTTAACGCAGAAAAAGGTTTTGGATTCATCGAACGTGAAGATGGAGACGATGTATTCGTACACTTCTCAGCAATCGTTGGTGATGGGTACAAAACTTTAGAAGAAGGTCAAAAAGTGGACTTTGACATTGTTCAAGGTGACCGTGGTGACCAAGCATCTAATGTCGTTAAAATGTAAGGAATTTAACTGTAAAGTAGCATTTACTTTAAAATAGATTCTAGTATTTAATAAATAAGTGAAAAAAACTGGCTGAATGTATTAATCACTCGGCCAGTTTTTTATTTACTAAACCCCAACGGCATTCCATGAATTAGTAACTGTTTGTTTTGCTGAATTTCCATATAAATCGTATGCTGCTTGTTCTAAAGCGCGTTTAGCATCTGAAAATTGAGCATTTGAAGTGAGGTAATTTGTTAGAGCGCGATAATAAATTTGTTCAGCTTTTGCTTTTCCTAGTTTTTGTGTCGTCAAATAGGCAGCTTTATTTGGAATACCTGAATTAGTATGAACGCCGCCTGAATCTTGAGTAGTATTGAGATACTGATTCATATGTGCAGGTTGATTAAATAATGTTGGGTTTTCTAGGCTTCTCAGTGCTTTTTTAGATGCAGGATATTTGTAGATATCTTCTCCAATAAAAGTATCTTCAAAATCAATAAAATAGGCAAACACATCTGAAAAACTTTCATTTAGTGCGCCAGTTTGTCCAGTGTAAGCAAGTTGAGCAGTTTCTTGAGTAATGCCATGTGTTAGTTCGTGAGCAATAATATCTTTAGCACCTGCAAAACTGAGATACGTACGATTGTCTCCATCTCCATAAATCATTTTATCCCCAATCCATGCTGCATTATTCGTTGTATTCACACCGTTAAATTGGTTGACGTTAGTGATTGACGTTATTGGACTACCTAAATTATCGTAAGAATTGCGGTTGAAGGTATTTTTGAAATAATCATAGATCTGTCCTGTATAGTAATTCGCATCAACACCAGCGCGTTGAGTGACGTTATCAAATCGTGTATCGCTATCTTTAATTAAGGAAGCAATACCTGTTGAAGCATCATAACGATAGGCAGATAGTGTTGTAGGACGTGAGACATCTTCTAAACGGTACCCATCAGAACTTTGATTAATACGAATAGGTTTTTCATCATTATGTACACCTACACCAGTTCCGGCTTGATCTGCATATTCAATTAAATTTTGTTTTTCAATAATTGTTCCAGTTTCAGCATCAACTTGAATGTTCCAGTGGCTCGGATTAGGTTTGAGTGTAATTAATGTAATGTCATACGCATATTTATTTTGTTTTGCATTAATAATAAGATGATTAGATTGAACCACCTTGTCTGATCCGTTAGAAGCTTGATTAGGATTAAGTTGAATGTTTTGAAATGCACTACTAAGTGCTTGTGATTGTGTCAATTTGACAAGGTTATTCGGTTGAATTGGAGAAATTTTTAAGTCTCCATTCATTAATATGATGTGACCTTCTGGATTAACATGTACTTTGATTTCGTAATCTGTTGCGAGATGTTTTTGATGTTTAGGGTGAAGGGTGTAGTGAGTATAATTAAGTGCATCTGTTTCACTTTTGACAATACTAAACTGAATAGGCTGTTTTAAATGATTACGAGACTGAATCGTATGTTGAACCATGGACACTACATCTTTATTAGTATGAACTGGTGTATCTTCAACTGGTCGAATAGTGGCAGCTGACGCACTATGCTGACTCATTAATGTAAGTACTCCGGTTAAAACCGTACTGGCTATTAATTTTTTATACATTGAAACCCCCCCTAAATAAGAATAAACTTAATATATCATAAAACTTGGAATAATATACTGTCGTTAATGAAAGAAAATAATTGTTCGTTATAATATAGAAGTCGAAAATATTTTAAATGAATTAAAAATGAGATGAAAAAAGGAGTTAGGATTTAAATTCATAATTAGGGATAGAGGTGAAGGGACTCTCAGATTGAACAAAAAGATAATTCACAAATGATATATTGAAAGAACTGCTCAAAGAAAGTGACTAATGAGCAGTTCTCATGAACAACTTAGAATGATATTTAAGATTGATAAATCTGTTGAAGTGCGCTTTTTAAAGTCGGATGTTTAAAACGGAAACCTTCTTGTGTAAGTCGTTCAGGCAACACATATTGAGTGTCAAATACGAGTTTAGACATTTCACCCAATGCGAGGCGCATAATAAAACCAGGAACACGTGTATAGTGAGGTCGGTTTATTGTTTGACCTAATATACGACCAAAGTTATTTTGTTTTTCAGGCGTAGGGGCTGTCAAATTATATGGCCCTCTTGCAATTGGTAAATCAATCAGAAATAAAATAGCACGTACTAAATCATCAATATGAATCCAAGAATAAGGTTGTTTACCATTACCGATAATGCCACCCACCATTAATTTATAAGGCATAGCTATCATTGGTAACGCACCGCCTTCTTTCGATAATATTAACCCAAAGCGACCGTATATCACACGTGTACCTAAAGATTCGAAATACTGAGCTTGTCTTTCCCATTGATACACAATTTCCGATAAAATGTCATGAGGTGAAGTTTTGAACTGTTCTGTATAAACTGCGGTTTCTGAAGGCGGGTAATATCCCATAGCGCTCGCATTGAATAATACTGAAGGTTTATGTGCTCGATGTTTAAATAATTCATATAATGCGTGTGTTGCTTGTATACGGCTTGTCATCATCAACTGTTTATGTTCTGTCGTCCAACGTTTATTTAAAGTAGCGCCTGCTAAATTGATAACAACATCGATAGATTCAGGTACACTATCTTTCCAATTTTCTTCATTCCAATTAATGTAAGAAACTTGTGGATGTTCTGATGTATGAGAATGACGAGATAAGATATAAATTTGATGTGAATTGTTTTCGATTAAACGATTAATAATATGTCGACCTACTAATCTTGTACCACCACTGATTAAATAGTTTGTCATCTCTATCTTCCTTTCATAAGTTCATGTTTTTGACATAAAAAAGTCACGAATTAGTCAATATAAATTAGATTAAGTATGTTTATTTTTTCACAAAGTGCGTTATACTATAAGTACCTTCGAAATAGATAAAACATCTCTTAATTAAAAAAGTATACCCCATAATACACAACGAAGGTTATTTTGACTCCCTTTAGTAGAGGTCTGAATGATGCAGCATTCAGACCTTATTTTTATCTTTATTAATATTTACGATTATTACCCATAAAGCGACGTAATAATTTGCCAATCCCTCTATAAACTAAAAAACGAACAATCATATTAATGATACGTTTCATACTAATCTCTCCTTTTTATATTTCATTAATACTATACTTCCTCCATATTCAAAACTTAAACACGTTTATTTTAAGTTATAGAGGTTGAAATAAAATAAAAAGGGTAGTTGTAGTATGGACAAAACAAATTATGACACTTTCACCTACAAGTGTTGTTATAATGTAACAATATTATTGTGATAAAAAGTGAGGGAAAGTTATGACAACGCCCAGAAGGAACCATCAAAACTCAAATTATAATGAGTATAAGGATTCAAAGAAAAAGAAACGGGTAACCGGTTGTTTGAGTATTATTGTATTACTGATTTTGTTAGGAAGTTTGGTATTCGCTATTTTTTCTTTTGTTGATCAATCACATAAGAGTGAAGAAAGACTAAGAGATAAATCAATTGAAGAGCAAAAAGAAAAACGTCAAAAAGCAGCGCAAAAAGAAAAAGAGAAAAAAGCGCGTGAAGCAAAAGCTCGAAAACAAAGTATCGAAGAAGCACAACGTTCACAAGAAGCATCAATTCAAGCAGAAGAAGCTAATCGACTACAACAGCAGCGTGAAGCAAGTTTACAGCAACGTAATACACAACAGTCTGTACCTAGTATCGAGCCGTCTACAGAACCGAAAGAAAAAACTGTAGAGAAACCTTCAACAGAACAACCAAGTACAGAGGAGTCGACACAGTCAAAACGTGATACGAACGAAGCTAAAGAAAAAAATAATGATGGCCAAAATGAACCTTCAACAGTAGAACCATCTACACAGTCAACGCCTTCAACACAACCATCTACTGAACAGAAACAAGTGCCACAATCGACTCAAGAAGCACCTACACAACAATCAACGCCATCAGCTCAACCTGAAGTTCGTAGTAATCCTTCAAATACGACACAACCAGCACGTCAATCTGGACAATCTAATAGTACTCAATAGTTATATGATAAGGAGCTAGGAAGAGTTTTAGAAATCTTCTTAGCTCCTTATGTATCCTAATAAATGCATAGTTGTGTAAAGGAATTGATAATAAAATACCATGATGATATACCTTTTTACCTTTGAAATAAGAATGTCTAATTAATTACCATAACAGCAAGTTGAGTAACACTGTTAAAATAATTGAAAGAATGATAGATATTAAACAACCGGGAAAACAACCTATCGGTGTACAACCTACTGACCTATAATAAAATTGACCTGGACCACCAAACCTACCTCTTTGTTGATCATAAGGATCACGATTAAAATCTTCTGGTCTACGATAACGTGGATCATCTGGATCGATTACTTCTTGTCTATCATCACGCATAGTATCACCTCGCATTATAAGTGTTAAATTTAATGTATAAGAGTTTAAGAACATATTCAAATATTTTAATAATCATGTTTAACTAAAGGTATATGGTGTATAAATGTAATAGACAAGGGCTTTAATGACTAGTTGGACTTTTTATGTCCAACGAATATATGAAGTGGGATGTTTTTTGACTTGCAATTTAAAAGAAGTGGTAGTATGATATATGTGTAAACAAGTTATATTTTTTTAAAGTCCAAGGGACTTAAAATGTCACACCTTGGCTTAAAGATGACCATCTTGTTCACTATTAAGGAGGCCTGCAACTTGAAACAAATGATTCAAGTACAACAAAAATTGGTGCCTGACTTGATAGACAAAATGTATCGTCGTTACTCTGTTCTAATGACAATTCAAAAACTTCAACCTGTAGGAAGACGGACATTAAGTGAGGCTTTGAAGTTAACAGAACGTGTATTACGTTCTGAGACAGATTTGTTAAAAATGCAAGGCCTTATATTGGTTAAATCAACAGGTATGACTTTAACATCAGAAGGAATAGGTGTTGTTTCAAATCTGAGTGAATATTTTAATCAATATTCCGATTATCATCATTTAGCACGATTGATTAAACAGCAATATGACATCAAAGAAGTACATGTTATCCCGGGAGATAGTGATGTAGATGAAAATGTTAAAGCTGAAATTGGACGTGTAGCGGGTCAATCACTAGAGAAACAATTATATGAGAATGCAATTGTTTCTGTTACTGGCGGCTCAACAATGGTATCAGTTAGTGAAGCAATGACACCCCTACCATTCGATGTATTGTTTGTCCCTGCTCGTGGTGGACTAGGCGAAAATGTCATCTACCAAGCGAACACGATATGTTCATCGATGGCTAAACATACAAACGGAAGTTATACAACGTTGTATGTGCCAGAACAGGTGAGTGAAAAAACATATCATAGTTTGTTACGTGAGCCTTCAGTGGTTCAAACTTTAAATCGAATGAAAGAATCCCAATTTATTATTCATGGTATTGGTGATGCGCTGAAAATGGCTAAACGAAGACAGTCTTCAAAAGAAGTAGTTGAAAAACTTCAACATCATCATGCAACAGGAGAAGCATTTGGATATTACTTTGATCAAGAAGGTAACATTGTTCACAAAGTTAAAACGATTGGAATTCAACTCGAAGAAATTCAATCTAAGCAACACATTTTTGCTGTAGCAGGTGGTACATCTAAAGGGCATGCAATTCAAGCATATCTTAAGATTGCACCAAAACACACAATCTTGATAACAGATGAAGCAGCGGCAAAAATAATCACTCAGAAATAAAAATATAATTATTTATATAAAAAGTGACTTCACTTTTTAAATATCATTTAAAGGAGGCCATTAACATGGCAGTAAAAGTAGCAATTAACGGTTTTGGAAGAATAGGACGCTTAGCATTTAGAAGAATTCAAGAATCTGAAAATATCGAGGTAGTTGCTGTAAACGACTTAACTGATGACGATATGCTTGCACATCTTCTAAAATATGATACTATGCAAGGTCGTTTTACTGAAGAAGTAGAGGTAATTGATGGTGGTTTCCGCGTAAATGGTAAAGAAGTGAAATCATTCTCAGAACCTGATCCTAAAAAATTACCATGGAAAGATTTAAATGTAGACGTAGTATTAGAATGTACAGGTTTATTCACTGAAAAAGAAAAAGCTGAAGCACACATTGAAGCAGGTGCTAAAAAAGTATTAATCTCTGCACCAGCTAAAGGTGACCTTAAAACAATCGTATACAACGTTAACCACGAAACATTAGACGGTTCTGAAACAGTTGTATCAGGTGCTTCATGTACTACAAACTCTTTAGCACCAGTAGCTAAAACATTACACGACAACTTTGGTATTGTTGAAGGTTTAATGACAACAATTCACGCATACACAGGTGACCAAGGTACACAAGACTCACCACACCGTAAAGGTGACAAACGTCGTGCACGTGCAGCTGCAGAAAACATCGTTCCAAACTCAACAGGTGCAGCGAAAGCAATCGGACTTGTTATTCCTGAAATCGATGGAAAATTAGACGGTGGTGCACAACGTGTTCCAGTAGCAACAGGTTCTATTACAGAATTAACAGTAGTATTAGACAAAGAAGTTACAATCGACGAAGTTAACCAAGTTATGAGAGACGCAACTAACGAATCATTTGGTTATACAGAAGATGAAATTGTATCATCAGACGTTATCGGTATGACTTACGGTGCATTATTCGATGCAACACAAACTCGTGTAATGACTGTTGGCGACCGTCAATTAGTTAAAGTAGCATCTTGGTACGATAACGAAATGTCTTACACTGCACAATTAGTGCGTACTTTAGAATATTTAGCAAGCCACGCTAAGTAATATCATTTATAATAAGTTATGTAAGTACTTTGTATGTGCTTCTAACGAACACGTAGCTTGTAGGCGGAGGGGCACAATCGCCTCTCCGCTTTTTTAACATTATGATATTAGGAGGCTTTATTATGGCTAAAAAAGATGTAAAAGATGTTGAATTAAAAGGGAAAGTAGTACTTGTACGTGCAGATTTTAACGTACCTATGAAAGACGGAGAAATCACAAACGATAATCGCATTATTCAAGCATTACCAACTTTAAAGTATATTCTCGAGCAAGGTGGTAAAGTCGTTGTATTTTCACATTTAGGTAAAGTGAAAGAAGAAAGCGATAAAGAGAAATTAACTTTAGCGCCAGTAGCTCAACGATTATCAGAAAAGTTAGAACAAGATGTTACATTTATCCCCGAAACTCGTGGTGAAAAATTAGAAAATGCAATTAAAGAACTTAACGAAGGCGACATCTTAATGTTTGAAAACACACGTTTTGAAGATTTAGATGGTAAAAAAGAATCTAAAAACGATAAAGAATTAGGTAAATACTGGGCATCTTTAGGTGATATCTTCGTAAATGATGCATTTGGTACAGCACACCGTGAGCATGCATCAAACGTAGGAATTTCAACACACCTTGAAACAGTAGCTGGTTTCTTAATGGAAAAAGAAATTAAATTTATTGGTGGTGTTGTAGAAAACCCAACTAAGCCAGTTGTTGCTATTCTTGGTGGTGCAAAAGTATCAGATAAAATCGGCGTTATTGAAAATTTACTTAAGATTGCAGATAAAGTGTTAATTGGCGGTGGAATGGCTTACACATTCTTAAAAGCTCAAGGTAAAGAAATCGGTTTATCGTTACTTGAAGCAGATAAAATTGATTTTGCGAAAGATTTACTTGATCGAGCAGGAGATCAAATTGTTCTTCCAGTTGATGGTAAAGTAGCTAAAGAATTTTCAAACGATGCTGATATTACAACAGTTTCTATGGATGAAATTCCAGAAGATCAAGAAGCGATGGATATTGGGCCTGAGACAGTAGCATTATTCAAAAAACATCTTGAAGGTGCAAATACAGTAGTATGGAATGGACCTATGGGTGTATTTGAATTCAGTAATTTTGCTCAAGGTACAATTGGTGTATGTGAAGCAATTGCAGAACTTAAAGATGCGACGACAATTATTGGTGGTGGCGATTCTGCAGCAGCAGCAATGCAACTTGGCTTTGAAGATGATTTTACACATATCTCAACTGGTGGCGGTGCGTCACTTGAATACTTAGAAGGTAAAGAATTGCCTGGTATTAAAGCCATTGCAAACAAATAAGAATAATTGGTAAAGCTAGGACATTGTAAGCAATTGTATCTACAAATCGACTTATAAGCTAAGACATTTACATTCATACAGTGTCCTATCTATAACCTAAATGTAAACTGAGCGCAATTTTATGAAGGAGTGTTTTGAATTGAGAAAACCTATTATTGCAGGTAACTGGAAAATGAATAAAACAGTAAAAGAGGCTAAAGCGTTTGTTCAGTCTTTACCAGCATTACCAGATACAGAAGAAGTAGAGTCTGTCATTTGTGCGCCAACGATTCAATTGGATGCTTTAATTTCTTTAACTAAAGAAAATGTAGCTCCAGGGTTAAAAATCGGTGCTCAAAATACGTATTTTGAAGATAGTGGTGCCTTCACAGGTGAAACATCACCAGTTGCTTTAGAAGATCTTGGTGTTCAATATGTTGTCATTGGTCATTCAGAGCGTCGTGAATTATTCCATGAAACTGATGAAGAGATTAATAAAAAAGCGCATGCGGTGTTTAATCACAACATGACACCAATTATTTGTGTAGGTGAAACTGACGAAGAGCGTGAAAATGGTAAAGCTAATGAAGTTGTAGAAGCACAAGTTCAAAAAGCGCTTAAAGACTTATCAGACGATCAAGTTAAACGTGTAGTCATTGCTTATGAACCGATTTGGGCAATTGGTACCGGCAAATCTTCAACAGCTAAAGACGCTAATGAAATGTGCCAAGCTGTTCGTGAAACTATTGCGAAGTTAACAAACGAAGATGTTGCAAAAGCAGTTCGTATTCAATATGGTGGTAGCGTTAAACCAAATAATATTAAAGAATATATGGCGGAAGAACATATTGATGGTGCTTTAGTCGGTGGTGCATCACTTAAAGTAGAAGATTATGTTCAATTGTTAGAAGGTGCAAAATAATTATGGCAAAAAAACCAACAGCACTGATAATTTTAGACGGTTTTGCAAATCGTGAAGAAACACATGGTAATGCTGTTAAATTAGCGAACAAGCCAAACTTTGATCGATATTATGAAAAGTATCCAACAACGCAAATCGAAGCAAGTGGTTTGGCTGTAGGGCTTCCTGAAGGTCAAATGGGTAATTCAGAAGTAGGTCACATGAATATTGGTGCAGGTAGAATTGTTTATCAAAGTTTAACACGTATTAATAAATCAATTGAAGACGATGATTTTTTTGAAAACACGGTTTTAAATGAATCAATTGATCATGCTTTGAAACATAATTCTGCGTTACATGTATTTGGTTTGCTTTCTGATGGCGGTGTACACAGTCATTATAAGCATTTGTTTGCTATTTTAAAGTTAGCAAAACAAAAAGGTTTAGAAAAAGTATACGTACATGCATTTTTAGATGGACGTGACGTCGATCAAAAATCTGCACTCACATACATTGACGAAACGGAAGCGCAATTCAAATCAATTGGTGTAGGTCAATTTGCTTCAGTTTCTGGACGTTATTACGCAATGGATCGTGACAAACGTTGGGAACGTGAACATCAAGCATATGATGCAATTCGTAACTTTAGTGATGTACACTATCCATCTGCAAGAAAAGGTGTCGAAGCGAATTATGAGGCTGGATTAACAGATGAATTTGTGAAACCTTTTATTGTTGAAAATCAAAATAATGGCGTAAATGATGGAGATTCAGTGATTTTCTATAATTTCCGTCCGGACCGAGCAGCTCAACTGTCTGAAATATTTACAAATAAAGCATTCGATGGTTTTGAAGTCGAACAAGTCCAAGATTTATTCTACGCTACTTTTACGAAATATAACGATCAAGTAGATGCACACGTGGTCTTTGAAAAAGTAGATTTAACGAATACGATTGGTGAGGTTGCTCAAGACAATCATTTAACACAATTAAGAATTGCTGAAACTGAAAAGTATCCTCATGTCACATATTTTATGAGCGGGGGACGTAACGAGCTATTCGAAGGCGAACGTCGTCGTTTAATTGACTCACCTAAAGTAGCTACGTATGACCTGAAACCAGAAATGAGTGCTTATGAAGTGCGTGATGCTTTATTAGAGGAGCTAGACAAAGGTGATTTAGATTTAATTATTTTAAACTTTGCGAACCCGGATATGGTAGGGCATAGTGGTATGCTTGAACCAACAATTAAAGCAATTGAGGCTGTTGATGAGTGTCTTGGCGCAGTCGTGGATAAAATTCTTGATATGGATGGCCACGCGATTATTACAGCTGATCACGGTAACTCAGATGAAGTATTAACAGCTGATGATCAACCGATGACAACGCATACGACTAATCCTGTACCTGTAATTGTGACAAAACCAGATGTTGCTTTAAAAGAAACAGGTAAACTGGGTGATTTAGCGCCAACATTAATTGATTTACTTGGCGTCAAACAACCAGAAGAAATGACAGGCGAATCGTTAATTAAGCATTAAAATACTTTTAGATATTTTAAAAACTAGTTATAATAAACATTGAAGTATGTTTAATATAAGAAATTCACTCAAATGAAGTAGAGAACTATCTTATTAAAAAGGAGATTTTAAATTATGCCAATTATTACTGATGTATATGCTCGCGAAGTATTAGACTCACGTGGAAACCCAACTGTAGAGGTTGAAGTATTAACAGAAAGTGGCGCTTTCGGTCGCGCTTTAGTACCATCAGGTGCTTCAACTGGTGAACATGAAGCAGTTGAATTACGTGATGGAGATAAATCACGTTATTTAGGTAAAGGTGTAGAAAAAGCTGTTGAAAATGTTAATGAAGTGATCGCACCTGAATTAATCGAAGGAGAATTTTCAGTTTTAGAACAAGTCTCAATTGATAAAATGATGATTCAATTAGATGGTACTAAAAACAAAGGCAAACTTGGTGCAAATGCTATTTTAGGTGTTTCTATTGCAGTAGCGCGTGCAGCGGCTGATTTATTAGACCAACCTCTTTATAAATATTTAGGTGGATTCAACGCAACAGTATTACCAACACCAATGATGAATATTGTAAACGGTGGTTCACACTCAGATGCACCAATCGCATTCCAAGAATTTATGATTTTACCAGTTGGTGCAGAAACATTTAAAGAAGCGTTACGTTGGGGTGCTGAAGTATTCCATGCGTTGGCTAAAATCTTAAAATCTCGTGGATTAGTCACAGCTGTTGGTGACGAAGGTGGTTTCGCACCTAAATTTGAAGGCACTGAAGACGGTGTTGAAACAATCATCGAAGCAATTAAAGCAGCAGGACTAGAACCTGGTAAAGATGTATTCCTTGGTTTTGACTGTGCAGCTTCAGAATTCTACGAAAATGGTGTATACGACTACACTAAATTCGAAGGTGAAAAAGGAGCAAAACGTTCAGCTGAAGAGCAAGTTGATTACTTAGAACAACTTGTTGATAAATATCCAATCATCACAATTGAAGATGGTATGGATGAAAACGACTGGGATGGTTGGAGATTATTAACTGACCGTATCGGTGATCGTGTACAATTAGTTGGTGACGATTTATTCGTTACAAATACTGAAATTTTATCAAGAGGTATCAAAGAAAACATTGGTAACTCTATCTTAATTAAAGTGAACCAAATCGGTACATTAACTGAAACATTTGAAGCGATTGAAATGGCTCAAAAAGCTGGTTACACAGCTGTTGTATCTCACCGTTCAGGTGAAACTGAAGATACTACAATTGCTGATATTGCAGTGGCAACAAATGCAGGTCAAATTAAAACAGGTTCATTATCACGTACTGACCGTATTGCAAAATATAATCAATTATTACGTATCGAAGATGAACTTTATGAAACTGCAAAATATGAAGGTTTAAAATCATTCTATAATTTAGAAAAATAATTAATAAGACTTCACCTTAACAATTCATAATGAAATATATCGAGGTATAAGATGTGGAAGCGACTTTACGAGTATGTATATATGACTAGGGCATATCTTCTCATCTTAACCTCGATTTTTTTACATTTAATCAGCAATATAAAACTGTTATAATGATGAAGAACAATTAAAAAGGAGAAGAAACATGTCTAATCAAATGACAGCTGAAACTCGAGCGGAAAAAACGGGTAAACTTTTAGGAATTATGACATTTCTATTTGCTGTAGCATTGGTGATACATCAAGTCATTATCATAGATGGTGATGTCGTAAGTTACATGTTAAAGCATTCAGGTAACAATGTGACAGAAAATGCCATTAAAACTATAAGTAATAGTATTCGGTATACAGGTATTCTTTACATATTAGCATATGCTTCTGGTGTTGTTGCAATGAAGGTACAACATCCTTATTTATGGTGGTTTTTAATTGCAGTTTTCATCTCACAACTCTTTAATGCTTTATTATATCCACCAATACTATATGCGGCAATCTTCAATGTTAAAGGCTTCCTTGCGCTAATTCCGTATTTCTTTGTGGTAATTGGATCATTAGTCATGATTATATTTATGATTACAGTGAGCATTAAGCGTAAATCAACGTTTAATCGTTAAGGTTTTATTGTGAAACCTAGTAGATTGTGGTAAAATAATGTCCGTATATGATGAATGGAGGACAATCTGATGCATACATTTTTTGTTGTATTACTAATTATTGACTGTATCGCACTCATCACAGTTGTTTTACTACAAGAAGGTAAAAGTAATGGCTTATCAGGTGCTATTAGTGGTGGCGCTGAGCAGTTATTTGGTAAACAAAAACAACGTGGTGTAGATTTATTTTTGCATAGATTGACAATTATACTATCGATAATTTTCTTTGTATTAATGTTAGGTATTAGTTATTTTAACATGTAAAGTCCGACGATGTTAGAGTCGGACTTTTTTGTTTGTGAGCTATTACAGAAATCGGTAAAATGAAACTATATGCATTTGAAAGGACGTAAAAGTTATGAAAATTCAATTACCAAAACCATTCTTTTTTGAAGAAGGACGTCGTGCGGTTCTGTTATTGCACGGTTTTACTGGGAATAGTTCAGATGTTAGACAACTTGGACGCTATCTTCAAAAAAAGGGATATACTTCATATGCACCACATTATGAAGGGCACGGGGAACCACCTGAAAATATACTCAAATCAAGCCCTCATGTATGGTATAAAGACGCACTAGATGGCTATGAATATCTGGTTGAAAAAGGATACGATGAAATTGCGGTTGCTGGGTTATCTTTAGGTGGCGTGTTTACCCTTAAGTTAAGCTTAAATCGCAGTGTGAAGGGTATTGTTACTATGTGCACGCCGATGTACATTAAAACGGAAGGTTCAATGTATGAAGGCGTATTAGAATATGCACGCAACTTCAAAAAATATGAAGGTAAAGATGAAGCTACGATTGAAAAGGAAATGGAACAATTTCATCCGACTGAAACATTAAAAGAATTACAACAAACCATTCAAGATGTTCGTAATACAGTAGATGAGGTTGTGGACCCACTTCTTGTGATTCAAGCTGAAAAAGATGAAATGATTAATCCTGACTCTGCCAATATTATTTATAACGAGGTCATGTCAGATGATAAACATATCTCATGGTACGCTGAATCAGGTCATGTTATTACAATCGATAAAGAAAAAGAAAAAGTTTTCGAAGAGATCTATCAATTTTTAGAAACATTAGATTGGTCGAACTAACCATACCTTATTGAAAAATATACAGAAAGGAGGAGTATGATGAACTTAAAAGACGATGTTAAAGCTATTATTCAACGTCCAGATTATGAACCAATGTCTGTGTCAGACTTTCAAGATGAACTTGGACTAGCAAGTGCTGATTCATTCCGAGATTTAATTAAAGTACTTGTCGAATTAGAACAATCAGGTGTTGTAGAACGAACAAAACAAGATCGCTACCAGAAAAAAACAATGCGAGATGGTTTAGTCAAAGGTAAATTAAGTCAAAACAAAAAAGGATTCGCATTTTTAAGACCCGATAACCCTGATATGGAGGATATCTTCATACCTCCTACTAAAATTAATCGTGCCATGGATGGCGATACAGTAATCGTTGAAGTTAAAAAGTCTCGCGGTGATCATCGTAGCGGTAAAATTGAAGGAGAAGTTAAATCTATTGAAAGTCACTCCGTAAAGCAAGTTGTTGGTACTTTCTCTGAAGCACGTCATTTTGGCTTTGTGATACCTGATGATAAACGTATTATGCAAGATATCTTTATTCCAAAAGGTCAAGATTTAGGGGCTGTGGAAGGTCATAAAGTACTTGTTCAAATCTCAAAGTATTCGGATGGTACGAATAATCCTGAAGGGCATATCTCAGCAATTTTAGGTCATAAGAATGATCCAGGTGTAGATATATTATCTATTATTTATCAACACGGCATCGAAATTGAATTTCCAGATGCAGTATTAAAAGAAGCAGAAGCAGTACCCGAAACAATTGAAGAAAGTGAAATTGAAGGACGACGTGATTTAAGAGACGAATTGACAATTACAATTGACGGGGCCGATGCGAAAGACTTAGATGATGCCATTGGTCTTAAGAAGCTACCAAATGGAAATACAGAGTTAACTGTAAGTATAGCTGATGTCAGCTACTACGTTAAAGAAGGCTCAGCCCTTGACCAAGAAGCTTATGATCGGGCAACAAGTGTGTATTTAGTAGATCGTGTTATTCCTATGATTCCACATCGATTAAGTAATGGTATTTGTTCGCTGAATCCTGACGTAGATCGTCTCACGTTAAGTTGTCGTATGGAATTTGATGCACAAGCTAAAGTCGTTAATTATGAGATTTTTGATAGTGTTATTCATTCTAATGCACGTATGACATATAAAGCTGTGAATCAAATTATTACAGAGCAAGATCCAGAAACACGAAGTAAGTATAGAGATATTGTACCGATGCTAGATTTAGCAAAAGACTTGTCACAACGCTTAATCAAAATGCGTAAACGACGCGGTGAAATTGATTTTGATATTAAAGAAGCGAAAGTACTAGTAAATCACGAAGGTCTTCCATTAGAAGTCGTTACACGTGATCGTGGTGAAGGAGGGCGTTTAATCGAATCATTTATGTTAGCAGCTAATGAAACGATTGCAGAGCATTTCTATAAAATGGATGTGCCATTTATTTATCGTGTTCATGAGCAACCAAAATCGGAACGTTTAGCTCAATTTTTCGACTTTATTACGAATTTCGGTATTATGGTCAAAGGTACGGGTGAAGATATTCATCCAAGAACACTGCAAAATATTAGTGAAGAAATCGCTGGGAGACCAGAAGATATGGTCATTTCAACAATGATGTTAAGATCGATGCAACAAGCTCATTATGACAAAGACAATCTTGGTCATTTTGGTTTAGCAGCAGATTATTATACGCATTTCACATCACCAATTCGTCGTTACCCAGATTTAATCGTACATCGTTTGATACGCAAATATCTTATTGAGCGTTCAATGGATGGTAAAGCACGAAAAGAGTGGGAAGAAAAGTTACCTGAAATGGCAGAACATACTTCTAATCGTGAGCGTCGAGCTATAGATGCTGAAAGAGATACTGATGAGTTGAAAAAAGCAGAATATATGATTCAACATATTGGAGATGAATTCGAAGGTGTCATCAGTTCAGTAGCGAATTTCGGCATGTTTGTTGAATTGCCAAACACGATAGAAGGGCTTGTAAGTATGCAAAATATGTCTGATGACTATTATCGATTTGATGAACGACATATGGCTTTAATTGGAGAAAGAAAAGCACAAGTGTATCGTATTGGTGACACGATTAAAGTAAAAGTGATTCATGTTGATGTTGATGAACGTCAAATTGATTTCCAAATTGTAGGTATGCCTATCGATTTAAATGCAAACCGTGAGCGTAAAACGAAAGGTACAACGATTCAAGCTAAAACAAAAGGTAAGCAGTTTAACAATAAGAAAAAGAAACGCAAGCAACGTAAAGGAAAAAATGCACGGAAACGTGAAAAAGCAGGAAATACAAATCATAAACCTTTTTATAAAAGTAAAAAAGTAAAGAAAAAGGCACGTAAAAAGAAAAAGTAATTGAGGTGATACACAATGCCAAAAACTAAGACAGGAAAAGGCACCTTGGCAGTCAATCGTAAAGCACGACATGATTATAATATTGAAAGTACGATTGAAGCGGGCATTGCGTTACAAGGAACTGAAATCAAATCAATCCGTCGTGGCAGTGCGAATTTAAAAGATAGTTATGCTCAAGTGAAACGAGGCGAAATATTTCTTCATAATATGCATATTGCACCTTATGAAGAAGGGAATCGTTTTAATCACGATCCGAGACGTGCCCGAAAGTTATTGTTGCATAAGCGTGAGATTTTAAAGTTAGGCGAACAAACACGTGAAATAGGTTATTCGATTATTCCACTAAAGCTGTATCTAAAACACGGTAATTGTAAAGTATTACTCGGTGTTGCTCGTGGTAAGAAAAAATATGATAAACGTCAAGCGCTAAAAGAAAAAGCAGTAAAACGAGATATGGACCGTGCGATGAAACAAAAATATTAACGTATTGCTAAAAATGTAAAGGTTTGTTATTATTAAATGTGCTTTCACTTTATTATGAAAGCACATTGAGATTGAGGGGACGTTTATGGATTCGACAGGGGTCCCCCGAGCTCATGAAGCGTGTCGGAGGGTTGTCTCCGCATCAACACACACAGTTTATAATAACTGGCAAAACTAACAATAATTTAGCAGTAGCTGCCTAAGCGCGCTCTGCATCACCTAACAGCATCGCCTATGTGCTGTTAACGTGATTCAACTTTAGTAGGATACGCTCATCACTGCTGTTCGAAGTCTGATGAGAAGAGATAAATCGGACTAGCATCATGTTGGTTGTCTACCGCCTTGCATGATGTGAAATTTAAAGATAGACTACGCACGTAGAAACATTTGTATCAGGACCTCTGGACGCGGGTTCAAATCCCGCCGTCTCCATACTTTAGCCTATAACCCGTGTGGTTGTGGGCTTTTTATTTTCGTTGCCCTAATATTGCCCCAGTATTGCCACACACAACAAAAAAACCACCCTAAATTAAGGTGGTTATATCATAAATATGTAACACATCTTACAAATCCATAATTGCGCTGTTTAAAAGATAATCGTTATGATATTTTTGAATAAGCATTTGAATAAATTGAATATAAATGATGTAATCTACGGGAGAGGCTCCTAAGTCGATTAATAATTGTTGATATTTTTCTTTGTCTTCCGAAGTTGCATCCTTTTTAAAATACCCCCACAAATGTTGGAATGTATTGATAAACGCTTTATGGTCAATAGGTTTTTGTAGAATCGTGTCGATTTCTGTTAATAGGCGATGATAGTCAATACCTTCTTTAATTAAATTTTTAATGTATATATAATCGTGATAATGACGCATCATCACATTATATTTTTGATAGTGCCAGTACTTTTCAATTTTTGTAATTTCCTTCACTTTGAATCTCCTATCACGTAGATAAGCCAATGCTCTTCTATGTATTGATCGTCAACTTTACGTGCTGCTTCTTCAGTAGCAAAGGTCTCAAAACCTAAATTATTAAAAAAAACACGAGCAGGGATATTATTTGAAGCAATAGATAATATAAGTTGTTCCACTTTATGACAACGTGCATACTGGATGAGTGCATCAATGAGTTTGTAGCTAATGGATTGTCCACGATATTGAGGTGTGACGTAAAGACTTTGGATATAAGCTTTATGTCTTTTACTTGGATGCGGTAAGAAATCTAATTCGATAATGCCTATGAGTTTTTGATTTGAAAATGCGCCGAAAACAAGATTATTATTATGATTATTTGGATGCAAAAGATTTTCTAAATCTGTTAAATTAAGATGATCCCCATAGTGAAATTCATGCAGAAAGGTGATAGGTTCATTTTTGTAAGCTTCTATAATTAAATTTTGAAAATCTTCGGCATGCCCCTCAGTTAAAATTTTAATCATAGGATACCTCCCATAAATCATTCCCTTCATCCATAATCATATTAAACAATACATTTAATTGCAACATCATTTTTGAATGTTCTGAAAAATATATTTTTTATATAATTAGAGAGATATCAGTTGTCTAAAAAGAGTCATTTACAATCATGTTTGTAATTCGAATCATAGAAAAACAGGAAGATTTTCATGATAAAAATGAATAATCTTCCTGTTTTTGGATTAGAGACATATTAATGTCCCAGTTTCTTTAACGTATTTAATTTGATTGTATTATTCAACAACTTCAACTGATAAATTTACATCAATGTTACCGCGAGTTGCTTTAGAATAAGGGCAGAATTCATGAGCATCTTTTAATGCTTTTTCTGCATCAGCTTGTTCTATATTTTTTACTTTAGCATCGATATCTACTTCAAGTTTTGGACCTTCATGATCAGGATCGTCAATAAGACGAACTGTTAAATTAACAAGAGGATCTGCATTTCTAAATCCGCTTTTCTTTAACATTAAATCAAAAGCACCATTAAAGCATGACGCGTATCCTGTAGCAAAAAGTTGTTCTGGATTTGTACCTTTACCATCCGCTTTATCTGGTGGTAAAATATCAAAATCTAATGTTTTATCGTCAGTATAAGCATGACCATTACGGCCACCTGTATTTGTCGCAGTTGTTTCATAAATTTTAGCCATAGTAAGAAAGTCCTCCTTTATGAATCTTATATGATATCTTTACCCTAAAAAGCGCATACTAATCATCTATCCCCTTTTCAAAAACGGAAAAATACGGTATAGTATTCTCATTCAGAATTTACAGATAACTTAGGAGTGAATAAGATGAAAAGAATTAAAGTGTTTGATGTAAGATTTGATGAAAAGAAAGCGCTAGATAATTGGATTGAAAATCATAAAGATGAAGTTGAGGTTGAGTTAACTGAAGAACCACTAGGAGAAGCGCATTTCGATACATTAGACCAAATTGATGGTATTTCAACATCTCAAACAACACCGTTTAAAGAAGAATATTTAAAAACTTTAGTAGATCATGGTATTACTCACGTTGCACAACGATCTGCAGGGTTTGATATGTTTGATTTCAATATAGCGAATAAATTAGGGCTTAAAGTTTCTAACGTACCAAGTTATTCACCACAGTCTATTGCGGAATTTGCGGTGATGAGAATCATGGAACTTGTACGTCGTGCGGCTCAAATCGATAGAAATGTTGAGCGTCACCAATTTGAGTGGGATTTAAGCGTTCAAGGGCGTACGATAGAGTCATTGAAAATTGGTATTATCGGCACAGGACGAATTGGAAGTCGAGTTGCTAAAATATTAAATGGTTTCGGTGCAACTGTTTATGCTTATGATTTAAACCCTAACCCAGATTTAAACTCAATTGTTACTTATGTAGATAGTGTTGATGCACTAGTTCAAGATATTGACGTGTTAACATTACATATTCCAGGTTCGCCTGAAAATCACTACTTTATTGATCAAAAAGTATTCGATAAAGTTAAAAAAGGACTTTTATTTGTTAACACAGCTCGTGGTGTTGTTGTCGATACGCAAGCTTTAATTCAAGCGCTTGATAACGAAACAGTAGCCGCAGCTGCTTTAGATACGTATGAAAATGAAGGACCTTATTTCAAGAAAGATTTTACAAATAAAGAGATTACGGATGAGACGTTAAAGTTATTACTTCAAAAAGATAATGTTTTAGTTTCGCCGCATGTTGCGTTCTATACTGATGAAGCGGTACAGAACTTAATAGACATTCCTTTAGATGACGTTTTAGCATATATTAATAACAAGCCTGTTGATAATATTGTTAATCCTTAAAAATAGAAAGGTGTAACTGTTGTGAAGACACAGATTGTAGCAAGTTTAATGCCAAAACGTGAACTATTAGAACAAAACGATTTGAAGTTGATTGAGCGATTTCAAAATAACTTTGATATTTTAGAGTTACGTATAGATAGTTTACCAAGTCATGATATAGAAGTTATCAAATCGGTAATACAACAAATCAAGCAATTCTTACACAAACCGTTACTGCTCACGTATCGTACAGTAAAACAAGGTGGATCTGGAACGTTGAATCAAACAGATTATGTTACATGGATGCAAGAGATATTACAACTTGATTCATTTCAAATGATTGATGTTGAATGGGAAGCTTATGATGAATCAAGAGAGACACTCGTAAAAGAAGCGAAAGTACATCATAAGGAAGTGATAGTCTCTTATCATAACTTTGATGAAACTCCTAAAATTGAAGTGTTGAAAAAAATATATTTTAATATGTCAAAATTAGGTGCTGAACATTTGAAGATTGCAGTGATGCCACAATCTAGACGAGATGTTTTAACCTTATTGGAAGCGGTGATTGAAGCGAGTGAGGCGTTACCACAGTGGGTTACCGGTATTGCTATGGGACCACTAGGAATCATATCAAGAACAGCACAAGAAAGCTTTGGTGGTGCGTTAACATATGGTGCATTAACAGAAGCAGTTGCTCCTGGACAAATTCATGTGCAACAACTGTCGGAAATACTACCGCTGTACAGTTTAGTTGAAAACAATACGCCCCTTAGATATAATTGATAATGGTTATCATTAAAAAGGGGTAGATAAACATGCAACTTCAAGAAGCAATTGAGACAAGAAGAAGTATCAAAAATTTTAAAAGAGATATGGTTATTGATGAAGCTGCTGTTAAGTCTGCAATTGAAACGGCGGCTGATGCACCAAATCATGGTATGCGAGAGCCTTGGCGTGTTGTATTTGTCCCTAAGGATAAATTAGGAGATATGAGTCGCGATATATCGAAGTATGCATTTCCTAGAGAAAAAGATAAGCAACAAAGTCATTATGATGCGGTAACGAACTTAGGGGGATTTTTAGCAATCATTATGAAATGTGATGCGAGACAGCGAGAGGAAAATGAAAACTATCTTGCTGTAGGTGCATTTGCTCAAAATTTATTATTGTTATTGCATGATAGAGGTATAGGCTCTTGTTGGAAGACACCGCAATATATCTTTAATCCAAAAGTTCGTAAAGTATTTGGTGTTGAGCCTGATGAACGTTTAGTTGGATTTATCTATTTAACAGATATGGAAGACTATGATAAATGTAGAAAAATCAGACGTAAGAATAAAAATTTAATTACAGAGTACGATGAATAATTAAAGCGCTATTGAGGTTTAATTTAAAATCTCAATAGCGCTTTAATTTGAATTTTTATATTAACCTAAGCTCTCAGCAAGATAATCTTCAACTTGTTCTGGTGTTTTTGCATTTGCAGAGTGTAAGTGATGTAATTTTTGACCATCTTTAAAAATTAATAAGCTTGGGATTCCCATTACTTCTTGTTCCACAGCAATGTCTTCTAACTCATCGCGATTTACTGTGTACCATTCATATTGATTATATTTTTCAACGATTGGATCAATCCACATGTCCATAGCACGACAATCTGGGCACCAACCTGCTTCAAATTTAACAATCACTGGTGAATCACTTTGAATTACTGATTTAAATTCATCTGTTGTAGTAATTTTATGCATTTATAAAACCTCCGAGTATATTTTCGTACAGTCATTATAACGAATCTTAAAAATAAAGTCATGCTATAGAACTGATGAAAATCACGATGATTGTTATTATTTTTAGGAGTAAAGACATTGTAAAAAGTGTCGCTATATTCTCAGAATGTAAAATTAAATTAATCAGTCGTATTAGAAAATTTATCAAACGGAAATCATTTTTATCAGAATTAATAAATGATTAGCAATTTTATTTGAATATTTGGTATATTGGTAGTAACAACTCAAAGGAGGATAGTTGATGATTAAATTTTATCATTACCCAAATTGTACGACTTGTAAAAAAGCGGCTAAATTTTTATCAGACTATGGCGTAAGTTACGAACCAATCGACATCGTACAACATACCCCAACAAAAGAAGAATTTCGTAAAATCATTGATGATTCTGGTATGGAGATTAAAAAGTTCTTCAATACTCATGGTGCTAAGTATCGTGAACTCAATCTCAAGGACAAATTAGCTGATATGAATGATGAAGAAAAATTAGAATTATTAGCTTCAGATGGCATGTTAGTGAAGCGTCCACTTGCAGTTTTAGGCGAAACTGTTACAGTTGGTTTTAAGGAAGATGAATATAAAAAGACTTGGATTCAGTAAAATAGTTGATAGAATGAATGCATTATGTCATGATTAAGATGTAAATATAAATAGGAGGGGATTCACGTGGCAGTGCCAAATGAACTTAAATATTCAAAAGAACATGAATGGGTAAAAGTAGAAGGGAACGTTGCTGTAATCGGTATTACTGATTTTGCGCAAAGCGAATTAGGGGATATCGTATTCGTAGAGCTTCCTGAAGTAGACGACGAAGTTTCTGAAGGTGAAACTTTCGGTAGTGTAGAATCTGTAAAAACAGTTTCTGAATTATATTCACCAGTATCAGGTAAAGTTGTTGAAGTTAATGAAAGCTTAGAAGACGAACCAGAAGCAGTTAATGAATCACCATACGAAAAAGCATGGATGGTTAAAGTTGAGCTTAGCGATGAAAGTGAACTTGACGCATTAATGGATGCAGCTGGTTACGAAGAAATGATCGGTGAATAATACTTATTTGAACTCCTAGGTAACACGTTTATCTTGGAGTTTTTTTAAATTTCATAATCTGGAGTTTTTTAATGCTCATTTTATTTAGAGGGTGAAAAACTATGGCAATTTTAAATAAGGTTATTGTTGTAGAAGGGAAATCTGACAAAAAAAGAGTAAAAGAAGTATTGACAGAATCGGTTGAGATTATTTGTACTCACGGTACAATGAGTGTTGAGAAAATAGATAATATGTTAGATACATTGTACGGCAAACAAGTTTATATTTTAGTCGATGCCGATACTGAAGGCCGAAATATTCGAAAATGGTTTTCAAAATATTTAAGCGAAAGAATTGATATTTTTATCGATTCAACTTACACTGAAGTCGCTCGTTGTCCACGTGATTATCTCTCTAATGTACTAGGACGCTACGGTTTTGAAGTTAAAAAAGATTTTTATGTTAAAGGAAAGTATGCCTATCATGAATGTTTCAAAGCAATTGAACAATATATATAAATATAATGATGAACCAATTCATTTAATATTTGGATATACACCTATGTGTGGGACATGTAAAATGTCTGAACGCATGTTGGATATTGCGAACGAAATGACACAATTACCGCTTGTTAAGGCAGATTTGAATTTTCACCCAGAATTTAGCAAAGAAAAAGAAATACAGTCTGTTCCTGTTCTTTTAATTATGAAAAAGCATCAAGAGGTAGAGCGTGTCTATGCATTTCGTTCAGTTACAAATATAGTAGAGATTTTAAAAAAATATGTTGACGAATCTTAAGTAAGATGATAAGCTTAATATCAATTAAATAGTCAGAAAACTCTTATCCGGAGAGGTGGAGGGATGTGCCCTATGAAGCCCGGCAACCGTCTATGCAAATAGAAATGGTGCCAATTCACATAAAGTATTTATTGCTTTTGAAGATGAGAGAAGCGATGTACTTACAAAGCTTTCTCTTTTATTTCAAAAGAGAAAGCTTTTTTAGTTCTATTTCATTATAGAACATTTACTGCAAACTGTGTCATGAAATGAGGAGGAACAAACAATATGATTGAGTTAAAAAATATTGTTAAACGGTACGAATCCAAATCCAAAACTGTAACCGCCGTTGATCAAGTAGATTTAAATATTGATACGGGTACGATTTTTGGAATTATTGGTTTTTCAGGTGCCGGTAAAAGTACGTTAGTGAGATTGTTTAATTATCTAGAAACACCAACTTCTGGTGACGTTGTTATCGGAGGTGAACATATAGGAAAACTGAGCAAAGCTGAGTTACGTAAAAAGCGTCAAAAAGTCAGTATGATATTCCAACATTTTAATCTATTATGGTCTCGTACTGTACTTGAAAACATTATATTCCCACTTGAAATTGCTGGTGTATCTAAAGCGGAATCCAAGGAAAGAGCGTTACATCTGATTGAGAGGGTCGGATTATCGGGGAGAGAACATGCCTATCCTTCTGAGCTTTCCGGTGGTCAAAAGCAAAGGGTGGGTATCGCAAGAGCTATTGCGAATGATCCAGAAGTGTTACTTTGTGATGAGGCAACGAGTGCTTTAGACCCTCAAACCACTGACGAAATATTAGATTTACTCTTAGAATTAAAAAAAGAGAAAAATTTAACAATTATTATTATTACCCATGAAATGCATGTGATTCGTCGTGTTTGTGATGAGGTTGCAGTAATGGAAAATGGACGTGTCATCGAACAAGGTAGTGTATCAGAAGTATTCCAAAATCCAAAGCATCAAGTAACCAAACGTTTCGTTCAAGAAGATTTAGAACCGCCACAAGATCAAGATGAAGCGATTAATGCGATTCCATTAGAAGAAAACGATATAATAGCGAAGTTTATTTTTACAGGAGAAAATACCACGGAGCCTATTATTTCTTACATATCGCGTGAACATGGTATTTCAATTAACATTCTTGAAGGTAATATTAAAAATACAAAAACAGGTTCAGTGGGCTTTTTACTCGTTCATTTAGCTAATATCTCTCAACATGATTTGGAATCATTACGTACAGACTTAAATGCTAAAAATATTCAAATAGAGGTGATCAATCATGGGTAAAAGTTTCAGCGAGATATTACAAGAAATGATTACAATGCCCAATGTACGTTGGCCGGATGTCTGGGTTGCAACTTACGAAACCCTTTATATGACATTAGTATCTACGGCGTTTTCATTCGTACTTGGATTGATTCTCGGAGTGATATTATTTTTAACTTCCAAAAGTAAATCGAAAGTTGGACGCGTTTTTTACAGTATTGTATCGTTCTTTGTTAACTTATTCCGAGCAATACCATTTATTATTTTAATTTTATTACTTATTCCATTCACAAGTTTGATTCTCGGCACAATTAGTGGCCCGACTGGTGCATTACCAGCGCTTATAGTTAGTGCTTCACCATTCTACGGTCGACTTGTTGAAATTGCATTAAAAGAAATTGATAAAGGGGTTATCGAAGCGGCGCGTTCAATGGGGGCAACAACTTGGACTATTATTTTAAAAGTGTTAATTCCTGAATCTATGCCTGCACTAATTTCAGGTATTACTGTCACAGCAATTGCCTTAGTAGGATCTACTGCAGTAGCGGGTGTTATCGGTGCTGGAGGATTAGGAAACCTCGCTTATTTAACAGGATTTACACGAAACCAAAATGATGTCATTTTAATTTCAACCATTTTTATACTTATTATTGTTTTTATCATCCAGTACTTAGGTGATTGGATTACAAATAAAATTGATAAAAGATAATGTTTAATATCAAAGGAGGCTTATCAAATGAAAAAAGTTTTATCGTTAGTACTTGTTTTAGTTTTAAGTGTTGCGCTCGCAGCATGTGGAAACAACGATTCATCAAGTGGTGATAAAGATAACAAAGACAGCAAAGATAAGAAAATCGTTGTCGGTGCATCACCAGCACCACACGCTGAAATTTTAGAACAAGCTAAACCACTGTTGAAAAAAGAAGGCTATGATTTACAAATCAAAACAATTAATGATTATACAACACCAAACAAATTGTTAGATGCTGGAGAATTAGACGCTAACTTTTTCCAACATACACCATATTTAGAAACTGAAAAGAAAGAAAAAGGATATAAAATTGAATCTGCCGGTAACGTTCATTTAGAACCGATGGCGGTATACTCTCAAAAATATAAAAGCTTAAAAGAACTTCCTAAAAATGCAGAAATCTTTGTATCAAATAATCCAGCAGAACAAGGACGTTTCTTAAAATTCTTTGTAGATGAAGGACTTATTAAAATTAAAAAAGGTGTGAAAATTCAAGACGCTACTTTTGATGATATTGTAGAAAATAAAAAGAATATTAAATTCAATGACAATCAAGCTGCGGAATTTTTACCTAAAACATACCAAAATAATGAAGGCGATGCTGTGATTATTAACTCTAACTTCGCAATTGAGCAAAAGTTAAATCCTCAAAAAGATTCAATTGCTGTAGAAAAAGCCACAGATAATCCATACGCTAACTTAATTGCTGTTCAAGAAGGTCATAAAAATGATGAAAAAATTCAAGCGCTTATGAAAGTACTTCATTCTGATGATATTAAAGATTTCATTAAAAAGAAATATGACGGTGCAGTAGAACCAGCAAAATAAAATGAACTAAAAATAAAGAGATGCTAAAAAAAGTTCACCACTTAAGCATCTCTTTTACATATCGGAAGGAGCTAAAACATGAAAAAATTACTTAAAGTAACAACTATTCTTACCGCAATTGTGCTTTTATTAGCAGCATGTGGTCAAAATAAATCAGGAGAAAAAGACGATAAAAAAATTGTTGTGGCAGCGACACCAACGCCACATGGTCAAGTTGTTAAAAAAGCAGCAGAACAATTGAAAGATAAAGGTTATAAAGTTGAAGTGCGTGAAGTAAATGATTACAAAATTCCTAACAAATTGTTAGATGAAGGTGACGTTGATGCAAATATGTTCCAACACGTTCCATATTTAAATGCTGAGAAAAAGTCACACGGCTATAAAATTGAAGAAGTTGGTAAAGTATTAACAACACCAATGGGCGTTTATAGTAAGAAGCATAAAAGTTTAAAAGATTTACCTAAAGGCGCTAAAATATTTATTTCAAATAATCCTGCAGAAGAAGGTCGTTTCTTGTCATTCTTCGTTAAAGAAGGTTTAATTAAAATAAAAGATGGCGTTAAAATTGAAGATGCTAAGTTAGATGATATCGTAGAAAATAAGAAAGATTTAAAATTTGACAATCAACAAGGTGCAGAATTCTTACCTAAAACATATAATAATAATGAAGGCGATGCGGTTATTATGAACTCAAACTATGCAATCGATAATGGATTAAAACCATTAGAAGATTCAATTGCAGTAGAAGATGAGTCGTCTCCATTTGCGAATGTCCTTGCAGTTCAAGAAGGACATAAAGACGATCAAAAATTTAAAGACTTATTAGCAGCTCTTCAATCTGATGAAACAAGACAATATATTGAAGATGAATTTGATGGCGCAGTTTTACCAGCGAAATAATTATACTCTATACACAACCTTACAAGTTATACTTGTGAGGTTGTGTTTGATTATAGATAGAAAAAAGTGCGCAAGTCCTATGGGGTTTTGCGCACTTTTAATAGCTAAGCTTCGTCTTCAGTATATTTACCAAGAATATAGCTCGCTGAGAATCCGAGAATTAATGTAATAATAGAAATGACCCAAGTCAATCCGTTTGTAGGTAATCCTGGAAAGACTGAAAATAAAGAACCAATGACTAACCCTAAAATAGCAGCATATGTTAAATAGGTATAATGTTCGATTAAATAAGTAATCAGTTTACTTGCTCCTAAAAATCCAACAAGCACACCTAAACCTACTGCAATAATCACAGGTAACGCTATGAAATTAAATCTTACAATTTCTGCAATTGCATATGTTACAGTGCTATAAACACCAAATAATAGTAATACGAAAGATCCAGAAATGCCTGGCAATAACATAGCACTTGATGCACAAATTCCGGCAATGAAGTACTTAATCAACATCTGGAAGGAAATATCAATATGAGACGGCTGACCATGCGTTGAATCTGGTGATAAAAAAGCCAATGTTGCTAAGATGAGTATAGCAATGAACATGACGCCCCAATGTTGTATTTTATATGTTTTCTTATATTCAGATATTCTTAGTAAAAATGGAATAATTCCAATGATTAAACCTGTAAAAAAGAACATTGTTGGTATGAGGTGTGATGCTAATAAATAATTAATTAAGCTACTTAAAATGCCAAGAGCAAGCCCCATGCCAATCAGAATAGGCAGTAAAAATAAAATGCTTTTTTTAAAGTTTTTTGAAAATACACCACTTACAGCTTCAATAAAGTCATCATATATTCCTAATAATAAGGCAATAGTACCTCCACTTACACCTGGAATGAGGTCGCTTGTTCCCATTGCAAAACCTTTCGGAATATTCGATATTTTAAAGTGAGACATAAATTTGATTCCTTTCAATATGTAATATCAATTTATATTAACATCATACCATGCTCTTAGAAGAAAATTAATTGTTAAGGTATTCATCCAATGAGAACGGTATAAGTGCTATTATCAATAACTCTATACAGATTAGCACTTTTGAAACGTTAATCATAACATTGTGAGTAATCTATCATAGTTTATAAATACTGTAATTTCGGTTATAATAACGTTTAGGAGAAAAAACCAAACCTCTTTGACGTTACATTAAAATTATTATAAACTAAAGTATGGAATCTAACATAAATTTGGAGGGAATATTAATGCCATCAACATTAGAAATTAAAGACTTACATGTGTCTATTGAAGATAAAGAGATTTTAAAAGGTGTTAACTTAACAATTAATACTGGAGAAATCCATGCCATTATGGGGCCTAATGGTACAGGAAAATCTACGTTATCATCTGCTATTATGGGACACCCAGCATTTGAAGTAACTCAAGGTGAAGTATTATTAGATGGAGTTAACGTTCTAGAGTTAGACGTCGATGAACGTGCAAAAGCTGGTTTATTCTTAGCGATGCAATATCCATCAGAAATCAGTGGTGTAACAAATGCGGACTTTATGCGTTCTGCAATTAATGCTCAACGTGAAGAAGGTCAAGAAATCAACTTAATGCAATTCATTAAAAAGTTAGATAAACAAATGGACTTTTTAGAAATGGATACCAACATGGCACAACGCTATCTTAACGAAGGTTTCTCTGGTGGGGAGAAAAAACGTAATGAGATTTTACAATTAATGATGCTTGAACCTAAATTTGCGATTTTAGACGAAATTGACTCAGGTCTTGATATTGACGCTTTAAAAGTAGTATCAAAAGGTATTAATGAAATGCGCGGCGATGAATTTGGTTCACTTATCATTACGCACTATCAACGTTTATTAAACTACATCACACCAGATCATGTACACGTAATGTATAACGGTATCATTGTTAAATCAGGTGGTGCAGAATTAGCAAAACGTCTTGAAGAGGAAGGCTATGAGTGGGTTAAAGAAGAATACGAAGCGACTCAAGCGTAATTATCATCAATAGGAGGAAATAAATATGACAACTGAAACTTTAAATATTTCTGAAACTCAAATTGTTGATTATTCAAAAGCCCATCAAGAACCTTCTTGGATGACATCTCTTAGAAAAGATGCGCTCAAACAAACTGAGTCTTTAGAAATGCCAAAACCTGACAAAACAAAGTTAACAAAATGGAACTTTGATGCGTTTAAACAACATGAAACTACAGGATCTGTTTTTGAAGATTTAAAAGAATTACCAGAAGATATCGATCGTATTATTAATGTTGAAGACACAGAAAACTTAATTATTCAACATAATAATACTTTAGCGTATACACAAGTAAATGAAAAAGCTAAAAATGATGGTGTAATTATTGAACACATCAGTGAAGCTTTAAAAAATCACAGTGACTTAGTTGAAAAATACTACATGAAAGATGCTGTAACTGTAGATGAACATCGTTTAACTGCATTGCACACAGCTTTAATGAATGGTGGCGTTTTTGTTTACGTACCTAAAAATGTTGTGGTTGAGCATCCTATTCAATATGTTGTTTTACACGACGATGAAAATGCAAGTTTCTTTAATCACGTATTACTTGTGACTGAAGAGAGTGCAGAAGTAACATATGTTGAGAACTATTTATCAACAGCAAGCGGTGAAGGTAATCAACTTAATATTATTTCTGAAGTGATTGCTGGGGCAAACTCTAAAGTATCTTACGGTTCAGTAGATTTTTTAGACAAAGGTTTTACAGGACATATTATACGTCGTGGTGTAACACAAAATGACGCGGTAATTAATTGGTCACTTGGTCTTATGAATGAAGGCGATCAAATCATTGATAATACAACGCACTTAATTGGTGATCGTTCTGCATCAGATTTAAAATCAGTAGTTGTAGGACGTGGTGATCAAACTATTAACTTAACTTCACAAATTGTACAATACGGTAAAGAAACAAACGGTTACATTTTAAAACACGGTGTAATGAAAGAGAATGCGTCATCCATTTTCAATGGAATTGGTTATATCAAACATGGTGGTACAAAATCTGTAGCTAACCAAGAATCACGTGTATTAATGCTATCTGAAAATGCACGCGGTGATGCGAACCCAATCTTATTAATTGATGAAGATGATGTTGAGGCAGGACACGCAGCTTCAGTAGGCCGTGTAGATCCTGAACAATTGTACTATTTAATGAGCCGTGGTATTTCACAAGCAGAAGCAGAACGTTTAGTGATTCACGGATTCTTAGATCCAGTTGTACGTGAGTTACCAATTCAAGATGTACAACGTCAATTACGTGAAGTAATTGAACTAAAAGTAGGTAAATAACATAATTCAGAAAGGTCTGTGATAGAGGTGGCCGATACAAAGATAAATGTAGACGCAATCATTCAAGACTTTCCTATATTGAACCAAAAAGTTAATGGAAAGCGTTTAGCATATCTAGATTCAACTGCAACAAGTCAAAAACCAAAGCAAGTTATTGAAGCGCTTGATGATTATTATGAGCGTTATAACTCTAATGTTCATAGGGGCGTTCATACATTAGGGTCACTTGCTACAGATGGTTATGAAGGTGCAAGAGAAACAGTAAGACGATTCATTCATGCACAATATTTTGAAGAAATTATTTTTACTCGTGGTACGACGTCAGCCATCAATCTTATTGCGCATAGTTATGGTGATGCCAACATCCAAGAAGGCGACGAAATTGTGATTACACAGATGGAACACCATGCAAATTTAGTACCATGGCAACAACTAGCCAAGCGTAAAGGAGCGACGTTAAAGTATATTCCAATGACAGACGATGGTCAGCTTACACTGTCAGCGGTAAAAGAAACCATTACGGATCGTACTAAAATTGTCGCAGTAGCGCACGTTTCAAATGTGTTAGGTACAATCAATGACATTCAATCTATTGCTAAAGTTGCCCATGAACATGGTGCGATTATTGCTGTAGATGGTGCACAGTCTGTACCACATATGAAAGTAGATGTTCAGGAATTGGATGTTGACTTTTATAGCTTTAGTGGTCATAAGATGTTAGGACCAACAGGTATTGGTGTACTGTACGGTAAAAGAGCGTTATTAAATAACATGGAACCCATTGAATTTGGTGGGGACATGATTGATTTTGTAGGCTTATATGAAAGTACTTGGACAGATTTGCCTACAAAATTTGAGGCTGGTACACCACTTATAGCGCAAGCGATTGGATTACAAGCTGCAATTGAATATATCGAGAAAATAGGATTTGATGCAATTCATGAGCATGAACAAGCATTAACAGAATATGCTTATGAACAAGTTTCTCAAATTGAAGGCATTGATATTTACGGTCCAGATGCGTCTCATCGTGCAGGTATCCTCACATTCAATTTAAAAGATGTTCATCCACATGATGTCGCAACAGCGCTAGATACAGAAGGTGTTGCGGTACGTGCAGGTCATCACTGTGCACAACCTTTAATGAAATGGTTAGATGTATCATCAACAGCACGCGCAAGTTTTTATATTTACAATACTAAAGAAGACATCGATCAACTCGTAGAAGGGTTGAAGCGAACGAAGGAGTTTTTCTCGTATGAATTTTAATAACCTAGATCAATTATATCGTTCAGTTATTATGGATCACTATAAAAACCCTCGTAATAAAGGCGTCATTGAAGATGGTACAATGACTGTCGATATGAACAACCCAACATGTGGCGATCGTATTCGTCTTACTTTTGATGTTCAAGATGGTATTATCAATGATGCTAAATTTGAAGGAGAAGGTTGCTCTATCTCTATGTCTAGTGCATCAATGATGACAGAAGCAATTAAAGGACATAGTCTCAAAGAAGCGATGCAAATGAGCCAAGAATTCACAAAAATGATGCTTGGTGAAGATTATGAAATTACTGAAGACATGGGTGACATTGAAGCATTACAAGGTGTTTCACAATTTCCTGCTCGTATTAAATGTGCAACATTAGCATGGAAAGCACTAGAAAAGGGTACAGTTGAAAAAGAAGGTAAAGCAGAAGAGTAGTCACTTTGAATTTAACGTATAGATTTAATTATAGATGTTGTTATCAGTTGTTACTCGGGCGTCTTAATGGTATAACTGGTCAATAACACAGGCAAGATGAATAATTTATAGGAGTGATAAACATGGCTAAAAAAGCACCTGATTTGGGCGATTACAAATATGGGTTCCATGATGAAGACGTATCGATTTTCAGATCTGAACGTGGTTTAACTGAAAATATAGTACGTGAAATTTCAAATATGAAAGATGAACCTGAGTGGATGCTCGACTTCCGCTTAAAAGCTTTAAAACTTTTTTATAAAATGCCAATGCCACAATGGGGCGGCGATTTATCTGAATTAGACTTTGATGATATTACGTACTACGTTAAACCATCTGAGCGTTCTGAGCGTTCTTGGGATGAAGTACCAGAAGAAATCAAACGTACATTTGATAAATTAGGTATTCCAGAAGCAGAACAAAAATATTTAGCAGGGGTTTCTGCACAATATGAATCTGAAGTGGTATACCACAATATGGAAAAAGAACTCGAAGAAAAAGGTATCGTCTTTAAAGATACAGATACAGCATTAAAAGAAAACGAAGATTTATTTAAAGAATACTTCGCTTCTGTAGTGCCAGCTGCTGACAATAAGTTTGCTGCATTAAACTCAGCAGTATGGTCTGGTGGTTCATTTATCTATATTCCTAAAAATGTGAAACTTGATACACCACTACAAGCTTACTTCCGAATCAACTCTGAAAATATGGGTCAATTCGAACGTACATTAATCATTGCGGATGAAGGTTCATCTGTAAACTATGTTGAAGGATGTACAGCACCAGTTTACACAACGAACTCACTACACTCAGCAGTTGTTGAAATTATCGTACACAAAGATGCGCATGTACGCTATACAACAATTCAAAACTGGGCAAATAACGTATATAACCTTGTTACAAAACGTACACTTGTTCATGAAAATGGTAATATGGAATGGGTTGACGGTAACTTAGGTTCTAAACTTACAATGAAATACCCAGCATGTGTATTAGTAGGTAAAGGTGCGAAAGGCAGTACACTTTCTATCGCTTTTGCAGGAAAAGGACAAGTTCAAGATGCTGGTGCTAAAATGATTCATAAAGCGCCTAACACATCTTCAACGATCGTATCTAAATCTATTGCGAAAAACGGTGGTAAAGTGGTATACCGTGGTATTGTTCACTTTGGACGTAAAGCTAAAGGCGCACGTTCAAACATTGAATGTGACACATTGATTTTAGATAATGAGTCAACTTCAGACACAATTCCATACAATGAAATCTTCAACGATAGTATTTCATTAGAACATGAAGCAAAAGTTTCTAAAGTATCTGAAGAACAACTATTCTACCTCATGTCTCGTGGTATCTCTGAAGAAGAAGCTACAGAAATGATTGTAATGGGATTCATTGAACCATTTACAAAAGAATTACCAATGGAATATGCTGTTGAAATGAACCGTCTTATCAAATTTGAGATGGAAGGCAGTATCGGATAATCATTGGTTTAAATATAAAGGCTCGGACATTCAATTAATGTCCGGGTCTTTTTTACTTTAATTCTTTCATCTTGATTTTTGGTGTGTTTTCGGTAAAAATGTAATTAACTTTAAAGTATATATTGATTATTTATCTAAAGTATTGGCTAAATATATATAAGTGATAGAAAAAATCAATAATACTCATAAAAGATTGAAGTACATTAGAGGGGGAGCTGCATAATGATCATTGCGATCATTGTACTTATTTTAGTATCTTGTTTTTTTTCGGGAAGTGAGACTGCATTAACAGCAGCAAACAAGGTACGTTTACAATCCGAAGCAGATCAAGATAATCATAGATCTCGAAATTTACTAAAGTTATTAGATAAACCGAGTGAATTCATTACTACAATTTTAATTGGGAATAATATCGCAAATATTTTATTACCGACATTAGTGACTATATTAGCTGTTGATTTAGGGGTTAATATAGGAATTGCATCAGCAATTTTAACGATTGTGATTATTGTTTTTGCTGAGGTGATGCCTAAGTCAATCGCAGCGACATTTCCGGATGCGATTGCACGTTTTGTATATCCAGTTATTCGTTTTTTTGTAATTATTTTCAAGCCGATTACATTAGTTTTGAATACAATGACTGATTGGATTACTGGTTTACTGTCTCGTAATAGTGACAATCAAGGGATGTCAAAAGAGGAAGTACGCACCATGGTAGCAATTGCAGGAACTGAAGGTGCATTTAATGAGATGGAACGTACACGTCTTCAAGGCGTGATGGATTTCGATCGTTTAAAGGTTAATGATGTGAATAATACACCAAGGGTAAGTGTCACATCTTTATCGATAGAGGATACTTATGATGATGTCTATGATATTGTGATGAACCACCCATACACACGTTATCCTGTATATGAGGGAGATATAGATAATATTATAGGCGTGTTTCACTCTAAATATTTATTATCATGGAGTAAAAAACCTGAGCAATCAATAAAAGAATTTTGTTCTGAACCACTCTTTGTTTATGAACATAATCGCGCAGAATGGGTATTGCGTAAAATGACTGTGACGCGTAAGCATATGGCGATTGTTTTAGATGAGTATGGTGGGACAGATGCGATTGTGACACATGAAGATTTAATTGAAGAAATGTTAGGAATGGAAATTGAAGACGAGATGGATCGTGAAGAAAATGATAAACTTAAAAAAATAAGATAAAGGGGAATTGAGGATGATATGGGCTCATAATGATGTAATGCGATTATGTCGTATAGAATTACCTATAATTCAAGCAGGTATGGCAGGTTCAACCACTCCTGAACTTGTAGCTGCTGTGAGTAATAGTGGTGCATTAGGTACAATTGGTGCAGGATACATGTCATCGGAAGCACTTGAGGCAGAAATTCAAAAAGTACAATCCTTAACATTACGCCAATTTGCGGTTAATCTTTTTGTACCAGAAGCGGTGCAATATGATGAGACACAAGTTAAAGCAATGAATGCCCTACTTCAACCTTATCGCCAAGCACTTGGTTTAGAAGTTCCAACTGTATCTTCACATGAAGTGCAATCATTTGATGACAAAATAAAATTATTAATTGAATATCAAGTACCTATCTGTAGTTTTACATTTGGTATTCCAACCCAAGCAACGTTAGATAAACTCAAAAGACATCATATTATAACAATTGGTAGTGCGACAACTGTTGAAGAGGCAGAGGCGTTAGAAAATGCAGGTGTAGATCTCATTGTTGCTCAAGGAAGTGATGCTGGAGGTCATAGAGGCAGCTTTAAGCATGAAGAACATGGCACTATGGTTGGCACAATGGCGCTAGTACCTCAAATTGTGGATCATGTGAATACGCCTGTTATTGCGGCTGGAGGTATTATGGATGGCCGTGGCGTTTTAGCAAGTATGATGCTAGGTGCGCAAGGTGCACAGCTCGGGACTGCTTTTTTGACAACTAAGGAAAGTAAAGCAAAACCATCACATAAACAAGCTATTTTTAAAGCGAAAGAAACAGATACAACGGTGACGAACATTTTTAGTGGTAAAATGGCACGAGGTCTTAATAATACTTTTATTCAGGATTTAGAAAATCAACCAACTCCCATATTACCGTACCCTATTCAAAACGATTTAACGAGTCCGATTCGTTCAGCTGCAGGTCAGATTGGCAAGGTAGATTGGATGCATCTGTGGAGTGGACAAGGTGTTCGTTTAGCTCAAGATGTTACAGCAACACAATTGATTGAAGAAATTGTTACTACAATTCAACAATTAAGTCATCAATTGAGTAAAAATGATTAAACATTAATATAATAAAGCGCAGAACTTTTTAGAATAATGGCCCGTAATTTGCGATGTAATGTGCATCAATTAAACTAGGGCATTCCAAAAGTTCTGCTTTATCATTGTTAAGTACGTATTTTCTTACATAGTATAATGTGTTAAGCGCGTTGGTTTATCCAATCTATAAGCATTGGATGATGTATTGCTTCTGGATTGATACAGTCTAAATGATCTAGGTAAGGAAGCGCATATAAAGTAACTGACGTACCTTGTTTGTGATTCTCTTGTACATACGATAATGTTGTATCAATATGCACAGAAGTATCGTTATAACCATGTATGATAAGTGTATCCGTCTCAATCGGCGTTTGCATAATAGGTGAAGCATCTTTTAACACGTGCGTCGAAGCAGGATTGAAATATTCTGCCGCTGCATCTCTTCCTAGATGATGATGTAACGTATATAGTACATCTGTTACAGGTGCTAAACCTACGACGTGATCCAACAATTCATGGTTGAGTAAGACAAGTTGACCGCCTACTGAGTGACCAATACCAATTAATTGTTTTGGTTTGAATTCAGATTGTTTAAATTGTTGTAATGCGAGCGCTACGTCTTCTTTAGGGATAGGCCATTCATGTGATTGTCCTCTTCTATATTCAACATTTATAACGGAAAAACCAAATCCTATAAATGAGTCCACATATGCATCCATTAATGTTTTGTCAAAACGTTCACGCCAGTAGCCACCGTGAACAAGTACAATCCATGCTTCTGATTTTTGATTTTCATTTTGGTAAATATCAATATGTTGATCTTCATGTTCTCCGTATTTAAGTTGTTTAACCATGTAATACCACTCCTTTATAAATAGTATATAATTTACTTTGAATGAGCTTTATTTAATTTGATAGCATGTCATTCTATCAATACAGTTTGATATTTTATGATAGAATGAAAGAGGTGATAATGATGATAGAAATTGGATTAACTGGTTGGGGAGACCATGATAGTTTATATGAAGATGTTACGCGTAAGACAGATAAGTTATCAACCTATGCGAGTCATTTTCCAGTTGTAGAGTTGGATGCTTCTTATTATGCCATTCAACCTGAGCGCAATATTTTGAAATGGATAAATGAAACCCCTAAGCGTTTTAAATTTGTCGTAAAAATTCATCAAGCGCTCACACTACATGTGGATTATCATGATTTTGCGAGTTCGTTAGACGCGTTATTTCAACAATTTGACCAAATGGTAAAACCCTTACATGAAGTAAACAAGCTAGCAATGGTTCTAGTTCAATTTCCCCCATGGTTTGATTGTAACACAAAAAATATTCAATACATACGTTATGTCAAGTCAAAGCTTGAACGTTACCCTGTTTGTATTGAGTTTAGACATCAATCATGGTTTGAAGGGCCAATGAAAGAGAGAACTTTAAGCTTTTTGACAGAACATCAACTGATTCATTCTGTATGTGATGAACCTCAAGTTGGAGAAGGAAGTATTCCTTTTGTTAATCGTATCACACACCCTATCTCACTCGTTAGGTTACATGGTCGGAATGTCAATGGTTGGCGAAAGCAAGACATGACTGACAAAGAATGGCGTGACGTGCGTTATTTATATGATTATAATGCAGAAGAAATTCAAGAGATAGCAAATAAAATTGAAGTGTTAAATCAAAAAGCTGATACAGTATATATTGTATTTAATAATAATTCTGGAGGTCATGCTGCTCGCAATGCAAAACAACTTCAAGAATTATTAAATATAGACTACAAAGGTTTAGCACCTCAACAATTAAAATTATTTTAATCGGAGGCACACTTAATGAGTTGGTTAATATTAATTGTGGTTGGTCTACTATCAGCGATGATAGGCTCTCTAGTTGGAATAGGTGGGGGCATTATTATAGTGCCAACATTAATTTATTTCGGTATGAATCTACAAATTTTAAATGGTGTGACGCCTCAAACAGCAATAGGGACATCATCTATCATTTTAATCGTAACAGGATTATCCTCAACTTTGAGCTATCTTAAAGCGAAGCAAGTTGATGTAAAAAACGGATTTTTATTTTTGTTTGGGATAATTCCGGGTGCTTTAATTGGTGCGTATTTAAGTAAGTTTTTAACGATACATTCATTCAATTTGTATTTTGGTATTTTTCTCATTATCGTGTCAATGATGTTAATGTTTCGTGATTACATTCCACCTATCAAAGTGTTTCAAAAGCCGCAATACATGAAAAGTTTCACTGATAAAGATGGTGTGCGCTATGATTATGCGGTTGTGCCGTCAATTGCAATTATTATTTCATTTTTTATCGGATTGACAGCTGGCCTTTTCGGTATCGGAGGCGGTGCTTTAATGACACCACTTATGCTGTTAGTCTTTCGCTTCCCGCCTCACGTTGCGGTGGGTACGAGTATGATGATGATTTTCTTTTCAAGTGTGACGAGCTCTGTAGGACATATTGTATTAGGTCATGTGATTTGGGGTTATAGTATTGTTTTGATTATATCAAGTTGGATAGGTGCGAAATTAGGTGTTAAAATTAATAAGCGTGTCAATTCTAAAACGATCGTAACGTTATTGCGTATTGTGATGTTAGCACTAGGTATTTACTTGATTGTTCGATCATTTTTATAATTAAGAGAGGCGAATTGTATGCGTTTAACGATTTATCATACAAATGATATCCATAGTCATCTACATGAATATGCACGAATAACGACATATATGGATCAACATCGATCGAATCTTGAACATCCTTCGTTATACATAGATATTGGAGATCATGTTGATTTATCACTTCCTGTAACTGAAGGGACAATGGGAAAACGAAATGTTGAATTATTAAATGAAGCACGATGTGACATTGCGACAATAGGAAATAACGAGGGTATGACCATTTCACATGAAGCGTTAAATCATTTATACGATAATGCCAAGTTTACTGTAACATGTGCAAATGTAATAGATGAACAAGGTGCTCTACCAAATCATTTTGTGTCATCGCACATTCAAAATGTAAATGGCGTTCGAATTTTATTTGTAGCAGTAACCGCACCTTTTACACCATTCTATCGCTCATTAGACTGGATTGTAACGGATCCTTATGAAGCGATCAAGGAGGAGATAGCAGAACGTCAAGGAACATATGATATTGTAATGGTAATGAGTCACGTTGGAATATTTTTTGATGAAAAATTATGTGACACACTCCCTGAAATTGATGTGATTTTCGGTGCGCATACGCATCACGATTTCGAAAAAGGTGAAATGCGTAATGGCGTATTAATGGCTGCTGCAGGTAAATATGGCAATTATTTAGGTGAGGTAACTGTTGATATTGAAGATAATCGTATTATTTCAAAATCAGCAAAGCTCATCTCATTGCATGACCTTCCAGAAGTGACAACACATTTTGAAGAAGAGGGACGACAACTGTTAAATCAACCACTTGTTGAATACCCTGTCACGTTACAGAGAGCAACTGCGTTTATTACAAAAGCAAGTTATTTATTAGCAGAAAGTGTTTATGAATTTGCACATGCTGATTGCGCGTTAATTAATGCAGGTTTAATCGTAAAGGGTTACCAAAATAAAATTTTAACAGAATATGATGTCCATCAAACATTACCACATCCAATTAATGTGGTACGAATAAAAGTGTCAGGCAAAACCTTAAAAGAAGTAATCAAAACAGCTAGTGAGCAAAGTTATATGTATGAAACAGCACAAGGTCTTGGATTTAGAGGGGATATATTCGGTGGATATATTTTATATAGAGCAGGTTATATTGCCTCTAGTCAACGTTATTTTGTTGATGGTGAAGAAGTACAAGATAAGAAGACATATTTACTTGGCACTGTGGATATGTATACATTTGGGAAGTATTTTCCAGTGCTTAAGGGACAGTCTATGACATATCTAATGCCAGAATTTTTGCGAGATATTTTTAAAAAGAAATTGTTAAGTCTTTAAAATAAACAACTAGTTTTTAATTTTATATAAAGTTCGTTATAATAGGTAAAGACGTATTAATTACAGGAGGGTGACCGCTGTCATGGCTACAAAAAATGAAGAAATTCTACGTAAACCAGACTGGTTAAAAATAAAATTAAACACGAACGAGAACTATACTGGACTCAAAAAAATGATGCGCGAAAAGAACTTACATACTGTATGTGAGGAAGCAAAATGTCCGAATATTCATGAGTGTTGGGGTGCACGTCGTACAGCAACAATCATGATTCTTGGTGCAGTGTGTACACGTGCTTGTCGTTTCTGTGCTGTTAAAACAGGATTACCAAATGAACTTGATCTAGAAGAACCGGCACGTGTTGCTGAATCAGTAGAACTTATGAATCTTAAACACGTTGTTATCACAGCAGTTGCTCGTGATGATTTAAAAGATGCAGGTTCTAATATCTATGCTGAAACAGTACGTAAAGTGCGTGAACGCAATCCTTATACAACAATTGAAATTTTACCTTCAGATATGGGTGGCGATTATGAAGCACTTAAAACATTAATGGATGCAAAACCGGACATTCTTAACCACAATATTGAAACAGTGCGTCGTTTAACACCTAGAGTTCGTGCGCGTGCGACATACGATCGTACATTAGAATTCTTGAGACGTTCTAAAGAATTACAACCAGATATTCCTACAAAATCTAGCATTATGGTAGGTTTAGGAGAAACTATGGAAGAACTTTATGAAACAATGGATGATTTACGTGCAAATGATGTAGATATTTTAACAATTGGACAATATTTACAACCTTCACGTAAACACTTAAAAGTTCAAAAATACTATACACCTTTAGAATTTGGTAAATTACGTAAAGTTGCGATGGAAAAAGGATTTAAACACTGTCAAGCAGGACCTTTAGTTCGTAGTTCATACCATGCTGATGAACAAGTTAATGAAGCGGCTAAAGAAAAACAACGTCTTGGTGATGCACAACTTAACGATACAAAATAAGGCGGTGTGCGCGTGATTAAAGTCGGTAACCACTTTTTTGAACTCATTGAATCCTATAAAAATGGTTTCAATGAAGAGGATTTTATAGCTCGATATTCCGAAATTCTAGATAAATATGATTTTGTAGTAGGAGACTACGGTTATGAACAGTTACGTTTGAAAGGGTTTTATTATGATACTCAAAAAAAAGTAGACTTCAATAAACGTTTTTCTACAATACAAGATTATATTTTAGAATATTGTAATTTTGGTTGCGCATATTTTATAGTGAGACGTTTATCTAAAGATGAAGTGAAACATCATGAAGTGATAGACGAAACACATAAGCTTAAAGATGTACGTATTCAACCGACAATACAAAAATAAGCTAAGAGGGTGAGCCTAATAGGGTTCATCCTCTTTTTTATATCATATGATTAAAGTATATTTTATATTTTTTGAAAATTTCAAATAACTACTTGACATTAGTATTAATAATCGTTATGTTAATAACATGAATTCCGATTAAATAGGTTGGTTTTATAAGTTTTAAGAAAGGAGTGTGTAAAGCTATGACAAAACATCAGATTACATATCAGAATTTTAGTAAAGCATTACTTCCTGAATTTCCAGAATCAACTGATACTAAAGGAGCATACGAAGTCTTAAAGTGGGCTTTTCAAACGTATGATGATGATATTGTCTATGCTTGTAGTTTTGGAGCAGAGAGCATTGTGCTCATTGATTTAATATACAAAATTAAACCTAATGCAAGATTAATTTTCTTAGATACCGATTTACACTTTCAAGAAACATATGATTTGATAGACCGCATTGAAGAACGCTTTCCAAAATTAAATATCGAAAAGAAAAAGCCAAGTTTAACACTTGAAGAACAAGCTGAGCGTTATTCATTGGCGTTATGGAAAAAAGATCCCAATCAATGTTGTTACATACGTAAAATTAAACCGTTAGAAGATGCATTAAATAATCAAGTCGCTTGGATCTCAGGTTTAAGACGTGAACAATCTGAAAGTCGTCGTAATACTGAATACGTGAATAAAGAAGAACGCTTTAAATCTATTAAGGTTTGTCCGCTTATTCATTGGACTAACGAAGAAGTATGGGATTATATTAAAACCCGTGAATTACCTTACAATGAACTACATGATCATCATTATCCAAGTATTGGATGCATACCATGTACATCACAAGTTTTTGATTCAGATGATCCAAGAGCTGGTAGATGGCAAGGTTCTTCAAAAACTGAATGTGGTCTCCATTCCACAACACCATAGTGGATGATAAGTATGAATTTTAATGAGGTGAAAATATGAAATTAGATGTTACGAATAGCCCTTTTAATACAGAACAAGCTGAACAAATTAATACGTTGCTTTCATCGTTAACACCAACTCAAAAAGTGTGGTTATCTGGATTTATCAGTGCTTCAATTGAGCAAGAGCCATTACAAACATCGAACAATATACAAGAAAAAGACGGAGTAGCTCAATCATATTCAACAGAAAGTTCAACAGTTGCTAAGAGACCTATCACACTGTTATATGGGTCTGAAACAGGGAATGCACAAGGTTTAGCAGAATTATTTCACAAACGTTTAATCGATTTGGATTTTGATGTTGATTTAAAAGCAATGGATGCATTTAAACCTAAAAATTTAAAGAAAGTAGAAGATTTATTAATTATAACGTCTACGCAAGGTGAAGGTGACCCACCTGATAATGCGGTAGAGCTTTATGAATACATACATGGTCGTAAAGCGCCAAAGTTAGATGGAAAACGTTTCTCAGTACTGGCTCTAGGAGACGAGACTTATGAGTTTTTTTGTCAAACAGGACGAGATTTTGATGACAAACTTAGTGAATTAGGTGCAGAACGTCTCTATGATCGAATTGATTGTGATGTTGATTACGAGGAAGACGCTGAAAAATGGATGGCAAATGTTGTACATGCACTAAATGAAGAAACAAGTAGTACAGCTCAAAGTGAAGTGCTTGTGAGTGAAGGTGTTGAATCAGAACAACAACAAAAATATTCAAAAGCGCACCCATATTACGCAGAAGTATTAGAAAACATCAATCTTAACGGTAGAGGTTCAAATAAAGAAACACGACATATTGAATTGGCATTAGATGATTTTAACGACACGTATGAAGTGGGAGACTGTTTAGCTATACTACCTCAAAATGATCCTAAACTTGTTGAGGCATTGATTGAACGCTTACCATTTGACGCTGAGACGTTAATTCAGATTAACGAAGCAGGGGATAAGTTATCATTACAAGAATCGTTATCGGAATATTTCGAAATATCGAAGTTAACGAAATCACTTATCAATCATGCAGTAACACTGTTTAACAACGACGATTTAACTGAAAAAGCGCAACAAGAAGATTGGATTAAAACATATATCGAAGGACGAGACTTGATTGATTTAATTGAGGACTTTCCGCCTAAAACCATTGAAGCAGATCAGTTGTATCAACTACTCAGAAAGTTACCAGTACGTGAGTATTCAATCTCAAGCAGTTATGAATTTGAGCCTGATGAAGTACATATTACAGTAGGGGCTGTGCGCTATGAGTCACATGGACGTGAGCGTTCAGGTGTTTGTTCAGTACAGTTGGCAGAAAGAGTAGAGCCTGGCGAGACGATTCCAATTTATATTAAGCATAATCCGAACTTTAAGTTTCCTAAAAACAATGATACACCGGTCATCATGATAGGACCTGGGACAGGTGTCGCACCATATCGCGCATATCTTCAAGAACGTGAAGCACTTGAATTAAAAGGAAATACGTGGTTGTTTTTTGGTGAACAACATTTCACTACGGACTTTTTATATCAAACGGAATGGCAAAATTGGTATGAAGATGGCTATTTAGAAAAGTTTAATATCGCGTTTTCACGTGATACAGATGAAAAAGTGTATGTTCAACATGAAATGTTAAAAGAAAGTCAAACTTTAAATGAATGGATTGAACAGGGCGCTATCATCTATGTATGTGGAGATGAAAAACACATGGCTAAAGATGTACATCAAACATTAATTACAATTTTACAAAGAGAACAACAGTTAAGTGAAGATGAAGCAGAAGATTATTTAAGAGCGTTAAAACGAGATAAGCGTTATCAAAGAGATGTTTATTAATTAAGAAAGGATGGATATGCATGACTGATTCTACTCAAAATCAAAATGTAAAACTTGATGAAATGGAAGACATTAAATTAAATAGCCGATTTTTACGTGGAACGATAGTTGAAGGCCTTAATAATCCATTTACAGGCGCAATTTCAGCGGATGATACTAAGCTTTTAAAATTCCATGGTAGCTATATGCAAGATGATCGAGATTTAAGAGACGAACGCCGTAAACAAAAACTAGAACCTGCTTATAGTTTTATGATCCGTGTCCGGGTTCCTGGAGGCGCAGCAACAAGTGACCAATGGATTAAAATGGACGATATTTCGAATACTTACGCTAATGGCACTATTAAGTTAACGACACGACAAGCTTTTCAATTTCACGGTATCTTAAAAAGAAATTTAAAGCAGTCTATGAAAAATATTAATAAAGCATTACTTGATTCAATAGCGGCATGCGGGGATGTTGTACGTAATGTAATGTGTAATCCTAATCCTTACCAATCTAAAATTCATGAAGAGATTAATGATTTTGCTGATAAAATTAGCCAACATTTACTACCACGAACAGGTGCATATCATGAGATTTGGTTGGATGGTGAAAAGGTTGTTAATACTAACGAAGAACGAGAACCAATTTATGGAGCATCATATCTACCTAGAAAGTTTAAAATCGGGATTGCTGTTCCACCATCCAATGATATTGACGTGTACTCTCAAGATATTGGCTTAATTGCTATTGTTGAAAACGATGAACTTATTGGATTTAACGTCGCTGTTGGTGGAGGTATGGGAATGAAGCACGGTAACCCTAAAACTTATCCACAACTAGCACGTATCATCGGTTATATTTCAAAAGATAAAGTCGTAGATGTATGCGAGAAGATTGTTACGATTCAAAGAGATTACGGCAATCGAGAAGATCGTTCACAGGCAAGATTTAAATACACTGTTGACCGTTTAGGTGTCGATCGAGTAAGAGATGAGCTCAATGAACGTTTAGGGTACAACCTTGAAGATGCTAAGTCGTTTGAATTTGAGCACAATGGTGACAGATACGGTTGGACTGAAGGACAAGGACGTTGGCACTTCACATTATTTATTCAAAATGGACGTGTGAAAGATGAAGAAGGTTATCAATTGAAAACAGCACTACGTAAAATTGCAGAAACAGGATTAACAGATTTTCAACTGACACCGAATCAAAACTTAATATTATCTAACATTAAGCCTGAAGATAAAGCAAAAATACAAGAAATTATTGATACTTATAGTATTACAGATGGCGAACATTATACAGGTTTAAAACGTAACTCAATGGCTTGTGTCGCATTTCCAACTTGTGGTCTAGCGATGGCAGAATCCGAAAGATATTTACCTTCTCTACTTAATAAAATTGAAGAGATTTTAAATGAAGCAGGATTAGAAGAGGAAGATATTACGATTCGTATGACGGGTTGCCCAAATGGCTGTGCACGTCCAGCTCTAGCAGAAGTGGCATTCATCGGTAAAGGCCCAGGCAAATATAACATGTATCTCGGTGGCGGATTTAAAGGAGATAGATTAAATAAATTGTACAAAGAAAATATTGATGAAGCAGAGATATTAAGTAGCTTAAAACCATTGCTTATACAATATAGCAAGGAAAAAGAAGAAAATGAACACTTTGGTGACTTTGTTATTCGTCAAGGTATTGTAGAACGTGTAATCGAAGGAAGGGATTTCCATAAATAAACAGAAGGAGTGATTGGATGAGTAAGGTATTTTTAGTAGGTGCAGGACCTGGTGATCCGGATTTAATTACTTTAAAAGCGGTAAAAGCACTCCAACAGGCAGACGTTGTATTGTATGACCGTTTAGTCAATAAAGCGATTTTTGAACATGTATCTCGAGATGCCAAGTTACTGTATTGTGGTAAAGATCCAAACCGATATACATTGCCACAAAAGGATACTAATCAAATGATGGTTGCATTAGCTAAAAAAGGTTATACAGTGGTTCGACTAAAAGGTGGGGATCCTTTTGTTTTTGGACGAGGTGGTGAAGAGGCAGAGATTTTAGCTGAAAATCATATTCCTTTTGAGATCGTGCCAGGTGTTACATCTGGTATTGCAGCACCAATGTATGCAGGGATACCAGTAACGCATCGAGATTATAGTTCATCTGTAGCTTTTGTAACTGCAGTCACTAAAGAAGGTGTGGATGATGAAAAACGATGGTATCATCTTGCGAATGGTCCTGAGACTTTGTGCATTTATATGGGGGTGGAAAAATTACCGGACATTTGTGCACGATTAATGGAGCATGGTAAGTTACCCTCAACACCAGTAGCGCTTGTATACATGGGGACGAGCTCAGTTCAGGAAACAGTGACAGGAACCTTAAATACGATCGTATCATCATCTAAACACATAAAAAATCCTGCAATGATAGTTGTGGGAGATGTAGTTAACTTAAGAGAGAAAATCAAATGGTTTCATGAACAAAAAGATTTGGCATATGAGCAAGCTATTGAACTCACTTCATTTTAAAAGGAGGTGATGACATGGAAGGAGTACTTTATGTCAGTCACGGTACGCGATTACAACAAGGCGTAGAGGAAGCGCATGCATTGATTGATGCAGTAAAAAAAGAGATACCTATTCGTTTTCAAGAGACCTGTTTTTTAGAGATTACTTCACCTAATATCCAAACTGGTGTAGCAAAGCTAGTTCAAAAAGGGGTTAATCATATCTATGTTATTCCTGTATTGCTTCTTTCAGCAGGACACTATTACCGTGATATCCCTTTAATCCTTAATCAACTGAAATCACAGTATCAACATATTGATATTACACTAGGGCGACCTTTGGGAGTTCAACAACGTTTAGTTGAAATATTGAAAGAACGAATACAGTCTAAAGGTGTTCGTAACCGTAAAACAGCTCAAATTTTACTGGTGGGTCGAGGGAGCTATTACAAGGAAACCGAGCAAGATATGCAATTAATTCGATCTAAACTGAAGCAACTCTTAAATGTACCTCACATTAAAGTATGTTATTTAGCAGCCGCAAAACCTCAGTTTGAGGAAGCTTTCAAATCGCTTATAGAAGCAAAACATCAAGAAATTATTGTAGTGCCGTATCTCTGGTTTTCAGGGTTCTTAACATGGTCTATTGAAAAAACACTTAACTCAACAAATTACCAAGGTCGTTTTGTTCAATGTGATCATTTAGGACATCATCAAAATATTATTAATGCACTTAAAGAACGTGTATTAGAACTCATTCAACATTCGAAGGGAGCATATGATGATATTACCGTTAATGGTTAATATGCCAAATATTGAAGTGTTAGTCGTAGGTGGCGGGGAAGTTGCAACGAGACGAATAAAAAAATTATTGAATTCGTCTTCTACTTTAATACACGTTGTAAGTCCTTCTATTACTTCAAAATTAGAAACACTTGTTAAAACTTATGACCTTAAATGGTCGAAACGGCCGTTTGAGGATCAAGATATTGAAGGGGTACAGCTTGTCATTGCTGCAACGAACGATGCTCAATTACATAAGCATATTCAGTCACTAATTCCGAAACACATGTTATTTAATGATGTTATCCATCATGAAAATAGTAATGTTTATTTTGCTCAAACAGTTCATCGTGGTAAATTATCGATTCACATTTCAACCAGTGGCGCGAGTCCAAAACTAACACGAAAAATCGCGAAAGATATTGGAAATATATATGATGAACGTTATGAAAATTATATTGATTTTTTATATGAAAGTCGCAAATTAATTTTAAAAAAGGCAATAACACCTGAAGATAAAGCGCATTATTTAGAGACATTGCTTGATTCAAAATTTCTCAATGTAGTAGAACAGGACAATTTTTTAAAAATGTTATGTTAATCGTTGGTTAAAAAGGAGGAGAAATAAGATGAAAAAACTAATCATATATGCGTTCGCAGGATTTATTGCTCAAATGATCGATGGTTCGCTAGGTATGGGTTTTGGTGCTTCTTCTTCTTCAATACTTTTAACATTTGGTATCGCGCCAGCAATTGTTTCTGCGACAGTACATTTTTCACAGATTGCAACTACAGCCGCTTCAGGACTTTCACATTTAAAATTTAAGAATGTGCATCGACCGACAATGTATAGACTTGCGATTCCTGGTGCAATAGGTGGATTTTTAGGAGGCGCAATACTCACACATATCAATGGTGACGTGATTAAGCCGTTCATTGCTACATTTTTACTGTCTATGGGGTTCTACATACTGTACCAATTCCTCATTAAAAGACATCGACAGTTAGACGATACTTTGAATCAATCTAATAAATTTCAATTGATTATGCCACAAGGTGTCATCGCTGGCTTGATAGATGCTATTGGTGGTGGGGGCTGGGGTCCCATCAACACTTCTATCTTACTATCACGAAAAAAACTTCAACCAAGATATGTGATTGGAACAGTTTCCGCAAGTGAGTTTTTAGTTACGCTATCAGCATCTCTAAGTTTCATTATATTTTTAGGAATTCAACACATTAACTGGTTTGCAGTTATTGCACTTGCAGTAGGTGGTGCCGTTGCTGCACCTCTTGCAGCTTGTCTTGTGAAATGGTTAGCAGTAAATGTACTTGCAGTTGGTGTTGGAGGTCTTATTATTTTTACGAATAGCAATGCATTACTCACATATTTCGAAATAGATGCACACTTAGCGAATTTAATACGGATGATTATTATTATTTTATGGATCAGTCTGATTAACTGTGTACTAACCAAAAATAAACGTAATAACGTAATTAAACCAATACAAGGAGGAATGAAATAATGACAACAACATTAATTAAACCACATGGTGGTACATTAATTAATAGGATTTTGACAGGTACAACACGTGATAATCATTTAAAACAGGCAGAAAACGCGAAAAAAATCACGATTAATCAATGGGCAATTTCTGATTTAGAGCTCATCGCAATAGGAGGTTTTAGTCCATTAATTGGGTTTATGAAACAACGTGATTATCAAGAAGTGATTGAGCATACACATTTAAGCAATGGTTTAGTGTGGAGTATTCCAATTACACTTCCTGTAACAACATCTGTGGCAGATAGCTTAGAAATTGGAGAGACGATTGCGTTATATGGAGAAGATGGTGTGTTATATGGCACATTAGAACTTGAAGAAAAATACACGTATGATAAGCAACAGGAAGCACAACTCGTATATGGTACAACAGAGGACAATCATCCAGGTGTTCAAAAAGTATATGAAAAAGGTGAAGTGTATTTAGCAGGACCTATTTATTTGCTCAATAGACCAAAGCATGATGAATTTACAAACTATCACTTTGATCCAAAAGATACACGCCAACTTTTTTCAGATTTAGGATGGAAAACAGTTGTTGGTTTCCAAACTCGAAATCCGGTACACCGTGCTCATGAATATATTCAAAAAGCTGCATTAGAAATAGTAGATGGATTATTACTCAACCCATTAGTGGGTGAAACCAAATCAGATGATATTCCCGCTGATGTTAGAATGAAAAGTTACGAAGTGATTTTGGAAAACTACTTCCCAAAAGATAAAGCACGTCTTGCGATTTATCCAGCTGCAATGCGTTATGCAGGACCCAAAGAAGCGATTTTACACGCGACTGTACGAAAAAACTACGGTTGTACACATTTTATTGTGGGGCGTGATCATGCAGGTGTTGGTGATTATTATGGTACATACGAAGCACAAGAGCTCATCTCACAGTTTGAAGATGAATTAGACATACAAATTTTGAAATTTGAACATGCGTTTTATTGTGAGAAATGTAAAAATATGGCGACTGCAAAAACATGCCCACATGATAAAAAATATCATGTACATTTGAGTGGCACAAAAGTGAGAGAAAAATTAAGAAATGGTGAGTCTTTACCAGAAGAATTTTCAAGACCAGAAGTTGCGAATGTTTTAATTGAAGGCTTAAAAAATAACAGGGGAGAGTAGACGATGGCAAACAATCATATCACATGGCATGATTCGGTCGTAACAAAAGCCGAAAGACAAGATCGACATCAACATAAAAGTGCAATAATTTGGTTTACTGGCTTATCAGGTTCAGGGAAATCTACAGTGTCTGTCGCATTAGAAAAGGCTTTATTTGATAAAGGGATTCATACTTATCGTTTAGATGGTGATAATGTGCGCCACGGATTAAATCAAAATTTAGGATTTTCACCTGAAGATCGTAAAGAGAATATCAGACGTATCGGAGAAGTAAGCAAACTAATGGTAGATGCAGGTGTATTGACCATCACTGCATTTATCTCACCTTATGCAACAGATCGTGATGGTGTGCGAAATATTGTTGATGATGGTGAGTTTATTGAAGTTTATACAAAGTGCTCGTTAGAAGCATGTGAGTCACGAGACCCTAAAGGTTTGTATCAAAAAGCAAGAAGTGGTGAAATACCAGAATTTACAGGAGTTAGTGCCCCATATGAAGCACCAAGCTCACCGGAGATTATCATTGATACAGAACGTGATTCGATAGACGCATCAGTTGCGCATATTATTGATTATCTAGAACAACATCAATACATTTGATTTTAAATATATTTGCTAGAACCACTGCGTTTCAAGTTAGATGTTGAGGATAGCTATACCTTAATACGACATACGTGAGTGGTTCTCATTTTTACTTATATAGGTAGTACTGCTATACATATCAATGTCTATTGGCATCTTCTACAATTCAAAGGGAATTCAAAACGTGTTATATTGAATATATTCAATTCTTAATAGAAAGGTATATCGTGATGTTAAGGCATATTAAACCAATTGTACTGTTAGTCTCCACTATGGTGCTATTAGCAGGGTGTAATTATCAGAATGAACAAGATAGAACAGGCTTTTTCTATAACGTATTTGCGAAACCTTTAGATATGTTATTACGTTGGTTAGGCGAATTATTTAATCATAATTACGGTCTAGCGATTATTGTAATAGTATTAATCGTACGTTTGGTATTGTTACCTCTAATGTTACCGCAATCTAGAGCAGGACATATGGCACGCAAAAAAAGACCGGTTATTGATCCTTATATGAAAGATATTAAAGAAAAAGCAAGACACACCACATCACAAGAAGAGAAGCGGAAACTTAATCGTGAAATTTTTGAAAAGTATAATGAGTATGGCTTGAATCCGTATAAGCAGATGTTAGGCTGTTTACCAGTTCTTTTTCAAATTCCAATTTTATTTGGTTTACTTGTTTCGATTAAGTATCCTTCTCATGAAGGTATCTATCAAAATCGTCATTTTTTATGGTTTGATTTAACCCAACCAGATATATTGTTGACTTTAATCGCTGGGTTACTTTATTTTATACAGCCGCTTGTTAATTTAGGAAATATGGAAAATAAAAAGTTTGGTTACATACTGGCTGTGATTATGCCTACTTTTATTATCCTCATTGCCTCTCAGTCTCCAAGTTTTTTAGGGCTATACTGGGCAACAAACGCGACATTTTTGATCATCCAGATGACGTGTACTAATATTATATTTAGTCGTAAAGCGAATCGTGAAGCTCTGGAATTAAAAAAGAGATTACAACAAGATATGGATAGTGAAGTGACTAAATAGAATCTATAAATAAAAGGGTTAGGCTGATTCATTTGACTTTGAGTGAATCAGCCTAACCTCTTTCTATATGTTCTATTGTGGCAATCTATACACGCATTATATGATTTGTTCTTACTGTATGACTTCGTTTAAATACTCTGTAATTTCATCCGCTTCGTCATCACTTACACCTAAGATATAAGCAATATAACCTTCTTCTTCAAGATCATCTGTACCAATAATGCCAAATTTATTAGTTTGTGTATTTAAAACTAGTGTTTTCCCGTAATGACGGTCTGTTTGAATCAATACTAAATCATATCGACTATGCTCACCTACAAATCCAACAAAGCGAATTTGTGAAGGTTCAACGTCGTCATATAAAAACATATCTATCATAGTTTGAACTCCTTTAATATCATCGTAATGCAAGTATATCTATAAATGAAGTGACATGCAAAATTGTGATATGATAGATGAGAATAGAGGTGATTTAAATGTATTTCGTAAATAAAGAACAACTATCACGAAGAATTTCGTATTTAAAACAACTGACAAAAGATTATGAGCAATATAAAGATAATCATTACGCATTTGAACGTATTGCGCATATGTTGATTGAGGCATCAGTAGACATCGGGAATATGATTATTGACGCATTTATCTTACGAGATCCTGGTAACTATAAAGATGTTATCGATATTTTAGAATTAGAAGGTGCAATCTCTAAAGAGACAAAAGAAGCCTTACATGAAACAATTGATGTACGTCGACAGTTCGTACAACATTATGATGAATTAGATGCTCAAGCGTTAATCCCTTTATTTGATCGCGCTTTACCATTTTATGAGCAATTTATTCAAGAAGTAATTTACTTTTTAGAGCATGAAAATGTACCTGTAACTGCTTTTGGTAAAGGAGAATAGACATAATATGAAACACTATAAAGGTTATTTGATTGATTTAGATGGCACAATGTATAAAGGAAGCGAAGAGATACCTGGAGCGCGTGAATTTATCGAGTATCTTAATACACATCATATTCCACACCTATATGTGACAAACAACTCGACTAAAGCACCTGAAGACGTAGTTAAAAAGCTTGCGACGGTTGGAATAGAGGCTACTCCTGACGAAGTTATAACCTCTGCAATGGCAACTGCAGATTACATTAGTCAACAGCAACCAAATGCGACTGTCTATATGATCGGGGACGATGGTTTAAAAACTGCTTTAGCGTCTCAAGATTTAAAGATTTTAGATGATATCAATGTCGATTATGTGGTTGTCGGATTAGACGAGAATATTAATTATGAGAAGTTATCTAAAGCTACACTTGCTGTACAACAAGGTGCTACATTCATCTCAACGAATCAAGATCCATCTATTCCAAAAGAGCAAGGTTTTTTACCTGGTAATGGCTCTTTAACAAGTGTGATTACAGTATCTTCTAAACACAATCCTATCTTTATTGGTAAACCAGAAACTCCAATTATGGAACAGGCGCTTGAAGCTATTCAGCTAGATAAATCAGAGGTTGCAATGATTGGAGATCTATATGATACAGATATAATGGCTGGTATTAATGTTGGGATTGATACAATTCATGTCCAAACGGGTGTAACATCGGAAGCTGAAGCGATGTCAAAAGCAACACCACCAACGTATAGTTTCAAAGATTTGAATGACGTGCGCCAGCAACTTGAAAGAAATGAGGGATAAGTTATGGAAAAAATATTAGTAACACGCCGTATTCCGCAAAAATTTGTTGAACGTTTAGAAGCTTTAGGAGAAGTGGAGATGTGGGATCATGAACTAACGCCTATGCCTCGAGATAAATTTTTAGATGCAGTGAAAGATAAAACTGCAGCGTTAGTCACATTGAGCGAGAAAATTGATGATGAATTATTGAAAGCAGCACCGAATTTAAAAATCGTTGCTAATCTAGCAGTCGGATACGACAATATTGATTTAGATGTTGCGAAATATCATGATGTTGAAGTATCTAATACACCGCATGTACTTACAGAAACAACAGCAGAACTAGGGTTTAGTTTAATGCTTGCGATTTCACGCCGTATTGTAGAAGGCGAAAAGTATATCAAAGATGGTAACTGGGAAAGTTGGGGACCTTACTTATTAGCAGGAAAAGATATTTATCATTCTAAAGTCGGTATTTTCGGTATGGGGGAAATCGGTAAAGCATTTGCACGTCGCTTAAAAGGTTTTAATGCTGATATCTTATATCATAACCGTTCACAAGATACTAAAGCAGAACATGAGTTAGGTGCTTTTTATACGTCATTTGATACGCTGATCAAGAAAAGTGATTTTGTTGTATCTACAGCGCCATCTACACCAGAAACTCGAAATATTTTCAACAAAGAAGTATTCAAGAAAATGAGAAATGATGCATTTTTCATAAACATTGGCCGCGGTGATTTAGTAGTTGAAGAGGACTTAATTGAAGCGTTAGAAGAAGGTGAAATTGCGGGGTGTGCATTAGATGTTGTACGAGATGAACCGATTCGTCTTGATCATCCATTATTAAAAATGCCTAACGTGATTATTACACCGCACATTGGAAGTGCATCTGTATTAACACGTGATCAAATGATTCAAACGTGTGTGTTAAATATCGAGGATGTCTTAAATGGAGATGCACCTAGAAATAAAGTAGAAGCGCGTTAATCAAATAATATAAAAAAGATTCTCAAAGATGCGTTTTGTATTGATTTACAATTCGCATTTATTTGAGAATCTTAATTTTTAGACATTTGAAGTCTAACTACCGGAATTTTCATTCACTTCGTCTGTGTCACATCTATATGTTTTACGGTTAAAATACCTGTTCGACTTCGATAACTCCTGGAACTTCCTCAACAAGTGCACGTTCAATTCCAGCTTTTAATGTAATAGTACTACTTGGGCAAGTCCCACATGCACCTAATAATTGAAGCTTCACGATACCGTCTTCCACGTCAACAAGCTCACAATCTCCGCCATCACGAAGTAAGAAAGGACGTAACTTTTCGATGACTTCAGCAACTTGATCATACATGGTAGCATTTTCTGTTGGCATATGAAAATCTCCTTTCGAGTTAAATAGTTCATCATTACCTATTTATCCATTATAATAGATGAAGAACAAAAAATCTATCGTATAGACTAGGGGGATTTAGCAATGAATAAAATCAGTGTAGTTGTATATGGCGCTGAAATTGTATGTGCAAGTTGTGTGAATGCGCCAAGTGCACGTAATACGTACGACTGGCTACAAACTTTGTTGCCACGTAAATATCCAAATTTAGATTTCGAATACACATATATAGACATCGAACGAGATCATGACAATTTATCTGATCATGATGAGCAATTTATTGAGCGTATTCGAGAAGATGAGTTATTTTATCCACTTGTTACTATGAATGACGAATATGTTACTGATGGTTATGTTCAATTACCACCAATTAAACGTTTTATCGAAAATAACTTTCAAAACGCTTAATTAATGCGATACGTCATTTTAAATGAATCCTAAGATCGCTTCGTTATTAAATATAAATTAAAAAGCTGAGTGTACAACAATCGTCTAATAGTAAAGGCGATGATGTACGCTCAGCTTTTGTGATATTTTAACCGTTATGATGTTTATATAGCCATAGAACACCGGATTTTAAAAGTGAGGCTAAGCGACCTGTTACTGTAGTATCCATTAAGTAGGCGAAGCCATTTTTTTCACCGAGTGAACCTAAAAAGCCCTGTATTTTAATTTCTGGCATTTTTTCTGGTAATGGTTCATTTTGCCATTGTTTTTTAAGTACCATTACAATCTGATCAGCTTGTTCTTCAGCAAGTTGAGCACTTGGAGCATGCGGTAAATTCGCACAGTCTCCCACAACGTAAACATTCGTATAAGTCGGAACTTGATGGTATTGATTAACCATAACACGATTACTTCGACTTAAATCAATAGGCAATTGACGAACAATCTCTACAGGTTGGATGCCAGCTGTCCAAACGATTAAATCGTGCTCATTTTTAGTCTCTTTATTGTAAAGAATACCAGGCTCAACTTTAACAATGTCAGAATTAGGAACAACTGTAACATTATTTTTATCAAACCATTTTTTGACATAATTACTTAACTTCTCTGGAAATTGATTTAAAATGCGATCTCCACGATCGTATAAGAATATTTCCAAATCACTTCGACTTTCTCTTAGTGCACTAGCTAGTTCAATTCCGCTTAAACCAGCGCCGACAATACCTACTTGTGCATTTGAAGGTAATTCTGAAATGTCGTGATAGGTTTTTCGAGCGCTTGCTAGTGTTTGAATACTATATGTATACTCTTTTGCTCCCGGAACGTTGTGGTATTTATCCTCACAACCTAATCCTATTACGAGTTCGTCATAATCCACGCGTGTTTGACCAACAGAAATAATTTGGTGATCTAAGTCAATATCTGTAATTTCTCCATATACAGTATTAATGCGTGAGTCTGTAGGAAACTTTACACGAACCTCTTTATCAGATTTTGAACCAGCAGCGAGTGCATAAAATTCTGTTTTTAATCCGTGATAAGGCATACGATCGATTAATGTGACATTATAATCGCTCGGAAGCGCATCTGGTAGTATTTTAGATAAAATACGCATATTCCCATAACCGCCACCTAGTAAAACTAAATTTTTCATTTGAGATACCCCTTTAGTTAAAATAATACAACTCATTTACATGATTTTGAGATTGAGTTCAAATGATAGTCTCAATCTTCCCCTATTAAATGCGTGCAAATGATATAGTTTATAAATGATTCAAACATAATTATAAACTTTTTTTAAAAACCTTACAAATAAACGCTTGTAAGTATTTAATGTCACTGATGTTTAATTATTGAGCGGTGATATAGAATGATACACTTAATTTTGATATAATGACGTCATTAAAATATATAAGAAGGTGTAAGATGAATCCTATTGTCGAGTTTTGTATATCTAATATGGCGAGAGGTTCAGAAGAGGTGTATCAAAAGCTGGACAATGATCCTAACATAGATGTTTTAGAGTATGGATGTTTACAAAATTGTGGGATTTGTTCAGCTGGATTGTATGCCCTTGTTAATGGTGATTTAGTCGAAGGTGACACACCTGATGATTTACTACAAAATATATATGCTCATATAGAAGAAACATGGATATTTTAAGGAGGAAAATGTTATGGCTACAGTAATTTTAACTGAAGGTGCAGCGTATGAAGTTAAAGATATGTTGCAACAAAATGATATGGCAGAAGGTTATCTAAGAGTCAAAGTCAACGGTGGTGGCTGCACAGGTCTGACATATGGCATGACAGCTGAAGAAGCACCAGGTGAAAACGATGAAGTTCTTGAATATTATGGACTAAAAGTATTAGTTGATAAAAATGATGCGCCTATTTTAAATGGTACAACAATCGATTATAAGCAATCTTTAATGGGTGGCGGTTTCCAAATTGACAATCCAAATGCGATTGCTTCATGTGGTTGCGGTAGTTCATTTAAAACAGCTACAGTTTCAGGTACACCTGAAGAATGCTAAAGTATTGTAATAGAAATTGTTACACTACTGCTTAATGAACGTTTTGACTTTGCTTGTTATATGATATTTAATTGATGATTTTAAAGTGAAAATTAAAGGCATGTATTTTAGGACAATATCTGAAAACATGCCTATTCTTGAACACTATAATTAAAACGCTTACATTTTTGAAAGTATTTTTATGGAGGCTTACGATTATTGAGTTTAACCTCATATTTTCATCTATAAAGAAATCATAGATAAACTTGAATTCACATGTAAAAAACTATACACTTATATATGACTGTATTTACTATTTTGTGTATAAATAAAATATTGCGGGTATACAGTGTATAAGGTGAAATACGAATATTAATTAGGAAAGAAAAGGTGAATACAAATGGCAGAACGTAAAAAAGTACTTGTTTTAGGCGCAGGTTATGCAGGTTTACAAACAGTAAGTAAACTTCAAAAGCAATTATCTGAAGAAGACGCTCAAATTACGTTAATTAACAAAAACGATTACCATTATGAATCAACTTGGTTACATGAAGCTTCAGCAGGTACAATTAGTTATGAAGATTTATTATATCCAATCGAAAGTGTTTTAGATGCTCGCGTGAATTTCGTACGTGCAGAAGTTACAAAAATTGATCGTAATGCTAAAAAAGTTGAAACAACTCATGGTGTATTTGACTTTGACATCTTAGTCGTTGCGTTAGGTTTTGAATCTGAAACATTTGGTATTGATGGTATGAAAAAACATGCGTTCCAAATTGAAAACGTACATACAGCACGTGAAATTGCGCGTCATATCGAGGATAAATTTGCAAATTATGCTGCATCTAAAGAGAAAAATGAAAAAGATTTAGCAATTTTAGTTGGTGGTGCAGGATTTACTGGTGTTGAACTGTTAGGGGAGTTAACAGATCGCATTCCAGAACTATCAAATAAATATGGTGTAGATCAAAGTAAAGTTAAAATTACATGTGTTGAAGCGGCACCGAAAATGCTACCTATGTTCTCAGATGAACTTGTGAATTATGCTGTAAGCTATCTAGAAGAACGTGGTGTAGAATTTAAAGTAGGAACGCCAATTGTAGCTGCAAATGAAAAAGGTTTTGTAGTTAAAGTTAACGATAAAGAACAACAATTAGAAGCGAATACTGTGATTTGGGCAGCAGGTGTACGCGGAAGTCAATTAATGGAAAAATCATTTGAAGGTGTTAAGCGTGGACGCATCGTGACAAACCAAGATTTAACTATTGACGGTTATGATAATATCTTCGTAATCGGTGATGTATCTGCATTTATTCCTAAAGGTGAAGAACGTCCTTTACCAACAACAGCACAAATTGCTATGCAACAAGGTGAACACACTGCTAAAAATATCAAACATATCTTAAATGGTGAAGCAACTGAAGAATTTGAATATGTAGATCGTGGTACAATTTGTTCATTAGGTCGTCATGATGGTGTAGGTATTGTATACGGTCGTGAAATTACTGGTAAAAAAGCAGCATTCATGAAACGTATTGTTGATACTCGTGCTATTTTCAAAGTTGGTGGCGTAGGCTTAGCGCTTAAAAAAGGTAAATTTTAATCCAACTTAATTTTTAATGGTGATAGACAAGCTATACTTCATTTCTGAAATGAAGTTGGTTTGTCTATTTTTCTAAGGAGAGAATGATGATGAATACAAAAAAGAATCAAGATATTTTGGTGATAGGACTACCTGAACATTTAACGCAGTATAGTAAAGCAATTCAAGCAAATGATGCTTTATATTCTGCGCTAAAAGAGCTTAAACTCAATCATATTATTTCAAGTCAACTTGGTGAGGTTAATCATACAGCGATACATATTAACAATACATTACAACGCATCATCACTGTAGGTTTAGGTAATATTAATCAATTAAAAGATAAAGATTATTTAAAAATTTGGGGTAATCTTTTTCAATTTATAAAACGTAAACCGATATCTGAAGTACATATTAAGCAAGATTCATTTTTAGCAAAATCTGTAGATAACACTACTATATTTAAAATAATGGGGCTCCAAAGTAAGCAATCAATATATCAATTTGATGATTATCGCTATGATAAAAAAGCACCTTTTAAACTTGAACTCACCTTTGATGAGCAAAACAGAGACCAGGTTGAAGCAGCATTCAAAATAGGAGAAACAGTTGGTGTATCTATTAACTACGCACGTGATTTAGGTAACACACCGCCTAATATTCTCACGCCACAATATTTAGCTGAATCAGTTGAAACGTATTTTAAAACAAAATCTGTTACGGTTGATGTAAAAGATGAACAAGCCTTAGAACAAGAGGGATTTGGTCTTATTCAAGCAGTTGGCAAAGGATCGATTAATCCACCAAGATTGATTACTTTACAATACAACGGTGACCCTGAAAATGAATCGGATGTGATTGCTTTAGTAGGTAAAGGGATTACTTATGATTCAGGCGGATATTCAATTAAATCAAAAACAGGCATGCCGTCCATGAAATATGACATGTGTGGGGCTGCAAATGTCATTGGTATGGTCGATGCAATTCAAGCTTTACAATTGAAAGTGAACATTGTGGCTGTGATTGTAGCAGCTGAAAATATGATTGCTAATAATGCGATGAAACCTGATGATGTATTTACTGCGCTTAGTGGAGATACAGTAGAAGTGCCAAACACAGATGCAGAAGGTCGATTAGTATTAGGAGACGCTACTTTTTATGCAAATCAATTTCGACCTAAATTGATTATGGACTTCGCGACATTAACAGGTGCAGCTGTTGTCGCGTTAGGTGAAGATAAAGCCGCAGTGTTCAATAAAAATGCTGAGCCTTCCACATTACATGCAATTTTAAAAACATCGACTTCGACTGAAGAGCCTGTATATGAATTGCCAATTACGGATACTGAAAGAAATAACATCAAAACTTCAGACGTGGCAGATTTAACAAACCATGTCAATGCACAAGGTCGAGCGTTATTTGCTGCAGCATTTATTACACACTTTAGTGGTAATACACCACACTTACATTTTGATATCGCAGGTCCAGCAACGACTTCTAAACGATCATATAAAGGGCCAAAAGGAGCTACAGGTTATTTAATTAATACGATTGTGGAATGGTTGATGCAAGAAACAAAAGCTTAGATTTATAAATGAGCGTTCAGTGATTATGACTGACTGGTATTAAAGTTCGTAACGTTTCTTTAATAACTAGTCAGTTTTTTTGTTCATAAATCGTATTGACGTAAAACAATAATCTTGTTAATATATCTATATTACTTTAATTCGATAATGTACTAAAGGAGTGTAAAATATGAATGCAGTCGTGATAGCGGTTATCTTAATGATAGTATTATGTTTATGCCGCTTAAATGTTGTGATTAGCTTATTTATCAGTGCACTAGTAGGTGGTCTGATAGCAGGATTATCGCTTAATCACACAATTTCAATATTCACAGAAAATATCGTTGATGGTGCAGAAGTTGCCTTAAGTTATGCTTTACTTGGGGGATTTGCAGCATTGATATCTTATAGCGGAATAACCGATTATCTTGTTGAACGTATTATTACTAAAATCCGTGCAGAACAAACGAAAACATCACGTATTAAGGTTAAAGTCGTGATTTTAGTAAGTTTACTTACGTTGAGTATTATGAGTCAGAATATCATTCCAGTACATATCGCTTTTATTCCTATTGTAATTCCACCACTCATTAGCTTATTTAATGAGTTGAATTTGGACAGACGTTTAATCGCTATAATCATTGGATTTGGTTTATGTTTCCCATATGTATTATTACCGTTTGGTTTTGGCCATATTTTCCAGGAAATTATTCAAAAAGGGTTTGATAAGGCTAATCACCCTATCGAATTTAATCAAATATGGAAAGCAATGCTTATTCCTGCTTCAGGATATATTATTGGCTTATTGTTAGCATTATTTTATTACCGCAAGCCAAGAACATATAAAGAAATTCAAACTACTGCAAAAGCAAATGAAAAAGCTTTAAAACCCTATGTACTTGTAGTCACAATAATCGCGATACTTGCAACGTTTACGGTTCAAACGATTACAAATTCTATGATTTTTGGTGCATTAGCTGGGGTTCTAGTGTTTTTCGTATCAGGTGCATATCAATGGCGTCGTTTAGATGATCAATTTGTAGAAGGTATTAAAATAATGGCTTATATCGGTGTTGTAATTTTAACAGCAAATGGTTTTGCGGGTGTGATGAGTGAGACTGGAGATATTGAAAAATTAGTCCAAAGTCTTACACACATCGCGGGGGACAATAAGCTTTTAAGTATTGTTTTAATGTATATTATAGGGCTCATCGTTACTTTAGGCATAGGGTCTTCTTTTGCTACCATTCCAATTCTAGCTGCATTATTCATTCCTTTTGGTGAATCTTTAGGTATGAGTACGATGGCTTTAATTGCCTTGATTGGAACAGCGAGTGCACTTGGTGATTCGGGTTCTCCTGCAAGTGACTCAACATTAGGACCGACTGCTGGATTAAACGTAGATGGTCAGCATGATCACATTAGAGATACATGTATACCAAACTTTGTCTTTTATAACGTGCCACTGATTATAATGGGAACAATCGCTGGACTTGTATTATAATCATATAAAAAGGAGGCACTAGCATGACGCATTTAATTGAACTCTTAGATATGAAAGTACTTGAAAAACGTGATGGTTACATCAAAATGTCGATGCCAGTTACAGATAAGGTCAAGCAACCTTTTGGCTACCTTCATGGTGGTGCTACAATGGCACTTGGTGAAACCGCATGTTCGATGGGTTCAGCAGCATTAGTAGATACAACTGAAGCTATACCAGTTGGTTTAGAAATGAACGCGAATCATATTAAATCAGCACGAGACGGTGAAGTTTATGCTGAGGCACGTATTTTACATCAAGGTTATTCGACACATGTATGGGATATACACATCACTGATGAGAAAGGACAATTAGTCACTGTTATGAGGGGAACAATTGCGATTAAAAGAAGAAAGCAATAATTGCATAATATTAAAAAGGCGCTACTATTTTATCAATGAAAGTAGCGCCTTTTTTAGATAATATTTAGAGTTTTGTTCCTTTTAAATCATCTTTTACTTCATCTAGTTTTAAACGTTTTGAAGCATGGATTTTGAGATTATATGAAGCCTTTAAAACTAAGTGACTTGAAAGGGGGCCTGTTATAAATACGAACATAATACCTATAAGTAATTGAAAATTAACATAGCCTTCTTTACCAATGAAATAAATGAATGTCCCTGTTAAAAGTAACATGGCCCCTAATGTTGCTGCTTTACCAGCGGCATGAGCACGTGAATAAACATCATCTAGACGTAACATACCAATCGCTGCCAAAGCACTGAATAATGCACCGATAATTACAAGAATCAATCCAATACTAATCACGATTGTCTCTGTCATGTTCTATCACCTGACCTTTATCCATAAATTTTGCAAACACTGCTGTTCCTAAAAAGGCAAGAATCCCAATTAAAAGAATTGCGACGATCATATAATGTGTGCCTAAGATAATCGAAAATAGTCCGATGATAGCCATCAATTGAATACCTATGGCATCGAGTGCTACGACGCGATCAGGAAGTGAAGGGCCGATGATGACACGAACAAGTATTGCAAGGATAGATAACACTACAATAACAAGAGCGATTATGATTACAATATCTAAATTCATGATTCACCCACCTCTCTCACTGCTTTTTCGAGTGATGCTTTAATTCCAGCGACTTCTTCTTCTTTTGTTGAAAAATCTAAGCAATGAATATACAGCCTTTTCATATCATCATTTACACCAATAACTACAGTTCCTGGTGTGAGTGTGATTAAATTTGATAATAGTGCGACTTGCCATTTATGTTCGAGATCTGTTTCATAAATAAAAAAGGCAGATTCATTTTTAATATGAGGTTGAAGAATAATACGCAATACATCTAAGTTCGCTTTAATCAATTCGATTAAAAAGATCAGTAACAATTTAAAAACTTTGTATAGTGTAATGATATAAAATCGACCAGGAAGTAAATGACGCATTAAATAAACAAGGAATAATGCGAATAAATATCCTAAAACAAAGTTGTTCATCGTGTAACTATCTGATAAAAATAACCAAAACACGGCTAAAAAGAGATTGATAACAATTTGTACTGCCATATTACTTCACCCCCAATACGCTTTGAATATAAACATCAGGTTGATAGAATGATTTCGCTGCTTCGGCAATGATTGGATACAATTGACCTGCACCAAGTCCGAAAGCAACAGAAATAATTACTGCTAATACACTCACTGCAAGTAAGCCACGGTGGTGTAGGCGTGGGTTATAGAAATAACCATAACTCTTACCAAAAAAGCCTCTTAAGAAAATATTAATAACAGAATATAGTACAACTAAACTTGATAATAATACGATAATGCCACTTGCATAAAACCCTTGTTCAAATGTGGCTTGAACAATATATAATTTACCGTAAAATCCACTTAAAGGTGGAATTCCTGCTAAACTTAAAGCAGCAATAAAATAAGTCCAGCCTAATAGTGGATAATGGTGAATTAAACCACCAAAATCACGAATATCAGTTGATTTAGTAATTTTATACATAATGCCGATTAAAAAGAATAGGGCTGCTTTAATTAACATATCGTGAATCGTATAGTAAATCGCCCCAATAATACCAGCTTCATTCATCATAGAGACACCTACTAAGATCACGCCAATTGCAATCATGATGTTATAAAGAATAATGCGTTTCGTGTCTCGATAACCAACAGCCCCGATACATCCAAATATAATAGTCAGTAAAGCTAATGCTAAAAGGGTATAGTGTGAGAAAGTAAGCGTATTATGGAAGAATAAGCTCATTGTTCTCAAAATAGCGTATACCCCAACTTTTGTAAGTAAAGCACCGAAAAATGCAATGACCGCAAATGGTGGCGCATAATATGCACCTGGTAACCATACATACATTGGAAATACAGCAGCTTTTGTAGCAAATACGAAAAGAAACAGGACAAATACGATACTGATTAAGCCAGGATGTTCATTTGAAAGCTGGTGAAGTTTCTGGCTAATATCGGCCATATTTAATGTACCTACAATAGAATAAAGTATACCTACTGCAATAATGAAAAACGCAGAAGAGACCACATTCACTAGTAAGTATTTGACACTTTCTTGAAGCTGTATTTTAGTTCCACCAATTACAAGTAATCCGTATGATGACATTAAGAATACTTCAAAGAATACGAATAAGTTAAAAATATCACCTGTTATAAATGCACCATTAATCCCAGTCAACATAAACATCACTGTGAAGTAATAGTAATAGGTTTCGCGGTGCAATCCTATTGACTGATAAGAGAATAGGATAATTAAAATCGTGATAAGAACACTTGTCGTTACAAGTAACGCACTCAATAAATCAACAACGAATACGATACTATAAGGTGCTTTCCATGATCCGAGCTCTAATATGAGTGGATGTCCTGCTTGCCATACATTGTATAAGTTGATTAAGGCAAATATTAAGGTAATGATCGCACCTGTTAATGCAATAAAACGTTTAATGAAAGGACGTAAGCCACTAAAAATTAGAAGTATAGCTGTGATGACCGGTACAACAAGGACTGCAACAATTAAATTTTCATTCATCATCATCTTGTGGTACTCCTTTCATTCGTTCAACATTATCTGTTCCGAGCTCTTTATAACTTCTAAATGCAAGTACTAAGAAAAATGCTGTTACAGCAAATGAAATAACAATCGCTGTTAAAATTAGCGCTTGAGGGATAGGATCGACGTAATCTGTGACACCTTTAACTAAAATAGGGACATTTCCGTTTTTCAAACCACCCATCGTTAATAAAAATAAATTTGCTGCATGTGATAATAATGTTGTGCCGATAATAATGCGAATTAAACTTTTGGATAGAATAAGATATACGCTAATGGAGACTAAAATACCGCAAACAATGATTAATAAAATTTCCATTATTTATTCTCTCCAATCGTTAATATGATTGTTAACACTGTACCAATTACAACAAGTAATACACCTGTGTCGAATAATACAGCTGTGTGTAAATGCATCGGTTTAAGTAAAGGAATTGGAATATCAAAAGAGGTATGTGTAAAAAAGTTCTTATGATAAAACCAACTTAACATAGGTGAACCTACGCAAAATGTCAAACCTAATGCGATTAACTTTTTAAAATCCCAAGGAAAGACTTTTTGTAATGTTTTCACATCAAATGCAACTGCTATAATGACGAGTGCACTTGAAACAAGTAAACCACCAATAAAGCCGCCCCCAGGTGTATAGTGTCCGGCTAAGAATAGGGAGAAGCCGAACATCATGATCAAGAAGAATATGACGACTGATGAATATTGAGAAATTAAATCATTTTTTTGTCTGTTCAACATGCTCCACCCTTTCATAACCATTTTTATGTTTTGCGCGTAACTTAATTAAAGTATAAATACCCATTCCAGCGATACCGAGTACGGCTGATTCAAAAAGTGTATCGGTACCACGGAAGTCGACAAGAATTACGTTAACCATATTTTTACCTTGAGCTAAATCATAAACATGTTCTTTGTAAAAAGCGCTAATTGATGCAAAATGACGGTTACCGTAAGCGATTAAACCTAAAACGATAACTACAAGTCCAACACCAATTGAAATAATAATATTTCCAACTTTATGACTTACACTTTCGTTGTAACGACTGATATTCGGTAAATGATAGAAACAAAGTAAAAACAGTGCAGTAGAAATCGTTTCAACAACGAATTGTGTTAACGCTAAGTCAGGTGCGTTAAAGAAGATAAAGAATATCGCCATAGAATAGCCAACCGCACTTAACATAATGATACTAAACAATCTTGAACGCGCAAATACAATCATAATCGCAGCAATTGTAATCGTAACAACAGATATTGCTTCATATGTGCGAATAGATGATACATTATCAAGGTTGATTGTAAATGGTGAGAATATCAGTGTAAGAATCGTTAGTAATATCATCATAAAGAAAATAATGACTAAATTATTACGATTATAGCCAGTCATATAAGTTCGTGTAATTTGAGTCGCATAATAAGGTGAATAACGTCCTGTCGCATTATACCAATGATTTAAAGTTAAAACGTCTGGTATACGTTTTAAAACTTTTGTCCAGCGTTTAGCCGTAAAGAATAAAATAATACCTACAATGTAAATAATTAATGTCGAGATAAAGGCTGGTGTAATACCGTGCCATAATTGAAATTCAGCATGTACAGAATTTGAGCCTGCAATAGCACGTGCAGCCGGTTCGACTAACGGTCCAGTAACAAGGCTTGGGAATAATCCAACACTTACAACTATAATTGATAAGAGAATAGGAGGAATATTCATTAAAATAGAAGCCTCATGTGCTGTATTAGGTAATGCATCTGGTTTATGTGTACCTAAAAAAATCTCATAAATAAACTTTAAAGAATATACAAAAGTAAAAATACTACCTACAATCGCGATAATCGGTAACAATATGCCGATTGAATTTAAGCTAAATAGAGGTGCATGTGTTACTTCAATCATAGATTCTAAAAATGCTTCTTTTGATAAAAAGCCATTAAACGGTGGGATACCAGCCATACTTAAAGCTGTAATAATTGATAAAGTGAATGAAATTGGCATAATTGTCATTAATCCACCTAGTTTTTGAATATCCCTTGTTCCTGTAGCATGATCGACCGCACCTGTAATCATAAACAATGCGCCTTTAAACGAAGCATGGTTGATTAAATGAAAAATTGCTGCTGTATAGGCTGCAATGTAAAGTTGACTTTCAGACCCTTCAAAGTGGTAACTTACTGCACCTATTCCTAGCATAGACATAATCATACCCAGTTGAGAAACTGTAGAAAAGGCTAAAATACCTTTTAAATCAAGTTGCTTTGTTGCATTTAAAGAACCCCAAAATAATGTGATTAATCCGAAAAGTGCAACAGTCCAAATCCACCCTTGTGAAATTGCGAAAATAGGTGTCAAACGAGCAACAAGATAAATCCCCGCTTTAACCATTGTTGCAGAGTGAAGATACGCACTTACAGGTGTAGGTGCTTCCATCGCATCTGGTAACCATATGTAAAATGGGAATTGTGCTGATTTTGTCATTGCACCGATAATTACGAAAATCATAGCTAATATAAATGTTGGAGATGATTGTATTGAACTTGCTTGACTTATAATTTCTTGAATGTTCCAGCTGCCAGTAGCGCTATATAATAAGATAAAACCTCCAAGCAATGATAATCCGCCTAATACTGTAATCATCATTGATTTCATCGCGCCATACAATGACTTTTCTTTATGACGCCAAAAAGAAATCAGAAGAAAACTTGAAAATGATGTCAGTTCCCAAAATAAATAAAGAATTAGTAAATTATCTGAGAGCACAACACCTAACATTGCACTCATAAAAATTAGTAAATAACAATAAAAATGACCTAATTGTTCTTCATGGCTTAAGTAACTAATTGAATATAAAACTACTAAACTTCCGATACCTGTAATTAATAAAGCAAATAATAACCCGAGTCCATCTACATAAACATCAAAGTTCATCCCAATTTGTGGCATCCATGAAACGGATTGTTTTGTATAATGTCCGGACATAGTGAGTTTGACATACGTCAAAAAGTACGCAAACAACACAACTGGAATCGGCAATACGAACCAACCAAGATGAATACGTTTATAAAAACGATACAGGGTTGGTATGAGTATTGAAAAAATTAACGGTAATAAAACCGCTAAATGTAACCAACTCATTTGTTGTCCTCCTTTAAAAAAACTACGATAGTATCATTATACATGAATATGAATGTTCTGAAAAACAAGGCACTACAATGATTCTATTAACTTAAAGGTCATATTAAATAAGTAGAAACACGTCAAAATTAATCAAAATTTATTTTATATTGACGTGAATAATCTTGTTTAAGTTCATTTAAACAATTTAAAGATGCGTGTGCATAAGGTGTGTCTTGTGTTTTTAATTTAGTTTCTAAATCAGTGATTGCATTTTGTAGAGATACTGTATATTCTTGACGTTCACCTTCAAATGGTTTTAAACGACTTTGAGAAGTATAACGTTTCTCATAAAGGCTCAGTGCTTTGCGTTCATGAAAGAAAACACCTTCTACTTCATTAGGTGAATGAAGATCACCTTGTTTTGGATGTTTTATGACTTGAAGTACTTTGACTAGCGTTTGGTCAGAGGCATCCTCAACAATTTCAACAACATAGACCCCAGTTTTATGTGAAAAACGATAAAGCATGATAATTCCATCCTTTCATAAATATGTTAAAATAGTCTTATCATTAAGTTTATCATGAATGGAGTATTAAAATGACTAACTATCCACAATTGACAAAAGAAATTCAAGAAAATGAAATTAAAGTAGTAATGCATACAAATAAAGGAGATATGACTTTAAAATTATTTCCTGACATTGCACCAAAAACAGTAGAAAACTTTGTAGAACTTTCGAAAAAAGGTTACTACGATGGCGTAACATTCCACCGTGTAATTAATGACTTTATGATTCAAGGTGGCGACCCAACAGCTACAGGTATGGGTGGCGAAAGTATTTACGGTCAACCATTTGAAGACGAATTTTCAATGAATGCATTTAATTTATATGGTGCATTATCAATGGCTAATGCCGGACCTGGTACAAATGGTTCTCAATTTTTCATTGTTCAAATGAAAGAGTTACCAGCACAAATGGCAAGTCAATTAGAAGATGGAGGCTGGCCTAAAGAAATTGCTGAAGCGTATCGTGAAAAAGGTGGCACACCATGGTTAGATCAAAAACATACTGTATTTGGTCAACTAATTGAAGGAGAAGATACGTTAGAAGATATCGCAAACGTTAAAGTGGGCGCGCAAGATAAGCCTGTTTACGATGTTGTGATTGAATCTATTGATATTGAAGGTTAAACAGTAACGAAAGAGGCAAATTATGGCAAATAATGATTTAAATATAAAATTATATCAACAATTATCAGCGTGGAATCCTATGGACTTTGACGATCCGACTTTAGGTGATTCAGAAGTCTATGAAATGATGGATGCAGTACATCAATTAGGTGAGCCACATGAAATTGCAAAAGCCTTTCAAGATATTTTTAAGTTCTCATTTGAAACTGTGATACCGTACGAGCAATGTTTAATAGAAGCAAACAAAGCAGTACAACTACAAAGAACATGTGATTTTTAAATATCATTCATTGTTTACAATAAAGTACACAAGGTAGTCCTACGTTTAGTATCGTCTGCCTTGTGTTTTTTTATTAAAATGAGTGTAGTGTAACTTAAATTAGGGTAAATCGTAAATAAAAGACAGAAAATTCTGTCTGAATTAAACAAATGGGGGAGATTTATATGCCTAAAAAGTTATTCAGTGTAGATTTAAATAAAAAAATGGATCAACAAGCACATCCAGGACATAACCGATGGCATCCAGATATTCCAGCAGCTTTCTCTGTTGAGCCGGGAGAATCTTTTCGAATGGAGTGTTTAGATTGGACAGACGGCCAAATTTCAAATAATGATGATCCGAGCGATATCAAACATGTCAATCTTAATCGCGTTCATGTTCTTAGTGGCCCTGTTCATGTTAATGGCGTTGAACCGGGAGACTTACTAGTTGTAGATATATTAGATATTGGTGCCTTTCCAGAACATGAGTGGGGATTTAATGGTATTTTTGATAAAACAAACGGTGGCAGCTTTTTAGTTGATCATTATCCAGATGCGCAAAAATCGATTTGGGATTTTAATGGTATTTACGCAACAAGTCGTCATGTACCTGGTGTGGAATTTGCGGGCGTCATTCATCCAGGACTTATTGGCGTTGCACCTTCTCATGAAATGTTAGCAGAATGGAATAAAAGAGAAAAAGCACTCGTAGATACAGATCCAACTCGTGAACCACCACTTGCGAATTTACCAACAGAGGATGCGGTAGTATTAGGTACTTTAAAGGGTAAAGAATTCGAACGTGTGGCAAAAGAAGGGGCAAGAACGGTGCCACCACGTGAAAATGGTGGGAACTGTGATATTAAAAACTTATCGAAAGGTTCTAAAATCTATTTTCCTGTTTATGTTGAAGGGGCTAAGTTATCAGTAGGAGATATTCACTTCTCTCAGGGTGATGGTGAGATTACATTCTGTGGTGGAATAGAGATGCCAGGATGGATTGATCTACGTGTCAATGTGATTAAAGGTGGTATGGAAAAATATCAAATTAAGAAAAACCCAGCATTTAATCCAAGTCCAGTATTACCAAATTATTCGGATTACATTGTATTTGAAGGGATTTCGGTTAATGAGTTTTCAGGTAAACAAACATACTTAGATGCGAATACGGCTTATCGCAATGCTTGTTTAAATGCGATAGAATTCTTAAAAACACGTGGCTTTACAGGGGAACAAGCTTATATGTTACTTGGATCTGCACCAGTTCAAGGTACAGTTGCCGGTATTGTTGATATCCCGAATGCATGTTGTACGATAGCGATACCTAGAGAAATTTTTAATCCAGGCGTATTACCAAATATGGATGAATCGTAATGCCAACTTATACTTATCATTGTGAGTCGTGTGGTACATTCACACTGAGACAACGCATGTCAGAGCAACATGAAACCGCAACTTGTCCAGATTGTGAAGCAATTGCCAAACGAGAGTTTCAACCTTTTCAAACTTATCGACTCGATCAACGTGTGAAGCAAAGAATAGAGAAAGGTCAACAACCACGTATTGTTAAAGGTAAAGATTTGCCGAAAAAAGCAGCAAAACCTCAAAATACATCTAGACCTTGGATGACAGGTCATTAAACTACACAAAATACAACGTTTGAGCTAATTTGGATAAAACAAAAGGGCGATTTTCAATTTAGAAAATCGTCCTTTATCAGGCTTAAAAGCCTTTTATGCGTTATTCTGAATCATATTTCATCCGTTTTCTTGACTGTTTCACCCAATATGGCAATCGTTCTTTTAACGTTTGAAACCCGTACTTTTCATTTTCTTTAATTTCGTCCAATACTGAGCGTTTTTCCTTTTTACGTTCATAATTTTTAAAATAGTCGTTGTCTTTTAAGGATAAATTGAGCTTACCATTTTCCTCTATGGAAATGATTTTGGCTTTTACAGTTTGACCAGGTGATAAAAGCTTACTTAAATTGTGTACATAATCATCCATAACTTCAGAAATATGAATAAGTCCTTCAGTATTGTCAGGGGTCTCGACGAAAGCGCCGTAGGGTTGAATACCAGTCACACGCACTTTAATATGTTGACCAACAAAGTATTGTTTCTTCAACATTCATAACCCCTTATTAGTTTGATAAGAACAATTTTATAATAGCATAAATTCACTTATTATCCTAACTATACAGTTGAAATAAACAGATTTTTCGGTGCAGTTTTTAACTGTGTATTAGAACGTTATTAAAGAAAAGCAACATCTTCAATTATTCATAAATATTGATAGTACGCGTAATATGAATAAATCCAAGAGTATATTCTGACAAATCTGATTAGATGACTTGCCAAAATAAGGGGTTTAACGCTATAATTCAATTAAATGAAAGCGCTTTAAAAATTGTGTGATAACATTTGATTGAGAATACATCATAAAGTAGTTGGGGACCTTAAGATATAGGATTAAATTTGTGAGTATTCTGTAAAATACCACTAAATATTTTACAATATTGTGACAAATGTGGCATGATGAAATTAAGCGCAATTTCAAAAAAACAAAGGAGGATTTTTGAATGATTCCATATAAACATGAAGCATTTACTGATTTTACGAAAGAGGAGAACAAAGTAGCCTATTTTCGTGCTTTAGAAAAGGTAGAAAGCGAATTAGGTAAAGAGTATCCGTTAATTATTGGTGGTGAACGTGTCTATACAGATGATAAAACACGTGTTTATAACCCATCAAATCGAGAAGAAACAATTGGTTATGTTTCTAAAGCGTCTAAAGAACATGCAGAAAAAGCATTAGAAGCTGCTAAAGAAGCGTTTAAAACATGGAGAACAGTAGATCCAAAAGTGAGAGCGAATATTTTATTCCGCGCTGCAGAAATCACACGTAAACGTAAACATGAATTCTCAGCACTATTAACTAAAGAAGCTGGTAAGCCATGGAAAGAAGCTGACGCAGATACTGCAGAAGCTATTGACTTTATGGAATACTATGGACGTCAAATGCTAGAACTTAAAGATGGTAAACATGTTAACAGTCGTCCTGGTGAATATAACCAATTCGACTATTTACCAGTTGGTGTAAGTGTAGTTATTTCACCTTGGAACTTTGCTTATGCGATTATGGCAGGTACAACATCAGCACCGATTGTAACAGGTAACACAGTATTATTAAAACCATCATCTAATACACCAATTATTTCTTATAAATTTATGGAAGTACTTGAAGAAGCTGGTTTACCTAAAGGGGTTGTCAACTGGATTCCAGGTTCATCAAGTGATATTGGTGACTTTATTATTGAAAATAAAGATGTTGGATTAATTTCATTTACAGGTTCTAAAAAAGTGGGTACACAAATCATTCAAAAAGCATCAGTGATTCAAGAAGGTCAAAACCACATCAAACGTGTTATTGCTGAAATGGGTGGTAAAGACGCAATTATTGTTGATAATGAAGCAGACTTAGAAGTTGCAACTGACGCTATTGTTTATTCAGCATTTGGTTTCTCTGGTCAAAAATGTTCGGCATGCTCACGTGTAATTGCGCATGAAGATATTTATGATGAAATTCTTGAGCGCGTTAAAACAGCTACTGAAAAGATTAAAGTAGGTAACGCAGCAGAACCAGACACTTATGTTGGACCAATTATCGACGAAAAATCATTGAAAAAAATTAAAAATTACATTGAAATTGGAAAAGAAGAAGGTCGCTTAGTAACAGGTGGTAAAACTGACGAAGAAACAGGTAACTTTGTATATCCTACAATCTTCGCTGATTTAGATCCACATGCACGCGTGATGCAAGAAGAAATCTTTGGACCTGTTGTTGGCTTTACAAAAGTAAAAGACTTTGATGAAGCGATTGAAGTCGCAAATGATACTGAGTATGGATTAACAGGTGCAGTAATTTCGAATAATCGTATGAAACTAGAACAAGCACGCCGTGACTTTATGGTCGGAAACTTATACTTCAACCGTGGTTGCACAGGTGCTGTAGTTGGATACCAACCATTCGGTGGATTTAAAATGTCAGGTACTGACTCTAAAGCGGGCGGCCCAGACTATTTAGTATTACACATGCAAGGACGTGCCGTATCTGAGCACTTATAATATAAAAATCACTTAGACTTAATTCGATTGTAATGATTTTTAATGTATAAGTGATATGAACTGTAGGGTAAATCATTTATAGCGCATTCAAATCAATCGCATATATTGACTTTGTTTTGAATTGCGATTGTGATTTACCCTATTTTTTTATAACATATACTATATTTTATTGAGGGGGAAGATTATATGACAACAAAATCAGAAGAAATTATTGAACTTACAAATCATTATGGTGCACATAACTATTTACCATTACCTATTGTAATTTCAGAAGCAGAAGGGGTTTGGGTAAAAGACCCTGAAGGCAATAAATATATGGATATGTTAGCAGCGTATTCTGCAGTAAACCAAGGACACAGACATCCTAAAGTGATTCAAGCATTAAAAGATCAAGCGGATAAAGTAACGCTTGTATCTCGTGCATTTCACAGTGATAATTTAGGTGCTTGGTATGAGAAAATTTGTAAATTAGCAGGTAAAGAAAAAGCATTACCTATGAATACTGGAGCTGAAGCAGTAGAGACAGCATTAAAAGCTGCACGTCGTTGGGCTTATGACGTTAAAGGCATTAAACCAAACGAAGCTGAGATTGTTGCTATGGTAGGTAACTTCCATGGTCGTACAATGGCACCTGTTTCTTTATCTTCTGAAAAAGAATACCAACGTGGTTATGGTCCATTATTAGAAGGTTTTCAAAATGTGCCATTTGGTGATGAAGCAGCATTAGAAGCGGCAATTAATGAAAATACGGCTGCGGTTTTAATTGAGCCAATTCAAGGTGAAGCAGGCATTAATATTCCACCAAAAGGTTATCTGAAAAAAGTTCGCGAATTATGCGATAAACATAATGTTTTATTCATTGCAGATGAAATTCAAGCTGGTTTAGGACGTACAGGTAAATTATTTGCAACAGACTGGGATGACGTTAAACCTGACGTTTATATTTTAGGTAAAGCTTTAGGTGGTGGGGTATTCCCAATTTCAGTAGTACTTGCGGATAAAGAAGTATTAGATGTATTTACACCAGGTTCACATGGGTCAACTTTTGGTGGTAACCCATTAGCTTGTGCGGCGTCTATTGCTGCTTTAGATGTCATTATTGATGAAGATTTACCAGGTTGTTCACTTGAATTAGGAGAATATTTTAAAAATGCATTGCTTGAAATCGACCACCCATCTATTAAAGAAGTAAGAGGTCGTGGATTATTTATTGGTGTTGAACTTCATGAAAATGCAAGACCATACTGTGAAAAGTTAAAAGAAGAAGGTATTTTATGTAAAGAAACACACGAAACAGTAATCCGATTTGCACCACCGTTAATCATTACCAAAGATGAATTAGACTTTGCAATTGATAAAGTGAAAAAAGTATTCTCTAAAGCGTAATATACTTATGAAACCTTGAGATTAAGGGCTTTAAAAAAAGTTAGCTTATGTTACAATACGAATGTAAGCGAAAACAAAAGTATGAAAAAGAGGCGAAATGGATCATGGCTGAAAAAAATAATCTAGTGACGTCAACGCAAGGCATCATTAAAGAGGCAATGCATAAATTAGGTTTTGATGATGGGATGTATGAGCTCATTAAAGAACCTTTAAGATTTTTAACAGTTCGTATTCCAGTACGTATGGATGATGGAAGCGTTCAAACATTTACAGGATACCGTGCACAACATAACGATGCAGTTGGGCCAACTAAAGGTGGGGTGAGATTCCACCCAGATGTTGATGAAGAAGAAGTTAAAGCATTATCAATGTGGATGACATTGAAATGTGGCATTGTAGATTTACCGTATGGTGGCGGTAAAGGTGGTATTATTTGTGACCCACGTCAAATGAGTATTCATGAAGTTGAACGCTTGTCACGTGGATATGTACGTGCGATTTCTCAAATTGTTGGACCAACAAAAGATATTCCAGCCCCAGACGTATTTACAAACTCTCAAATTATGGCGTGGATGATGGATGAATACAGTCAAATGGATGAATTCAACTCACCAGGATTTATTACAGGTAAACCGATTGTATTAGGTGGTTCACAAGGACGAGATCGTTCAACTGCATTAGGGGTTGTTATTGCAATTGAAGAAGCGGCAAAACGTCGTGGCAAAACAATTAAAGATTCTAGAATTGTAATCCAAGGTTTCGGTAATGCAGGTAGTTTCCTTGCTAAATTCTTATACGATCAAGGAGCTAAAATTGTAGGTATTTCAGATGCTTATGGTGCATTACATGACCCAGAAGGTTTAGATATCGACTATTTATTAGACCGTCGCGATAGTTTCGGTACAGTTACTAATCTTTTCGAAGATACAATTACAAATAAAGAATTATTTGAATTAGACTGTGATATCCTAGTACCAGCTGCGATTGCGAACCAAATTACAGGTGATAATGCAGCAGATATTAAAGCTGACATTGTAGTTGAGGCAGCAAATGGTCCAACTACACCAGAAGCAACAAAAATTCTTACTGAAAAAGGTGTACTTCTTGTACCAGACGTATTAGCAAGTGCTGGTGGTGTAACAGTTTCATACTTCGAATGGGTTCAAAATAATACAGGTTATTATTGGTCAGAAGAAGAAGTGAATGAAAAATTACGCGAAAAATTAATCACAGCATTTGATACAATTTATAATTTATCTCAAAATCGTAAAATTGACATGAGACTTGCAGCATATATTGTAGGTATTAAACGTACAGCAGAAGCAGCACGTTATCGTGGTTGGGCATAATAAAAAAGGGCTCTTTGTCAACGTCGGTTGGTGAAGACAAAACGTACTAAGTTGCTATTTTTAGTGACTTGGTACGTTTTTTATGGGCTCTATACTTTTAACGGCTAGTGAATATTTCACCAACCGTTAAAAGTATAGAGCCTAAAAAAGTTCCGAGTTTGAAATATCAAACTCGGACTTTTTATGTGTGCGCTCGGCATGATTAACAACTTGATGGTGAAAGTCCATTACAGGCTTGGCAGTAGGAACTGTTAGTGAAAGACAAGGGTGTCCATCGTGAGGTGGAATCTGAAGGAAGTCGGACGCAAACAC
>NZ_JABANU010000010.1 GCF_016238445.1 Staphylococcus canis
ATAACCAAGTTGCCCGCTTTTGTATTCTTGTAATATTTTAAGTTTGAAATCTAAACTATAACTTTTATTCATAATTAAACACCCCAAAAGTTGAATTTTGTAGGTTCAACTTTTGGGGTGCAGTACAATGTTTCCACCTTATATATCGTTAATTGAATCTTTATTCCCTAATGCCGATATTATTATTGATCGATTTCATATTGTTCAAGCGATTAATCGTTGTCATATTCGTATTATGAATCTGTTTAAATCTAATAACAAATGAGCCAATTGAAGGTATTAACAATAAAACTAAACTTATTAAACGTATGTCTTACGGTTACAGAAAGTTTTATAATTTCAGAAATAGAATATTAGTTATTTCTAGGATGTTTGTAAGTGAACATAAAAAGCGTACCAAGTCACTAAAAATAGCATTTTAGTATATTTTGTCTTCACCAACCGACGTTGACAAAGAGCCAAATAAAAAAATCGTCTCCCTATTCTGAGAGACGATGATTCTAATATTTTCTTAAAAATTGTGCATCTTCTTCATGATATGTTTGCATCACAAATTGATGTACAGCATCAATCACACGTTTGATAACATCAGTAGAGTTCGCTAAAATACGGAATGTTAAACCGTGTGTAGGTAAGAGTGTTACCCCAATGCGACACGATTCATTAATCATTGGTGCAACTACCTCTTGTACCGCTTCCACAGTTTTTTGATTCACACCTGGGCTAATATAAAAACATGAAGCCATATGGGTTAAGCCTTCCATATATCCAATTTCAGCAATTTGATTTTTCTGTGTATCGAGCTTCAGATTATCAAATACCACTAGTTCTTCATCCACATAGATTTCATTCAATAAATGAAGATAATCATATTTAAATACTCTACCTTCTTTATCATAACCTGGCGTTAAAATGTCCGTATAAAACATAGATGCGGTTGGTTTTAAATGAAATACGTTATGCTGGAAAAACTTTGCGTGCGTATAGCCAATAACTGGATCACTGATAAACTCCATAAACGCATGGTCATCTAAACGAAATGTTTGATACTGTTCTACTTTATCATTTAGCGTCTTGAAAACGATAGTCGCGCCTTGCGTGGTTAAAATTGCATGAGCATTCGGTTCATAGTTAATTTCCGTTCGATAGCGATCGCCGTCTACATAGCCGCCACCTAAGTTAATCAGAAACATTGTAGGATGCGGACTACCATTTAAATAAGTTGGACGCATGACTTTGAGCCCACCTTGGAAGTACGTTTTACCATTTACTGTGCGCTCGCCGTCATGCTTAAATGTAAGATCTAACTCACCTGTCCAATCAGAAATTGCCATTATTCTAGTCCTTCAAAAAAGATGTCTTTACGAATCCATTCGATAACATCATCAAGGCCGTCATCAGTTTTTAAGTTTGTGAATGCAAATGGGCGATCTTTACGGAAAATTTTAGTATCTTCAGCCATACGTTCGAGTGACGCACCTACATGTGGGGCAAGGTCTGTTTTATTAATTACGAAATAATCCGATTTAATCATACCTTGTCCACCTTTACGTGGAATTTTCTCACCTTGTGCTACGTCAATAATATATATCGAAAAGTCCACAAGTTCAGGACTGAATGTCGCTGCTAAGTTGTCGCCACCTGATTCGATAAAGATGAGTTCAATATCTTGATGACGCTCCATTAACTCATCAATAGCCGCAAAGTTCATTGATGCATCTTCACGAATTGCTGTATGTGGACATCCTCCTGTCTCTACACCAATAATGCGATCTTCAGGTAATACACCTGAATCGACAAGTATTTTTTGGTCTTCTTTTGTATAAATATCGTTCGTAATAACGCCAATGCTTTTCTCTTCGGCTAAACGTTTTACGATTTTTTCAATTAATTGCGTTTTACCTGCACCGACAGGGCCCCCAACACCAATTTTGATGGGTTTCATTTCGCATTCCTCCTAAGAAATAAAAATACGTACATTCACATTTTCATGTTCCAGTTGATTCATTTCGATACCTGGTGCTGTCAGGCCAAAATCAGATTCCTCAAGTTGCATCGCCATTTCACGTGTTTTTGTGATAAAAGGAATCATTTCTGAGACGATTTGTTGACCTTCCGTCTGACCTAATGGTATCGCGCGCACCGCATTTTGTGTAAGACTTGAAACGTTTTGATAATAGTAATAATCAATTGTTTCTTCGATGCTCATCTCTAAATGATGTCCAAGTATCGTGAATACAACTGCTGGATGCGTACGTATTGCATAATTTGACATTTTATCATAATACCAATCGATCCACGGGTCATCATATAACTGATGCGCAAGATTAATCATACGCTTACCCATCTGTTTTGTCCCATTTCGTGTTTCTCTTGGTATATTTTGAACAAATAGTAATTGATCTAAACGCTCTATCGCTTTAGGATCATTATCTTGTAATGCTTGATATGTCATACGCATTGCCAAACCATCTGTATAAGTCAATTGTTCTGTCAAAAAGACTTCTAGCCATTTTTTAAATGATGCTCCGTCATGTACATCTCCACGTTGGATATACGTTTCTAGTCCAAATGAATGACTAAACGCACCTGTTGGAAACTGTGAATCACAGAATTGAAATAATTTAAGATAAGCTTGATTAATCATGAGAGTGTCCTATATGTTTAAAGGCTTGATTTACTTTACGATCTTCTCGTGCATAAGGAATTTCTAATTCTTTCAGTAAATCTTCTACAAGATAATCATATTGTACAAGCATTTCATCATCATCTGTAAATTGCGCAGGTAAATGGCGGTTCCCAAGTTGATGCGCAATGTCACCCATTTCCTTAATTGTACGTGGTTTAATCGCAATAATATCTTCTGAGTTCACATCAATAATAATCATATTTTGATCATCACGATATAAAATATCTCCATATTGTAAATCAATCGGCTGGCTCAAGCGGATACCGATTTCTGTACCGTGATCGGATTTGACACGTTGAATACGTTTAACTAAATCTGAGTTTTCTAAGTAAACTTTTTCAATGTGTACATTTTTTTCATCTTGAGATAAATTCGCTATATTTCCTTGAATTTCCTCAACTATCATAAGACTTCATCTCCTAGAATAAGAAATAACGTTGTGCTAATGGCAATTCTTTCGCAACTTCACTCTTTAATACTTCGCCATCTATCATAACATCATACGTTTGAGGATCCACTTCAATTTTTGGTGTCGCATCATTATTCTTCATATCTTTTTTCTTTAAATTACGGATACCATGGACTGGACGTACTAAACGTTTTAAACCTAAAGTACGTTGAATATCTTTATCATAAGCACTTTTAGATACGAAAGTAATAGATGTACGTTGTTTATTTGTACCATATTGACCATACATTAAACGATAATTCATTGGTTCTGATGTTGGAATAGAACCGTTAGCATCTCCGTTGACAGCGGTATTAATTAAACCACCTTTAATAATCATATCTGGTTTGACACCGAAAAATTTAGGGTCCCAAATAATTAAATCCGCTAATTTACCTTCATCAATTGAACCGACATAGTCTGAAATACCATGTGCAATAGCTGGATTAATTGTATATTTAGCAATGTAACGACGAATACGATTGTTATCATTATATTCACTATCACCTTCTAATGGGCCACGTTGTGCTTTCATTTGATGTGCGACTTGCCATGTTCTTGTAATCACTTCACCCACACGCCCCATGGCTTGAGAGTCTGAACTCACTATTGAAAATACACCCATATCTTGTAAGACGTCTTCTGCCGCGATCGTTTCTTTACGAATACGAGAATCCGCAAAAGCAACATCTTCAGGGATAGAGGCATTCAAGTGATGTGTAATCATAACCATATCTAAATGCTCGTCGATTGTATTATGTGTAAATGGTAATGTTGGGTTTGTTGACGCCGGTAATACGTTCGAATAGCCGGCAGCTTTGATTAAGTCTGGTGCGTGTCCTCCACCTGCACCTTCAGTATGGTACATATGAATTAAACGCCCATCAATAGCTTTCATCGTATCTTCAAAGTGACCCGCTTCATTTAATGTATCTGCGTGTAATGCCACTTGAATGTCGAACATATCTGCAACTTCTAATGAAGTACGTAACGCAGAAGGTGTCGCACCCCAGTCCTCATGAACTTTTAATGTCATCGCACCTGCATGAATTTGTTCCATTAAAGCAGTATGGTTCAATGCATGACCTTTACCTGAGAAACCCACGTTGACTGGTAGCTCTTCAGCCGCCTCTAGCATACGATGAATATACCATGGACCAGCTGTCACTGTCGTTGCTTTACCACCCTCAGACGCACCAGCTGCACCACCGATATGTGTCGTTACACCACTTTCAAGTGCCACTTGCGCTTGTTCAGGGTTAATAAAGTGAACGTGTGTATCAATACCACCAGCTGTCACGATACGCCCTTCTCCTGAAATAATATCTGTAGATGCACCAATAACAAAGTCAATATCATCCATGATATCTGGGTTACCTGCACGGCCTACGCCAACGATATAACCGTTCTTAACTCCGACATCCCCTTTTACAACTTTATCATAATCAATAACAAGAGCGTTAGTAATTACGAGGTCCATTACTTTAGGGTCATCTCGAGTAACATTAGGGTTTTGGCTCATGCCATCACGAATCGATTTACCGCCACCAAATGTTGACTCATCTCCAAATGAAGCATAATCTTTCTCAACTTGCGCAAATAAATTCGTATCACCTAAACGTACGGAATCGCCTACAGTTGGACCGTATAAACTTTCATATTGAGATTGCGTCATTTTAAAACTCATTTTTTATACCCACTTTCTTTGTTTTTATTTGAATGTTCATCTTTGTCGTCTTGATGATCAAAGGAAGCTTTGTGAACGCGTGATTCATCTATTGGACCATCTACTTTATTTTTGAATCCATATATATGACGACGGCCACCATATTCAATGAGCTGTACTTCTTTTTCATCTCCGGGTTCGAACCTGACAGATGCCCCTGCTGGAATATCAAGATGTTTTCCATATGCGAGTTCTCTATCAAATTTCAAAGCATCATTTACTTCAAAAAAGTGATAATGTGATCCGACTTGAACAGGACGGTCTCCTTCATTCTTAACTGGAATTACAGTTTTAGGTTTACCTTTATTGATAATAATTTCTGTATCTTTAACAATAATTTCTCCTGGTTTCATAATCATTTCCTCCAATTTTTATATTTTTATACGATAGGATGGTGAATTGTGACAAGTTTTGTTCCATCTGGGAAAGTTGCCTCAATTTCAATATCTGTAATTAACGCTTCTACTCCCTCCATTACGTCATCTTTCGACAAAATTTCACGACCATAACTCATCAGTTCCGCAACACTCTTTCCGTCTCGCGCACCCTCTAAAATTTCATAACTAATTAACGCAACTGCTTCTGGATGATTGAGCTTAAGTCCTCTGTCTTTTCTGCGTTGAGCTAAATCAGCCGCAACGACCAACATTAACTTATCCTCTTCCCTTTGTGTAAAATACATCTCGCTACACTCCTTTTTCTTTTATCTTCTCATGTAAAATTATACTTATCAACAAATTTTATTATTTATCATGAAATTTTATGTGAATTTAATCTTTTAAAAACTCTAGTAACATTTTAATTGTTAATTTACATTTTTCTTACCGTGTTAGACTCACGTTAGTCTTACATGTGAGTTGATGTTTTGATGATTTTAAAGTGACTTTTAAGTCCCTCACCTACCTTTATTTCAATTTTAGCTAAAAATATCTAACAATTCTAAAAATTCAAGATGCATTAAAATTTTTGAGATATGTCTAGATAAATCAAATCCTTTTAAAAAATTCAACTGTTAACTTAATCATATATTATTTTAAGTTTTTTAACAAAATTTTACACCTATAGATATTAATTTTGAATATAATGAAAAAAACAACGGAAACGGTATAAGATCTCCTATACGAATGACATGAAACCAAATGATAATATTGCTAGTAATTTTAATTGTTGAAACGCTGTATTTAAAAGCTAATAACAGTTATCTATTCTCAACCATTTTCACATCAGAAATTCAAAATAATTTAAAGGTAATATTTTGAAATTAGAGGACTTCAAAGCTTGTTATTATGGGTTTTATCGTCAATTATAGATTATTAAATATACCTTTACATAAAACTACCTTTAATGTATAGTTAAAACGTATTAAATAGGTTAATGTTTTATTCATACAAACACTTACAATAAAATACATTATATATATATATATTATAAGTTATATGTTTAAATACATTTTATTTCACGTCCTAGTTTTTCTAAATTTATCGAAACGAATCGAAGAGAAACTGGCAATGTTACCAATACAGGTCTTGCTAATTTAGAACAATTGATTTTTGTTTTTTATTAAATTTTGTATCTATGTTTTTAATAGGATTATTCATGAGAAAAGAGGGATCCAATGCTAGAAGTAACTCATTTAAGTAAAAAATTTAAAAATAATGATCAATATTCATTAAAAAATGTCAACTTTAGAGTCGATCAAGGAGAAATTGTAGGGTTAATTGGAAAAAATGGAGCTGGTAAAACAACTTTAATGAAACTTATAGCTAAGGCGATTAAACCTACTGATGGTGATATATTAATTAATCATAAAAGTATATTAAAAGCGCCTAACTCTTTAAATGACTTTGGTTTTATGATAGAAGGTTCTTTATTTAACCATTTAAATGCCATTGAACATTTGAAATTTTTTATTAGTTTAAATGGTAAAAAAGAACATTATGACAATATAGAAAATGTATTAAAGCTTGTAGACTTATGGGAAAAGCGCCATGTCAATCCGAGTCACTTCTCATTTGGGATGAAACAAAGATTATCCTTAGCTGTTTGTTTAGTCACAGAACCAAAAATATTGATATTAGACGAACCTTTTGTTGGTTTAGACCCTAATGGTGTCGAAAAATTAATTCAAACTTTGAAACAATGGGTGCAGAAAAAGGATACTGCGATTATTATTTCAAGTCATCAATTGAGTGAATTAGAAGAAATCTGTAATCGATATTTATTCATTGAAAACGGAGAACTAAAAGAAGACTTTTTATTGGATCAAAATAATACAACCATTATCACACTTAACAAGCCGTTTGAGTTTACTCCTAATTATAAGGAGAAATATGGTGATTTTATTACATTAACTTCTAAAAGTGAAGTCATTGAAGTATCGAATAGCGAAGATATACTGAACGATTTGATCTCAGATCTCATCAAAGAATATAAAATTCTAAATTTAAAAGACAAAACAGATCACATTCAACAAAAATTCAAAGGAGATATCGTATAATATGGTGAAATTCCAACCTATTTTTAAAAATTTGCTTAAAATGAAAGCATCTTGGTTATATTTGGCTTTTGGTTTATTTCCGTTAATCCTTTTCATCGTCGCTTTATTTAATACAAATTTTATGCAGTTAAGTGGTGAGAAGCACTCATTAAGTTTCTTAGAATTCTTTTCTTCTGTATTTGTTATTCAAAATAACGCTGTGATACCATTAGTCATCTTAACGTATATCATTGGACTTAACTTTTATTCTGAAAAAGTAAAGGGACAAATGTATTTTTATAAAGATCTTCCAAGAGTTCAATTATGTAATAGTAAGATACTTGCTTTAATACTATTATATTTTTTATTTATAGTCGTACTTTTTATCTGTGCTTTAATATTGTATCTCTTCCATATCAATCACATGGAACTGTCGGCACATCAATTCTTACCACAAACACAAAGTGATTTACAATATGTGATTATAGAATTTTTCGGAACATTTTTTGTACAAATTTTATGTATTTTATTAGCGGTTTTACTGTCAATCCACTTTCCTAATGGATACACAATTTTAGGCGTTTTAGGTTTTTTCATTGTAAGTTCAATTGCGCCATTTTTAAAGTCATTAAAATTCATATTTCCTAATGGCTATCAGGAACAACTGGTGCATCATCAGTTTAGCTCTATATTTTTAATAATTACTGTGATATTTTTGATATATGCATTGATTTTCTATGCGATTAGCATATATCAATTTAAAAAATTAGAATATTAAAGAGGTGGACATAATGGATATTAGAAATTATATTATGAATGTGAAAGAAAATATCTTAAATATGAAGATAGGCTCTAAAAGTTTCTTTATAATGATTATTTCTATGATTATTTTAAGTATGATTTTCACACCATTTATCGGAATTCCTGTGGGCTTACTGATAGGTTCTTACAGTTATTCTAAAAGCTAATTTAATACATTTTAAACTAACAATAATGAAATTCGCTAAATTATAGGTTTTTGATTTTAATATGTATATTAAAGGCTAGGTCAAGATTAGCGTTGACCTAGCCTTTAATTGAACTAAAATGTATGAATATGACCTTTTTTAATTGTATGTTTGACTTGAATATCCTCATCGACAATTACAAGATCAGCTATTTTACCTACTGCAATACTACCTTTTTCATGGTCTATACCTAAAGCTTTTGCTTGATTTAAGCTCGTAACACGCCATAATGACGCTAGCGTATCACCAGTAAAATTCATAAAATGACGTAGACCATCATTCATTTTTAAAATACTTCCTGCTAGAGAACCACTTTCTAAACGGGCTTCATTCTGTTTAACGATGACCGGTTGACCACCGAGTTCATATTGTCCGTCAGGCATGCCTTTTGCGCGCATGGCATCTGTAATTAAGTACATGTGTGTATTCCCTTTTTGTTGGTAAGCAATTTGTACACTTGCTGGATGTGAATGGATGCCATCTACAATAATTTCTGTGTTAATATTCGGATTGGTCCAGGCAGCACCGAACATACCTGGGTCTCGATGTTGAAATGGTGTACCCGCGTTATATAAGTGTGTCACATGTTGTACACCAATATCAGCCGCATGATTTGCTTGATCGAATGTGACTTCGGAATGCCCCATTGAGAAGATAATATCTTCTTTTAACGCTTGAATCGTCTCTTCTGCCCCGTCAACTTCTGGTGCTATCGTCACAATCTTTATAAGATGATGTGCAACCTGCTGAAAATGTTCTAATTGTTTAATCGATGGGCGTTGGATGTATTTCGGATTTTGTGCACCTATTTTATTTTCAGATATGAATGGACCTTCTAAATGTACACCTACAATATCTGCAGAGTCTGTTCCTTGTTGTTGTGCTTGAACTTTAACAACATTGTCTAATGCTTTTTCAATCGCTTCATTTGATTGTGTCATAGTTGTTGGTAAAAAGGATGTGGTCCCTTCTGATAATAATTTTTGTGCTAGATGCATTAACCCCTCATACGATGCATCCATTGTGTCTTCACCGTAACCACCATGAATATGCATATCAATAAATCCTGGTAAGATGTTTTGACCTTGAGCATCTAATGTTTCAAGTGTACCTTCATAATCACCTGATTCAATTGCTGCGATGCGTCCGTTTTCGATAATAATGTATCCTTTTGAAATCACACCTGAATCAGTGTAAATCGTCCCATTTACAATTGCGTAAGACATAGTATACCTTCTTTACTTCAGTTTAGATGACTTATTCATCTTCGTCATCGATGTTAGATAATAACTCATTCACATTGATGATACCGTCTTTTGCTTTTTGTGCATAGTCTTCTGGTTGGCCAATCATTTGTGCGTTAATATAACTGATAATCATTGGCAAGTTCATCCCTGTGTATAACTGGTACGGTTCACCTTTCATGATTAATTTTGAAATGGTATTCGCTGGTGTTCCACCTTGTAAATCTGCAAAAACGATAACCTTATCATCGTCTTCGATAAGTGACTTAAATGCTTTTTCAAAGTCCTCTTGCCCTTGTTCTGGTCTTAAGGCTACAGTATGAATATTTTCTTGAGGCCCTAAAATCATTTCAACACTATCTTTTATGCCTTCACAAAATGAACCATGACTCACTAAAATTAATTTTTCCATGCTTAATTCATTCCTTTTAAATATTTGTGATTACACCTAATGCAGATAAAATGATTGAAACGATAATTACAATAAATATCGCGCGTGTCGAATTCATATTTTTGCGACCGAGTAACCAGTACACTGCAAAAACAATCAATAATGGTAATAAACGTGGTAATATCATATCTGCATTATCTTGGATATTAACTGTTAAATCACCAATCTTAGGTGCCCATGCAAATTTAACACGTATCATTGTAGCGACTAAAGCTCCAACCATAAATACACCGAGTAATGTCGCAGCATTTGTTAGCGCTTCCAAACGATGTTGCATTGTTGTTACGAGAGAGATTCCTTCTTTATATGCGAATTTCAGTTGTTTCCATCTAAAGACAATAATAGCAAGCATCGCGATAAACCAAAGTAGTGCTCCGAATGGATTGCCGTCTTGTGCCATGTTCGCAGCAATCGCACCAAATATCGTTGGGACTAATGAACCAAATATAGCATCTCCAACTGCCGCGAAAGGTCCCATTAAACCTACTTTAATCCCTTTAACCGATTCTTTCGATTTAAATTGTTCCTTTTCTTCCATCGCAATATCGATACCAGTAATCAACGTGTTAAAGAAGTTACTTGTATTGAAGAATTGCGCATGTGTTTTCATCATTTCTTTGAGTTCTGGCGTATCATCACCATATATTTTACGAAGTTGTGGTAGTATCGTAAATAAATAACCAGAACCTTGCATACGCTCATAGTTCCAACCCCATTGGAAGAAGAATAAACTTCTGATGTTGATTTGTCTAAAATCTTTATCTGTTAATTGATATGGTGTTGTTGGTCGCGTGCCAGTTAAGTTTTCTGTGTGCTTCATATTTTCAGTATCAGCAGTTTGGGATATATTGATTTTATTTTGATCATAGTTCGTCATCATCAATCTCTCCTTCATCGTCATCTGCCGTATTATGACTATTTGAAGCTGATGTCTCTGCTGCTTTTGGCGTTGATGTACGTTTATACTCTAAACCTGCAAATGCAAAACCGATTGCCGCAATCGCAAGCATTGGCAATGATGAAAATGACATATCAAATTGTTTATCTAACCCAGATACTGCTGTACCTAAACCGGATAATCCATCAAATAGCGTCACCATGATTGCCGTAATAATAAAACCTAAAATAAAGTAAGGATAATGTTTCTTTAATGGTAAGTAACGTAGTAATATCGCAAAACCTACTGCAGGTAAGACTGCCCCGGCTACGGTCAAACCATCGCCTAACCATTTTAAATCACCGTTGAGATAATCTACAATACGTCTTACAACACTACCACCAAATACTAATGCTAAAAATACTGGAATCGCGCGAGATAAAGCCCAAGGAATCGCACCATATAAAAAGTTACGCTCAATTCCTTTATAATCCATTTGTTCAATTTTAGCGTCGATACGATGTGCAAAAAATGTATTCGTAAAACGTGCAAGGATATCTGTTTGTATCATTAAACTTGCAACAGGAACTGCAAGTGTAGCTAAAGCTTGTTGTGGATTCATGCCTAAAGCTACTGAAAATGCAACAGCTAGCACTGTACCAGAGTTTGCATCGATACGTGATGCCCCACCAAAAGTACCGACACCAAGAATCGTTAATTGCATTCCTCCACCAATAATGAGGCCTGTTGTAATATCACCCATAATTAATCCAGAAATAATACCCGCAAAAACAGGGTGTCCAAAAATATTAAATTGTAAGTCATCTAATATTTGATATCCTGCATAGAGCGTCAATAATAGTATTTGCCACCACATAATTTCCAAGGTGAACGCCTCCTTATCTATTCATTAATTAATGTCATAAAGTCTACAGCTTTATCATTAGGAACCATTTGCGAAATGATACGTACGCCTTGTGCTTTAAGTTGTTTAAAGTGCTCAACATCTTCATCCGTTACGTTGATTGAATTTGTAATAGTACGTGTTTCATTTGTTTGAGACATATTTCCTACGTTCAATTCCTCAATTTGAACACCATGATTGACTAAAGAGACAAAACGATCTGGACGTTTGGCAATAATCATGACACGTTGAGAATCGTATTTTCCATTTTTAATATTGTTGGCTGCTTTTTCCACAGGTAAAACGCTCAACTTGATACCTGCAGGTGTGGCAAGTTTAAGTGCTTGTTTATCAATATCACTTTGTGCGACTTCATCATCAATCACCATAAAACGACTAATGTTCAATTTTGTAGCCCATAAATTTGCGACTTGTCCATGTATTAATCTTCCATCAATTCTGTTTCCAATAATTGCCATAATGTATCTCTCCTCTAACTTGTTTTATGAAAATTGTGGTGTTTTAACAAAATCAATTGTTTCTTGATATTGTCCTTCAGTATCAAAGATAATAATTTCATTATCACCTTCGTTTAATAATGCTTTTGAAATATAGATCGACTGCGTAGGTCCAACATTCCAATAACGCCCTATGTTAAAACCATTTACAAGTACAACACCTTTACCAAACCCACTCATATCAATATGGGTATTATCCGGCGTTTCAAAATTAACGATATACTTATAAAAAGCAGGTTGTTCCTCGGCCCACGACTTCTCAAAATGCGCCGCTTCAAGCAAATCAAAATCAATATCAAATTGCTCCCAGTTTTGCACAAAATGTAAGTCCTGCATCAAGCCTTGACCTAATCCTTTACGTTGTGTTGGTGCTAATAACTTATAACCATAGTTCACACGTCCCATATTCTCAACAAGAATATCAACCGTAGCATCATGTGCTAATGTCACTTCAAATCGTTCGCCTATTTCTTCTTGATAAGCTTGATACTTTAACACTTGATCTACGAAAAAATGAACGCGATCCCTTGCATCTACTATACGAAAGTGTTCCGCTTCTGTTTCCTTTTTTATCGATGTGCGATAGAGCATATAACCATATCCAGTTCCAGCCTCTTCCATAGTTTGAGGATAAAAGCTCGTTGTCTTGTGAGAAATATCTTCTAAAATCGAAAACAAACTTACCTTACCAGATAATGGAACCGCTTTCTTTTCTGTGAACGTTTTAACCAGTGGATCATGTTGTTCGACCTCTGGTAACGTCTCTTTTAACATAGCTCGCAACGCTTCATATTTATCATTCGGATTACCCGCTTCATCCAGTGGTGCATGGTAATCATAAGATGTAATTTGAGGTAAATCTTTCGTCCCTCTTGCTGAGCAACCATTCCAAAATCCAAAGTTGGTACCGCCGTGAAACATGTATAAATTGACAGAACCTAGTTTGATGGCATCTTGTACTTCACTTGCAAGGTCTGAACTGTCACGTTTAATAATGTCCTCACCCCAGCGATTAAACCATCCATCCCAAAATTCCATACTCATGAGAGGCCATGTTTTACCATGTTCAACATGAAAATCTTTTAAATTACTAAAATGGGTTTTCGTTCTTGAACCAAAGTTTCCGGTTGGTAATACATTATGCTCTATCATACTACCTGCACGTAAGCATTGCGCCCACGCACCATCTGATGTAACGAAAGGAACCGTCACCCCTTCATCTATCATCATCTGTTGTATAGATTTAAGATAGTCATGATCTTCTCCAAATGAGCCATATTCATTTTCGATTTGCATCATAATAATTGGCCCACCATTATCAATTTGGAGTGGTGTTAAAATTTTAAATAGTTCATGATAGTATACTTGTACTTTCTCTAGATACTTCGGGTCTCTTGAACGTATGCGCATATTACGATCGTTTAATAACCATGCTGGCAGTCCACCGAATTCCCATTCAGCGCAGATATAAGGAGATGGTCTCACGATGGCGTACAATCCTAACGCTTGAGCTGTCTTTAAAAAAGCTCCTACATCTTTATGACCTTCAAAATCGAACTGGCCTTCAATCGTTTCATGAAAATTCCAAGGTACATACGTCTCAACAGTGTTAAAACCAAGTGCTTTTAAGTTATAAAGCGAATGGTACCAATCCTCTTTTGGCATTCTAAAATAGTGAATGGCACCCGATAAAATCTTAAAAGGTTGATCGTCTAACAAAAACTCTGTATCAATTTTAAATCGAGCCATGACACTTCCTCCAATCTACTGAATAGGTGTCGCTGTTTGTTGATTCACTGCATTTAGTGCATTGAGATTGTCTAATCCTTCAGTTTGAAGCCATTTTCGTGCTGCATCTTCTCCATCTGTTAACAGTGCTTCTGTCGCACCTTTCCAAGTTGCACGTCCACATAAGACACCATTAAATTTTGACCCATGTTCTGCAGCAAAAACGAGTGAATCATTAAATAATTGTGCCGTCACACCCGCACTTAAATAAATATAAGGTAAATGTGTAGATGCTGCTTGAGCTTTAAAGGCTTCGGCCGCTTCTTGTTCAGTCATCACCACATGTGAGCCAAATCCTTCAACATAGTTCATATTTACAGGTATTTCTACTTTTAGCGTATCAACACCAAATCGTGCTTCACTAAAGATTTTCATGGCTTCATTGACTTTTCGAGGTTTGACTTTAGCAAAAGCCTCACCTTTTTCATCACCAATCGTATCGTCATAAGTTAAAATTTCTAATAAAAATGGTATATTTTCAGCTCTACATTCCGATCCTACACGTTCGATGATGGCTTGTTTCTTTTGATTAATCTCATCTGATTCGTCAACATCATAGTACAATAGAAACTTAACAGCATCTGCGCCAAGTTTAGCCAATCTTTGAACACTCTGATTTTCAATTAATCTTGGAAGACGACCTGGTTGATTTTTGATATAACCGGTTTGTTCATAAGATAAAATGAGACCTGCATGAGATGCTTTTGCTTGAGCAGCATCGAGGCCATACTCGGGGTCTACTAAAAAGCTAGACCCCTCTGGTGTTAGTACCTCTGCCACAAGTTTTTTAAAGCATGCTAAATTTTCAGGTGTACCTTTATCTCCTAAAAGCTTACGCATTGCCCCGCGTTGATCGACTGCAACTGCCGCATATATACCACGGTTATCGACTAATCGACTCAAATCCTTGATTGCCAATTATACTCGCTCCACTTCTATCTCTTTTTTAATTGTTTCAACTTGCTCTAAATCAATGTGACCTGTTTGTGCTTGTAATGCGTTAGACGTCCCGCATGCTAAAGCCAGTTTAATCATTGCTTCAGGTTCAAGTTGTTCATGGACGCTATATGCAATACCTGCAACTGTTGAATCGCCCGACCCGACTGGATTAATGATATCTTTTTTAGGAAGCGTTGCGCGATAAACATCTGATTTCCATTTAATGATTGCACCGTCTCCACCTAATGTTAAAAAGACATCAATATCTTTAAAGAATGCATGTGTTTTTAATTCGTGAATACACGCATCAATAGAAAGGTCTGACGCATCGATTAACATTTCAAACTCGGATTGATTCGGTTTAATACAATGAATTGGTAAATGTTCCTCTAATAATTGTTTCAATTCCTTAGCATTCGTATCTACGAGGTTATAGCTATTTTGATATAACTCTAAAACGCGCTGCATATGTGAAAATTTAGAAGTATCTTCTAAGTTAGGTGAACTACCACTAATCGTCACTACAGTCGTTTCCGCTAAACCTTTTTTAGCAGTTTCAATATAGGCCTCTTGTTCTGCTTTAGAAATCGTTGGTCCTTGTTCTAACACTTCTGTTTGAGATGTACCATCATTAATCGCAAGACTTTGACGTGTCTCATCTTTAATATCAGTAAACGCTGTTTCGATGTGTTTATCCTTTAAAGCTTGTTTCATCCATTCACCATGGCTACCACCTAGATAGCCATAAGCACGATAAGGGACGTTTAGAATATCAAGTACTTTTGTGACATTAATCCCCTTGCCTCCTGGATTTTTAATCATATCTTTCACACGGTTAACCTCACCGACTTGAATTGGATCAATACTATACGTAATATCAATTGATGGGTTAAAAGTATGGGTTGCTATCATAATTATCGACTCCTATTTTGTTGATTCTAATGGGTAAATGGTAACACCTTTCACAACGCGATTAATAAATCCGTCTGGACTTGGATTATCAGGGTTTAATCCTAATGACACTGATTTTTTAGCAGCTAATAATTGACCAAACATCAAATATAGTAACGCTAACTCTAAGTCATTCAACTCTTGAGCTTCTGGCAGTGTGATTGTATGTGTATCATCCTGCTCTTGGCCATCTAATACTAAAACGTGATATCTATCTTTTACTTGCGTCACTTCTGAAATAATATCCGCTTCATATTGGCGAATATACGCTTCATTACTACGCAACATGATAAAAATAGCATCATCACTTAATCCTGCTTTAGGTCCATGGCGAAAACCAAGTGTTGTTTCACGTGCAATTTCAATTTGACCTGCTGTTAATTCATTTAACTTTAGGCTCACTTCTTTCGTTAATTCGCCAATCAGCCCCGTACCGACATAAAACACCTTTGAAAAATCAACAGCATTAACTTGATCAGCTTGATCCTCAATCCAATCGAAATGATTTGATGCTACATCAAAAAATGTGTCATAAAACTGACCACCAAATAACACATATACTGCAAATAACATCGATGAGAAACTTGAAGTCATCGCTAAAGATTGATCATTCGTCTCATCAGGTAACACGATTTTAAAGACATGATTACTTTCTTCAGATTGACCTAAAAAGCCATCTTTATTATTGGTGATATACAAATGGTACGCATGATGTGTTAACTGATTCGCAATTTCAACCGTCGCTTTCGTCTCAGGACTATTACCAGAACGCGCAAAAGACACAATCAAATATGCTGTTTCGTCGTTAATATACACTTCTGGATTTGTTACAAGGTGTGTTGTTGGTACTGATTCAAAGTCAAAATTTTTAAAACTATCATTTCGACGTGCCATACGTGCAACATCACCCACATACGCACTCGACCCTGCACCTGTAAACATTACTTTCAAACGCTTATTTGGATTGTCGCGCACTATGTTTTGAATGAATGTTTCAAAGGCAGATTGTTGAGCACAAACAATATCATTCGTTCTTCGCCACATTTCAGGTTGTTGCTTAATTTCTCTATAAGTATGTGTATCTTTCAACACGTAAATAACCTCCTCACTGTGATTACATTAACTTCACTGTGTATTTGTATTTATGCCCACTTGCGATACTTTGAGTGTATTCAATGATAGCGTCATTAAAGTAACTAAAGCGCTCGATATACATGCAACTCTCATCAACTTCACCATTCAATAATGCTGCACTTTCTTTTGTGAGCTTACTTGCCATTAGGTTTTCATAAGCATTTGAAATTTGAATGTTGTAATGTTGATTGAGTGTTTCATATAATGAGACATGATTAAAATCAAAGCGATCTAGACCTTCACAATAATGCATCGGTAAATAACTCACTTCATAAATCAAGGGTGTACCGTTAGATAATCTTAAACGTTTCAACTCATAGACATATTGAAAGGCTTCTAAATTCATTTTCTCTTGTAAAATCGGTGTCACAGGCTGTAACGTAATATTCAACATACGCGTACTAGGTTGATCACCGTTTTTTTCAATTTCATCTTTGAAACTATAAAGTTTGTCTAAAAATTGAGTATACTGACTACCTAAAACAAAAGACCCCTTACCATGCTCTCGTTTAATTAAGCGCTCTTGTTCAAGTCGATTTAATGCTTCTCTCACTGTAATACGACTCACATTATAGGTATCACATAACTTTCGTTCTGAAGGTAACTTATCCCCTTCTTGAAAGCGTCCAGACTTTATTTCGTTGTGAAGGGACTCATAAACTTGGAAATACAGAGGAGCACTTTCTATTTTCATCTCTTTCACTCCTAACTGGTTATAACCACTTAAAGTATATCGAGATTGATTCACTTTGTAAAGGGTTTCAAAGCCTAATATATAATTTTTAAATATATATTATGAAACAAATGTAGATATGTATTATTTATATAATAGTGTAGATATTTGGAATCTTCATGACTTGTGTATCTCAAGTTTAAGAGCATTTTACTATAAAAAAACACCTAAAAATTAACCCTTTAAAGCTAATTTTTAGGTGTTTAATAAGTTGACATTTTTTAGATGTCATCTCTTATTTTCGATACACTTTTATATTTATTTCATAATAGTCATCATGTTCTTTTTCTTTTTGTTCATATTCTATACCATTTGCCCGAATTTCTAATAAGCCGTCTGCGATGATATCTCGAGCTGCTGAAATATCTCGTGTAAAGCTTGGCGGCTTTGCGACGACTTTCTCTTTGGTTTCAGTTTCAAGAGCTTGAGCTTGTTTAATACGTGTTTCTGTTTGTTTCACATTTAAATTTTCTTTTAAAATCGTTTCTAACATTTCAAGTTGTTGTGATGGAGATAAGCTGATTAACGCACGCGCATGACGTTCTGTGATTTGATGTGTACGCACCGCTTCAATCACAGGTGCTTCTAATTTCAATAATCTTAATTTATTCGCAATAAAACTTTGACTTTTTCCAACACTTTGCGCCAGTTCAGACTGTGTGATACCTTCGAATGCCAGTAATTTTTTATAGGCTTCCGCTTCTTCAATTGCAGATAAGTCTTCACGTTGTATATTCTCAATAAGCGCAACAACAGCCGTTTCTTCATCGTCTAATTGACGGACGATAACATCCGCTTCTGTCATTCGATTTAATTGTAAGGCACGAAATCGACGTTCACCCGCGATGATTTCAAACATGTTTTCTTCAATAGGACGCACAACAATAGGTTGTAATAACCCATGCGCTTGTATCGATTCCGCTAACTCTTCAATCCGATTAGGATCAAAGGTTTGTCTCGGTTGATAACGGTTAGGTACAATACGCTCCATTTTAATGGATTGCACGCCTTGGCGGTCTTTTTCCGATACCTCTAGTAGCTCATCTTTATTTTTTAGTCCAAATAGTTTTGAAAATGGTTTTTTCATGACCATTCCGCTCCCTTTTGTGATTTACAGTCAAAGTTAGTACATCAATTACACAGTTCAATCATATCACTTTATGTCAAGTCCTCAAACACGCTATCTCTCACAAATAATAGTTAACCATTTTATGTTTATTCGAGTAACGGTGATTTATTCGGAGTGCCAGCTTTTCTTGGATATTTTTTCGGTGTTTGGCTGCGTTTTTCGATTTTAATAATTTGACGCTCACCTGCATCTTCAGGTAATTCAAAAGTATATATATCGCTCACACGTCCACCAAATATGCCAATACCAAAGCGCGCTTCTTCTAATTCTTCTTTCCCTTTTGACGACTTTAATGCAAGGAAAACACCGTGTTTTTTGACAAGTGGTATACACAATTCACTTAATACCGATAATCTTGCAACAGCACGCGCTGTAACAATATCGAAAGACGCCCGGTAGTCTTGATTTTTACCTAAATTTTCAGCACGTTCATGCACAAAGTTAACGCCTTCAAGCTCTAATGCATTGGCCAACTGATTCAAAAATTGAATACGTTTATTTAAAGAATCAACAATTGTAACTTGAATTTCTGGGAAAACAATTTTTAAAGGAATACTCGGAAAACCAGCCCCTGCACCTACATCACATAGACGCAAAGGTTGATTAAAGTCTTGATAAAAGCTTGGTGTAATTGAGTCATAGAAATGTTTTAAATACACTTCATGCTCTTCTGTGATACTCGTCAAATTAATCTTCTCATTCCATGTAACAAGCATCTCATAATATGTTTCAAATTGTTGTTTTTGTTGATCAGATAATGTTATACCATGTTCACTTAATTGATTTGCGAGCCATTCTACTGTCATTTATTTCACCCTTTGAAGTTTTCCTTGTTCTAAATATACTAATAAAATTGAGATATCAGCTGGATTGACACCTGAAATACGTGAAGCTTGTGCAATGTTTAAAGGTTTGACCTCTGCCAGTTTTTCTCTCGCTTCAGTTGCCAGACTATCAATTTTACTATAATCTAGGTCTTCTGGAATTTTCTTTTCTTCCATTCTTTTTACTTTGTCGACTTGTTGTAACGACTTTTTAATGTAACCTTCGTATTTTGTTTGAATTTCAACTTGTTCTGTGACGTCTGCTGAAAGTTCTGTTGTTTCGCCTAAAATTTCTAAAATGACATCGTACGTCATTTCTGGACGACGTAATAATTCTTTAGCTAAAATACCATCTTTTAGCTCAGAACCGCCTTCACGTTTAATGATTGCTTGAACTTCTGCTTTAGGCTTAATACGAATTGAGCCTAAACGATCAATTTCATCTGTAATTTGTTGGCGTTTTTCATTAAAGCGAGCATAACGTTCATCAGAAATTAATCCTAATTCATGCCCTAAATCTGTTAAACGTAAATCCGCGTTGTCGTGACGTAAAAGTAGACGATATTCAGCACGAGATGTTAGAAGACGATAAGGTTCGTTTGTGCCTTTTGTCACTAAATCATCAATTAATACTCCGATATACGCATCTGAACGACTTAACACGGTTTCTTCACGACCTAATACACGAGCTGCAGCATTGATACCTGCCATTAAACCTTGTCCAGCCGCTTCTTCATAACCTGATGTACCGTTAATTTGACCAGCTGTATATAAGTTTTTAATTTTTTTCGTTTCAAGTGTTGGCCACAGTTGTGTTGGCACTAAAGCATCGTATTCAATCGCATAACCAGCACGCATCATATCTGCTTTTTCAAGTCCAGGGATTGTCGCAAGCATTTGACGTTGTACATGTTCAGGTAAACTTGTAGATAGACCTTGAACATACACTTCATTTGTATGACGTCCTTCTGGTTCTAAGAAGAGTTGATGACGTGGTTTATCGTTGAATCTTACGAATTTATCTTCAATCGATGGGCAATAACGTGGGCCTGTCCCTTTAATCATACCTGAATACATAGCTGATAAATGTAGATTATCATCTATAACTTGATGTGTTTCTCCATTTGTATATGTTAGCCAACATGGTAATTGATCTAAAATATATTCTGTCGTTTCATAACTAAATGCGCGACCTACATCATCACCTGGTTGAATTTCTGTTTTACTATAATCAATCGTTTTCGCATTCACACGTGGTGGTGTTCCTGTTTTGAAACGAACGACTTCAAAGCCTAAGTCTCTTAAATGATCCGCTAAAGTTACAGATGGGAGTTGGTGATTCGGACCACTTGAATATTTTAAGTCTCCTAATATAATCTCACCGCGTAAAAATGTACCTGTTGTTAGAATGACTGTTTTACCCATATAAGTTGTACCAATATTTGTACGTACACCTTTAACTGTATCATCTTCAATAATTAATTCATCCACCATGCCTTGCATAATATCTAAATGTGGTTCATTTTCGAGTACATTTTTCATTTCTTGTTGATACATGACTTTATCAGCCTGCGCGCGTAATGCTCGGACTGCTGGTCCCTTACCTGTGTTTAGCATTCGCATTTGAATATGTGTTTTATCAATTGTTTTCGCCATTTGACCACCAAGCGCATCAATTTCGCGAACAACAATACCTTTTGCCGGTCCCCCTACTGAAGGGTTACATGGCATAAACGCAATATTATCTAAGTTAATTGTGAGCATTAACGTTTCAGCGCCACGTCTCGCCGCAGCAAGCCCTGCTTCAATACCAGAATGACCCGTTCCGACGACGATGACATCATAGTTTTTTGTCATATTTGATACCTCCAATTTTTATTTTCCTAAACAGAATTGACTAAAGAGTTGATCAATCAGTTCTTCGCTCGCTGATTCACCGATAATCTCTCCTAAAATTTCCCAAGTTCGTGTTAAATCAATTTGCACCATGTCCATAGGTACACCCATCTCTGCCGCATCAATCGCATCTTGTATCGCTTGATCTGCTTGTTTTAAAAGTGAAATATGACGTGAATTAGAGACATATGTCATATCTTGACTTTGAATATCGCCACCAAAGAACAAATCGCGAATTTGTAATTCTAATGCATCAATACCTTCTTGTTTTAACATTGATGTTTGAATAATTGGCATATCGCCTACCATTTGTTTAACTTCTTCAAGATCAAGACGTTGTTCTAAATCTGTTTTATTGATAATTACAATCGCATCTTCATGCTTAATGACCTCGTACAGTTTATAATCTTCTTCAGTCAGCGGTTCGTTATAATTTAATACAAATAATATTAAATCCGCTTCACTTAATGCTTTGCGTGAACGCTCGACACCAATACGTTCTACAACGTCTTCTGTTTCACGAATACCAGCTGTATCTACTAAACGTAATGGTACACCACGCACATTCACATACTCCTCAAGCACGTCACGTGTCGTACCTGCGACCTCAGTTACAATCGCTTTATTATCTTGTATTAAATTATTAAGCATTGAAGACTTTCCAACGTTTGGTTTACCTACAATCACGGTAGATAGACCTTCACGCATAATTTTACCTTGCGCACCTGTTTGAAGTAATTGTTGGATTTGATGCTTAATTTCTTTCGCACGCTTTAATAAAAATTCAGTTGTCGCATCTTCTACATCATCATATTCTGGATAATCAATATTCACTTCAACTTGTGCTAATACTTCAAGAATTGATTGACGTTGGCGTTTAATCAAATCACTTAAGCGTCCTTCAATCTGGTTCATCGCAACTTTAGAAGCACGGTCTGTTTTTGAACGAATAAAATCCATAACCGCTTCAGCTTGCGATAAATCGATACGTCCATTTAAGAAGGCACGCTTAGTATATTCACCTGGCTCTGCCAATCTTGCGCCGTGAGTCATTGTCAGTTCTAGAACACGGTTAATCGTTAAAATACCACCGTGACAATTGATCTCCACAATATCCTCTCGCGTAAATGTACGAGGTGCGCGCAGTACTGACACCATCACTTCTTCAACCACTTCCTGTGTAGAAGGATCAATAATATGGCCATAATGAATCGTATGAGAATCCACTTCTTGTAACGAATGCTTTCCTTTATATAGTGTATCTGCTATCGCAACCGCATCATGACCAGATAAACGTACAATACCAATCGCACCCTCCCCCATTGGCGTAGAGATACTTGTTATTGTGTCCAGTTGTTCTACCATTTTCGTGCCTCCTTAAATCACATGATTACGTTATTGTAAAATATTTCACCATAAATCGCGAGTTTCGTGATTATATGGGAATAAATGATTAAAAGTTAGACTTCGGGGTGTCTGACGTCACACAAACCGAAGTCTAAAATCTTACTGTATTCGCTTGTTAAAGACCTTCGCAATTTTTAATACATGTTCTAAACTCTTTTGAATTTCCTTCGTCGACATATCTTTTGCAGGAAAACGTGCAATCACAATAATATCCTTCGCGATCACATTTTGTTTATGCACCTTAAAACACTCTCTCACACTTCGCTTAATACGATTACGAGTCACCGCATTACCCAACTTTTTAGAAACACTAATCCCTAAACGAAAATGAGTACTTTTACGATTATTAAAGGTATACACAACAAACTGACGATTCGCAACCGACCTACCCTTACGATAGATCAACTGAAAATCCGAATTCTTTTTAATACGATATGCCTTCTCCATACACACCAACTCCAAAAAAGGTCATTGAGGAAGCGCTTAGGATTCAAGCAGAATGGAATAATACGCAAAAATTGGGTTTTAATTTTAGCGTATTATGTAATTCTGTCGAGAATCCTGCTTCCGAAATGCCGTTCATCAATTCCCACCGTATAACGCATAAGGTCACTGAGAGAGCGCTTTGAATTCTAAAGAACCACTTCAGATGGAGTCACTTTTCAAAAGATTAGTGACCATACTCAATCTCCAGGCGTTAGTGGCTCTTACAAATGCATTTTGTACGCATTTGTTCATTTGTAACGACCTATCATAAACTTTTATCGAAACTTCCTTTTTAACGCTGCACTTTATAAACCTTTAATCTTAGTTTTAGTTTGTTTTGAATCACCTAGACCAAAAAAAAGACCACTGAGAGAGTCAGTGATCTTATGCTGATAAAACTTTACGACCTTTACGACGACGACGCGCTAATACTTTACGGCCGTTTTTAGTGCTCATACGTTTTCTGAAACCATGAACTTTACTATGTTTACGTTTATTTGGTTGATAAGTACGTTTTACCATGCAAAACACCTCCATCTCATTTTCATCAATTCATTAATCATCATATAGATTATTTGCATTCATTTGTCTTTAAAATAGTCGTTTCTCTATAAAATGAAATGTCTACATTTCAAGCAACTACTACAATATACCAAAAACACATTTTGAAATCAAGCGTGTTTTGTAATTTTACCTAGTGAGGATTGATATAAAGTTATCCACTTATACACATCCTTATGATAACAAACTGTGGATAATTATTTTATAATCCACACGTTGTGCTTTTGTTTAACAACATATTCACACCCGTTTGACAGAGAGACTGTGAAAAAGTATAATTGTGTGGATAAGTGTTCAAAACCCTTATACTACATAGGTTATAAATAGTGGTTTATTCACAAATGTCTGTGCATAATACTTAAATATATGATACTCATCCACAGCTTGTGATTATCTTGTGGATAATTATTCACACCCTGTGATTAATATTATACACAACCGGGGATACTGTGTATAACTGCAAATAAAAAATTTTAGGAAGATGGAGTTAATTATGTCAGAACAAGAAATATGGGAACACGTTCTTAAGTTATGTCAAGAACAAATCACAAAAGTTTCATACGACACTTGGCTCAAAGATACAAAGCTTCATGCCTTAAAGCAGGACGAAGCAATTGTGATTGCATCGCAATCCTTTGTTGCACAATGGCTTTCTTCTAACTATACGGATTTAATCCGTGACTTTTTAGAAGCTGTTACAAATCAACGTATTGAAACGATTAATTTTGTAACAGAAGAAGATTTAAAAGATCTTGAATCTAGTCAAGCATCCAAGCCACAACCTCAATCTATCGAGAGTGTGACGTCGAGTGAACAATTTAATACCAATAATACTTTTGAAACATTCGTAATTGGACCAGGCAACCGCTTCCCTCATGCAGCAAGCCTTGCTGTCGCTGAGTCACCAGCGAATGCTTACAATCCACTATTTATCTATGGTGGCGTTGGTCTTGGTAAAACACATTTAATGCATGCGATTGGACATTATGTCATGGAAAACAATCCAGATGCCCGTGTACTTTATACATCCAGTGAAAAGTTTACGAATGAATTTATTCAATCTATTCGTAATAACGATACTGAAGCATTCCGTGAGAAGTATCGTAACATCGACATATTGTTAATTGATGATATTCAATTCATTCAAAAAAAGGAACAAACACAAGAAGAATTTTTCCACACATTTAACGATTTACATCAAAATAAAAAGCAAATTGTAATTTCAAGTGATCGTCCTCCAAAAGAAATTTCAACATTAGAAGAACGCTTGAAATCCCGTTTCCAATGGGGTTTAATTGTGGATATCACACCTCCTGATTTTGAAACACGTATGGCAATTCTTCAAAAAAAATCTGAAGAAGAAAACTTAGATATTCCGATTGAATCATTGACATATATCGCAAATCAAATTCAAACGAACATACGTGAATTAGAAGGTGCACTTACACGCGTATTGGCCTATTCCAAATTACAAGGCAAGCCAATTACAACAGAACTTACAGCTGACGCTTTAAGAGATATCATTCAAGTCACTAAATCTAAAAAAATCACCATTCAAGATATTCAAAAAGTTGTAGGTGACTACTACAACGTACGCATAGAAGATTTTGTCGCAAAAAAACGAACAAAATCTATTGCTTATCCAAGACAAATCGCAATGTATCTCTCTCGTGAGCTTACAGATTTTTCATTGCCGAAAATTGGTGAAGAATTTGGTGGCCGAGATCATACAACAGTCATTCATGCATATGATAAAATAAAAAATGACATCGAAAATGATGCAACGTTAAAACAGGAAATTGAGGCACTCGAAAAAGACATCCGGAGTTAGGATTGTGGATAATGTGCAAAACTCATACACATCATACACACTTTATCCACATGTGTATAACTTGATATCATCAGTGTTTTTTAGAGTTATCCACTAATCCACAGCCCCTATGACTATTATGACGATTTTAATAATAACTATTAATATATAAACGACTGAAAGGAGTTTATAAAATGATGGAGTTCTCTATACGACGCGATTATTTTATTACTCAATTAAACGATACATTAAAAGCTATTTCACCTAGAACGACACTACCTATTCTTACTGGTATAAAAATAGATGCCAAAAATGAAGGCATTGTCCTAACAGGATCAGATTCTGAAATATCAATTGAAATCACAATTCCAAATCAAGTAGACGGTGAAGAGATTGTCACTGTTACAGAACCAGGCTCTGTTGTGTTACCAGGTCGCTTTTTTGTTGATATTATCAAAAAACTACCAGGCAAAGATGTTAAACTTTCAACAAATGAACAATTTCAAACATTGATTACTTCAGGTCACTCTGAATTCAACCTGAGTGGCTTAGATCCTGACCAATATCCATTGCTACCTCAAGTTTCAAGTGAAGACGCATTGCAATTACCAATTAAAGTTTTAAAAAACATCATCGCACAAACTAATTTTGCAGTGTCCACCTCAGAAACACGTCCAGTACTTACAGGTGTGAACTGGCTTATACAAGATAATGAATTAATATGCACAGCAACAGACTCGCACCGCTTAGCTGTACGTAAACTTAAGCTTGAAGATGAAGACATTGCAAATAAAAATGTCATCATTCCAGGTAAAGCTTTATCAGAACTTAATAAAATCATGTCAGACAATGATGACTCTATCGATATATTCTTTGCTTCAAACCAAGTTTTATTTAGAGTAGGCAATATTAACTTTATTTCACGTCTTTTAGAAGGCCATTATCCAGATACATCAAGATTGTTCCCAGAAAACTATGAAATTAAATTAGGCCTAAATAACAGTGACTTTTATCATGCCATTGATCGTGCATCGTTATTGGCACGTGAAGGTGGTAATAACGTCATTAAGTTAAGCACAGGTGATAACCGTGTTGAACTTTCTTCAACTTCACCTGAAATTGGAACAGTAAAAGAAGATGTGAGTGCGAACGACGTAGAAGGTGGCAACTTAAAAATTTCTTTCAACTCAAAATATATGATGGACGCATTAAAAGCAATAGATCATGATGATGTTGAAGTTGAATTTTTCGGCACGATGAAACCATTTATCTTAAAAGGTAAAGATGACGACTCTGTTACACAACTTATCTTACCAATTCGAACTTACTAGAACTTAATATTCATACAAAGTGAGGTTGATCTAACGACAAAAGTGCGTACCTATAGATTAACCTCATTTTTTTAAAGTCATTGAGGTACTACTAACGTGTAAGATTATAAAAGGTGACATTCACACACCTTCAAATCAAGAGTTACTTAGGAAATGACGGAGGAAACTATGAAAAATAAAAAATGGATAATTATTTTAATTGCAGTACTCATTGCAGTTGCGGCGTATTTTATATTCGCATCAACACAGAATTCAAAATTTAAACCACTAGACGCTCAAAAATTGCGTCATGAGACACAGAATCAGCCTCTACAAGGGAAAAGTAACGGTCGGGTCTTAATCGTCGAATTTGGCGATTTTAAGTGTCCTTATTGCGGTCAATTTGAACGAGAGATAAAACCAAAATTAGAACGCGAATTTTTAGATAACGATCAAATTGAATTGCGTTACGTTAATGTTCTACTTCATGGTCAAGAATCTGAACGGGGCGCTCGTGCAGCACATGCGGTAAATATGATTGCACCAAAGCAGTACTGGACATTCCATCAACAATTATTTAAAGCACAACCTAAAAAAATGGATGATGTCGGACAAAAAGAATGGCTTACAGAAGATTTAGTTGATCGATTAATTCGTCAACTTGATATCACTCAAGCACAAAAGTCGGAAATTATAGCAGCGTATAAAAACGATCATGGTGAAGCGGCCAAACGTGCCAAAGCAGACCATAAATTAGCCAAATCAAACGACGTTCCGCAAGTTCCAGCACTTTATGTTGATGGTAAACCTGTGGAAGACGTGACAAATTATCAAAATGTAAAGGACGCTATCAATCAAGCGCTAAAAAAATAAAGTATTAAGAAGTCCCGTTTATCAGAATTTCTTTTGTATTTTTAACGAAAAAGACGCTCGTTTGTATTTAAACGATATGCGTCTTTTTTCGATACATTTTTATTTTGTAAATCCATGAAAATATGGGGGCTAGGACATGAAATTTTAATCATAAAACGGTATAATATATAAGTGAGTAATTATGGAATGGAGTGATGGTTTTGGCTGAAACAGTAATCGTTGATGGCGAACTGACTTTAGGACAATTTTTAAACTATGAAGGCATTATTGAGTCAGGTGGACAAGCCAAATGGTTCCTAAAAGAATATGACGTTTATTTAAATGGCGAACATGAAACGCGTCGTGGAAAAAAGCTCGATCACGGTGACATGATTGAAATTCCTGAAGTAGGTTCTTATATTATTCAATTTGGTGAACAATGAAACTGAAAACACTCCAATTAGAGAACTATCGTAACTATGAAAGCATCACCCTACAATGTCATCCAGATGTCAATATATTAATTGGCGAAAATGCACAAGGTAAAACGAATTTATTAGAATCTATCTACATGCTCGCACTCGCCAAAAGTCATCGAACTACAAATGACAGAGAGTTGATTCGCTTCGATGCGGAATATGCTAAAATAGAAGGTGAACTCAATTTTCGTCATGGTTTAATGCCGTTAACAATGTTTATCACAAAAAAAGGCAAGAAAGTTAAAGTGAATCACTTAGAACAAAGTCGACTCACGCAATACATTGGACATTTGAACGTTGTGTTATTTGCGCCGGAAGATTTGAATATCGTAAAAGGTTCCCCTCAAGTAAGACGACGTTTCATAGACATGGAGTTAGGTCAAATTTCAAATCTATATTTAAATGATTTATCACAATATCAACGCATACTCAAGCAACGTAATCATTATTTAAAGCAATTGCAGCTCAATAAAACTAAAGATACGACCATGCTTGAAGTCTTAAATCAACAGTTTGCACTTTATGCCATTAAAGTAACAAAGCGACGTGCGCAGTTTATTAAAGAACTTGAACAACTCGCGATGCCGATTCATCAAGGAATTACGAACGATAATGAACAACTCACCTTAAAATATTTACCAAGTCTTAAGTTAGAAGAGGGTACGGATGACGAGGAAGTCTTAGTTCGAGATGTGGTAGCGCTGTTAGATGAGTATCTTACACGTGAAATCGAGCGTGGTGTGAGTCTACATGGACCGCATCGGGACGACTTATCGTTTCAAGTGAATCATATGGATGCACACACATATGGTTCACAAGGACAACAACGCACAACTGCGCTATCAATCAAATTAGCAGAAATTGAATTAATGCATCAGGAAGTGGGGGAATACCCCATTTTATTACTTGATGACGTTTTAAGTGAATTAGACGACTCTAGACAAACACATTTGCTTAGTACGATTCAACATAAGGTACAGACATTTGTAACGACGACCTCTGTTGATGGAATTGATCATGAAATTATGAAAAATGCAAAAATATATAGAATTTCGAGTGGAAATATAATGAATTAGTTAGAAAGTGAAGGTGAAAGCATTGGCTGATGTGAACAACTCAGAAAGTTATGGTGCAAGTCAGATTCAAGTCTTAGAAGGCTTAGAAGCGGTACGAAAACGACCAGGAATGTATATCGGTTCAACTTCAGAACGTGGATTACATCACCTTGTTTGGGAGATTGTAGATAATAGTATTGACGAAGCATTAGCGGGCTATGCCGACGAAATCAATGTCGTCATCGAAAAAGATAACTGGATTAAAGTAACTGATAATGGACGTGGTATCCCTGTCGATATTCAAGAAAAAATGGGACGTCCAGCGGTTGAGGTTATTCTGACTGTACTACATGCTGGAGGTAAGTTTGGTGGAGGCGGTTATAAAGTATCTGGAGGTCTCCACGGTGTAGGTTCATCAGTCGTTAATGCGCTCAGTGAACGCTTAGAAGTGTTTGTACATCGTGATGGTCACGTACATCATCAAGCTTATGAGCGAGGCGTACCTGCGTTTGATTTAAAGCAGATAGAAGAGACATCAAAAACAGGTACAGTGATTCGATTTAAAGCGGATAAAGAGATATTTCAAGAAACTACTGTTTATGACTACGAAACATTACAAAAACGTATTCGTGAGTTAGCGTTTTTAAATAAAGGTATTCAAATTACGCTTAGAGACGAACGTGACGATGAAGAGATTCGAGAAGACTCATACCACTATGAAGGTGGGATTAAGTCTTACGTAGATCTTTTAAACGAAAAGAAAGAACCATTGCATGATGAGCCTATTTATGTTCATGAAACACGTGATGATGTAGAAGTTGAGATTGCGCTACAATATAACGCGGGTTACTCAACGAATTTATTAACGTATGCGAATAACATTCACACATATGAAGGTGGTACGCATGAGGATGGATTTAAACGCGCACTGACACGTGTATTAAATAGCTACGGTACGCAAAGTAAAATTATTAAAGATGATAAAGAGCGTTTATCAGGTGAAGATACGAGAGAAGGTTTAACTGCTGTTGTATCCATTAAGCATGGAGATCCACAGTTTGAAGGACAAACAAAAACAAAACTCGGTAATTCAGAAGTACGCCAAATTGTTGATCGTATCTTTTCAGAGCTATTTGAACGCTTTTTATATGAAAATCCACAAGTGGGTCGTGTGATTGTCGAAAAAGGTATTATGGCCTCTCGTGCTCGTATTGCGGCGAAAAAAGCGCGTGAGGTTACGCGACGTAAGTCTCCGTTAGATATTTCGAGTTTACCAGGTAAGCTTGCGGACTGTTCAAGTAAGGATCCATCTGAAAGTGAGATTTTCTTAGTCGAAGGTGACTCTGCCGGGGGGTCTACAAAGTCCGGTCGTGATTCACGTACGCAAGCGATTTTACCGTTACGTGGTAAGATTTTGAATGTTGAAAAAGCACGTCTAGATAAGATTTTAAATAATAATGAGATTCGTCAGATGGTAACAGCTTTTGGTACAGGTATTGGTGGGGAATTTGATATTTCAAAAGCACGTTATCATAAAATTATCATTATGACAGATGCGGACGTGGATGGTGCCCATATCCGTACGTTGTTATTAACATTCTTTTATCGTTTTATGCGTCCGTTGATTGAAGCGGGCTATGTGTACATCGCACAACCACCGTTATACAAGTTAACACAAGGTAAGCAAAAGTATTATGTGTTTAACGATAGAGAATTAGAAAAGTTAAAAGCAGAGTTGAATCCGACTCCAAAATGGTCTATTGCGCGTTATAAAGGTTTAGGAGAAATGAACGCGGATCAATTATGGGAAACAACGATGAACCCTGAAAATCGTGCGATGTTGCAAGTGCGTTTAGAAGATGCGATTGAGGCGGACCAAACGTTTGAAATGTTAATGGGGGATATTGTAGAAAATCGACGTCAATTCATTGAAGATAATGCGGTCTATGCGAACCTAGATTTTTAGAATGCATAGCAATATGAGAAGGAGGACCTCTTGATGGCTGAAACACCTGAATCAAGAATTAATGAACGAAATATCAGCAAAGAGATGCGAGAATCGTTTTTAGACTACGCGATGAGTGTAATTGTATCTCGTGCATTGCCAGATGTAAGAGATGGTTTGAAGCCGGTACATCGACGTATTTTGTACGGTCTTAATGAACAAGGTATGACACCGGATAAACCTTATAAGAAGTCCGCGCGTATCGTTGGGGATGTTATGGGTAAATATCACCCGCATGGTGACTCATCTATTTATGAAGCGATGGTACGTATGGCTCAGGATTTCAGTTACCGTTATCCACTAGTAGATGGACAAGGTAACTTTGGTTCAATGGATGGCGATGGTGCAGCTGCGATGCGTTATACTGAAGCGCGTATGACAAAACTTGCTTTAGAGCTACTGCGTGATATCAATAAGGACACGATTGATTTCACGGATAACTATGACGGAAACGAGCGCGAGCCAGTGGTACTCCCTTCTCGTTTTCCAAATTTATTAGTCAACGGTGCTTCTGGTATTGCGGTTGGGATGGCTACAAACATCCCACCGCATAACATGACGGAAGTGATTGATGGTGTCTTGAATTTAAGTTATAACCCAGAAATCACGATTACAGAGTTAATGGAAAGTATTCAAGGCCCTGATTTTCCAACAGCAGGTCTCGTTTTAGGTAAGAGTGGTATTCGTCGCGCTTACGAAACAGGACGTGGTTCTATTGTAATGCGCGCAAAAGCTGAGATTGAATCACGTGGCGGTGGTCGTGAACGTATCGTTGTAACTGAAATTCCTTTCCAAGTTAACAAGGCACGTATGATTGAAAAAATTGCAGATTTAGTACGTGAGAAGAAAATTGAGGGCATCACAGATTTACGTGATGAAACAAGTTTAAGAACAGGTGTCCGCATTGTAATAGATGTCCGTAAAGACGCCAATGCAAGTGTGATATTAAATAATTTATATAAACAAACACCACTCCAATCCTCATTTGGTGTAAATATGATTGCGCTTGTGAATGGACGTCCACAGCTGATTAATTTGAAACAAGCTTTACATCATTACTTAGAACATCAAAAAGAAGTTGTACGCCGTCGTACAATATTCAATTTGAAAAAAGCGAAAGATCGTGCACATATTTTAGCTGGTTTACGCATTGCTTTAGACCACATTGATGAAATCATTACAATCATTCGAGAGTCAGACACTGATAAAACGGCGATGGCAGAGCTTCAGTCACGTTTTACATTGTCTGAACGTCAAGCGCAAGCGATTTTAGATATGCGTTTAAGACGTCTAACAGGCTTAGAACGAGATAAAATTGAGAAAGAGTATAACGAACTACTTGCTTATATTTCGGAATTAGAAGCCATTCTCGCTGATGAGGAAAAATTGCTAGATCTTGTACGTAAAGAATTAATCGAAATTAAAGAAAAGTATGGTGACGAACGCCGTACTGAAATTCAACTTGGTGGTATTGATCATCTTGAAGATGAGGATCTTATTCCAGAAGAACAAATTGTGATTACATTAAGTCATAATAATTATATCAAGCGTCTTCCAGTATCAACTTATCGCTCACAACATCGTGGCGGTCGAGGTATACAAGGTATGAACACCCTTGAAGATGATTTTGTGAGTCAAGTTGTGACAACAAGCACACATCACCATGTTCTCTTCTTTACGAACAAAGGACGCGTGTATAAGTTGAAGGGGTATGAGGTGCCGGAACTCTCCCGTCAGTCTAAAGGGATACCAATTGTAAACGTGATTGAGCTTGATCCAGATGAATCTATCAGTACTATGATAGCCGTCAAAGATCTCGACTCAGCTGAAGACTTCTTAGTTTTTGTAACGAAGAAAGGTTATATTAAGCGTTCTGAACTCCATCATTTTAATCGTATTAATAGAAACGGTAAAATTGCGATTAAATTCCGTGAAGATGATGAACTCGTTGCAGTGCGATTAACAGATGGCGAAAAACATATTGTTATTGGTACAGCGCAAGCTTCATTAGTGCGTTTTAAAGAAACTGAAGTTCGCGCGATGAGTCGTACAGCAGCAGGTGTGATTGGTATTCGTTTACGTGAGGACGATGAAGTCATTGGTCTAGGTGTTGCAGATGACGATAATTCGGATGAAATTTTAGTTGTGACTGAAAAAGGTTATGGTAAGCGTACACCAATTGAGGCGTATCGTTTAGCTAAACGTGGTGGTCTTGGTACGAAAACAGCTAAATTGAATGAGCGTAACGGCAAATTAGTATGTATTACTACCGTAGAAGGTGACGAAGACCTTATGATTGTTACTGATCATGGTGTCATTATTCGTATGGAAGTACAAGATATTTCATCAATTGGACGTACAACTCAAGGGGTACGCTTAATTCGTTTAGATGAGGACCAATTTGTATCAACAGTGGCAAAAGTTAAAAAAGAACCTGAAGATATTGAAGAACCAGAAGTGCAAGAAGGTGAGCCACATTTAGGACCAACATCAGATGAACAGGTTGTTGAAGATGCGGATACACCAGGTCAGACGATTCATACAGAGTCAGACGATGAAGCACCACGTGAATTACGTCAAGATTTCATGGATCGAGTGAATGAAGACATTGAAGCGGCAGATCAAGAAGATACAGAATCATAAATATCTTTTAAATTTAAAACGAGGTACAGAGACAGAAGTTGTCTCAGACCTCGTTTTTTTTCATCTATCATCATTTAATCTTGTTCTAACTTTTTCATAGCGTATGGGATCTCATCGATAAGTTTTGAAGGTGGTACGACATACATATCTTGAGCCAATTTTTCGCCAATATAACTGTGTGTATAAGTTGCACTCGTTACAGCATCAATGGGATCGTCAAATTGACCGACAAAACTCGTAATCATACCAGCAAGTGTATCGCCCATACCGCCTGTTGCCATAGCGGCACTCCCTATTTCTAGTTTATACTCATCCTCTTTAAAGAAAATCTCAGTCCCATGTTTTTTTAGCACCACTGTCGCATCTAAACGATCCACAGCTTCGCGATTGCGTTCGTATGTTTGTTCTTCAATTGGAATACCACTGAGTCGCTCCCATTCTTTAGGATGTGGTGTATAAATGACATTACAAGGAGGGTTCTCTGGTCTAAGTTTACTTACAATTGAAATCGCATCGCCATCGATAATTAGCGTTTGATGCGGTTGGATATTTTGAAGTAAAAATGTCATCGCATTATTGCCTTTAAAATCAAGACCTAAACCGGGTCCAATTAAGATACAGTCTGCAACCTCAATCATTTTTGTAAGTTTTTTAGTGTCGTTAATATCAATGACCATGGCTTCAGGACAACGTGAATGTAGCGCAACGTGGTTTGTTGGGTGTGTCGCTACTGTTAATAAACCACTTCCACTATAGACACATGCGCGTGCAGCAAGCATAATTGCTCCACCTAGATTAGCGTTACCCCCGATAAGTAAAATGCGTCCATAGTCTCCTTTATGTGTTTCTTGCTTACGTTTAGGAATTTTTACCGTTGATAAAGATTCCATGTTTGTCCCTCCTATCTGTCTTTCAATTATTACAACAAGATATATTATACCTGGATTTCATTTTCGTCAATAGAGAACATACAGGATTTTAAGGTACTAAACAGGTAACGTGATAATGCGTTACGGATATCGCTCATCCTATTGTTTAACGTTATTCGCACCCTTATACTTAATTAATGAAAGCGTTTTAATTAAAAGAGAGAAATGGAGGGGTAAAGCATGTCTTTAATGCTTACAGGTGAACAATTAACGATAGCTGAAATACGTCGATTTTTAAGCGAAAATCAACATGTCAGCATTTCAGAAGAAGCACGACAGCGTGTCAAACAAAGCCGTGCGACTGTCGAACGTATTATCGAGAACAAAGAAACAGTTTATGGGATTACGACAGGATTTGGTTTATTTAGTGATGTTCGTATTGATCCAGAACAATATAATCAACTTCAAATGAATCTAATTCGTTCCCATGCATGTGGAATGGGTCAACCTTTTGATAATCGTGTAGCGCTAGTTATGATGGTATTACGATTAAATACATTACTTAAAGGCCACTCTGGTGTAACGACAGCACTCGTTGATCAACTGGTCTTTTTTATTAACGCACGTATTATTCCAGTTATTCCACAGCAAGGGTCACTGGGTGCCTCAGGTGATTTAGCACCTCTGTCACATCTTGCACTCGCATTAATTGGAGAAGGACAAGTGATCTATCATGGGGAACAGTTAGACAGCCGGGATGTCTTAAAACAATTAAATCAACCACCGCTTCAACTACAAGCAAAAGAGGGATTAGCGCTTATTAACGGTACACAAGCAATGACTGCACAAGGCGTAATTACATATATTGAAGCAGAAGATTTAGCGTATCAATCAGAGTGGATTGCAGCACTTACCCATCAAGCGCTTAATGGGATTACAGATGCATATCATGAAGCGGTACATCGTGTCCGTAATTTTGATGAACAAACAGAAGTGGCAAGACGTATGTCAGACTGGCTAGAAGATTCAAAACTCACAACACGACAAGGTGAAATTCGCGTTCAAGACCCTTACACTTTACGTTGTATTCCACAAATTCATGGCGCAAGTTTTCAAGTTCTGAATTATGTGTGTGAGAAGTTAGAATTTGAAATGAATGCAGCGAATGATAATCCACTGATATTTGATGAAGATGATGAAACACTCGTAATATCTGGCGGAAATTTCCACGGACAACCTGTAGCGTTTGCGTTAGACTTTTTAAAGATTGGCTTAAGTGAACTTGCTAATGTGTCTGAACGTCGTCTTGAACGTTTAGTCAATCCACAGTTAAATGGAGATTTACCTGCCTTTTTAAGTCCAGAACCAGGCCTACAAAGTGGTGCAATGATTATGCAATATGCAGCCGCAAGTTTAGTATCAGAAAATAAAACATTAGCGCATCCAGCAAGTGTAGACTCCATTCCGTCTTCTGCTAACCAAGAAGATCATGTGTCAATGGGAACGATTGCGTCTAGACATGGTTATCAAATTTTAGAAAATGTACGTCGTGTGCTTTCAATTGAAGCAATTATTGCGTTACAAGCAGTTGAACTTAAAGGAGTCGCACAATTATCTCCACCTACAAAAGATAAATATGAGGAATTCCGAAAAGTGGTACCATCTATTACAGAAGATCGCCAATTTCATCAAGATATCGAAAATGTGGCGAAGTATTTACAAAAATTAGCATATTCAAATTAAACTTGCTAAAAGAGATGTTCTCTGATATATTTAAATTAAATTCAGAATAATTAATTGTTTGTGGACTAAGTAATATAGTTACGAATACAGAGAGTTTGTGGCCGGTGAAAACAAATAGACATAACTATATGAAATCTACCCACTTTAGTGAACAATTCGGGTCAAACCGTTAACTTTGTGAGAGTGCAGACATAAGTCTGTTAAATAGGGTGGCAACACGTCAAACCACGTCCCTTGTGCGAGGGATGTGGTTTTTTTATTTGTTTCACCTGATTATAAATTTTGATAATGAGTGAAAGGATGTCAAATCAATGTTAGATATCAAATTGTTTAGAAATGAACCTGAAAAAGTAAAGGAAAAAATTGCGTTACGTGGAGACGATCCAAAGGTCGTTGATGAAGTCATTGCACTTGATGAAAAACGAAGAGAACTTATTCAACAAACAGAAGAATTAAAATCAGAACGTAATAAAGCATCTCAAGAAATTGCTGAAAAGAAACGTAATCAAGAAAATGCAGATGACGCTATCGAAGCGCAACGTAAAGTTGGCGATAAAATTAAAGAAATTGACGATGTATTGAAAGAAACAGAACGAAAATTAACAGATCAATTATCACGTATTCCAAACTTAATTCATGACGATGTACCAGAAGGTGAAGATGATTCTGACAATGTTGAAGTTAAAAAATGGGGTACACCACGTGAATTTGATTTCGAATCAAAAGCACACTGGGATTTAGTTGAAGACTTAAAAATGGCTAACTTTGACCGTGCAGCACGTGTATCAGGGGCGCGTTTTGTATTCTTAACAAATGAAGGTGCGAAATTAGAGCGTGCTTTAATGAACTATATGATTACAAAACATACAACAGAACATGGCTATACTGAAATGATGGTGCCTCAACTTGTGAATGGCAATGCGATGTATGGAACAGGTCAATTACCTAAGTTTGAAGAAGACTTATTCAAAGTTGAAAAAGAAGGGCTTTATACAATTCCAACAGCAGAAGTTCCATTAACAAACTACTACAGAGAAGAAATTATCCAACCAGGTGTATTACCTGAAAAATTCACAGGTCAATCAGCATGTTTCAGAAGTGAAGCGGGTTCTGCTGGTCGAGATACTCGTGGTTTAATCCGTTTACACCAATTCGATAAAGTGGAAATGGTTCGTATTGAAAAACCTGAAGATTCATGGGATGCATTAGAAGAAATGACTGGTAACGCAGAAGCAATTTTAGAAGAGTTAGGCTTACCATACCGTCGTGTGATCTTATCAACAGGTGATATTGGATTTGGCGCAAGTAAAACATATGACTTAGAAGTTTGGTTACCAAGTTATAATGACTATAAAGAAATCAGTTCTTGTTCAAACTGTGTAGACTTCCAAGCGCGCCGTGCGAACATCCGTTTCAAACGTGACAAAGATGCAAAACCAGAATATGTACACACATTAAATGGATCAGGTTTAGCAGTTGGTCGTACATTTGCAGCTATTGTTGAAAACTACCAAAATGAAGATGGTTCTATTACTATTCCAGAAGCACTTGTACCGTTTATGGGTGGTCAAACAAAAATCGAACCAAAATAATATATTCTTAAGAGGTTGAGTGATACTCGGCCTCTTTTTTGTGTGTTTAGACTACCTTCAAAAACTCGGATGTAAATAATCAAGTAAAGCTTAAAATCCTTGATATAACAATGTTTATAACACGGAAGTTACAGTTCGGTCACTATGAAGGTAGTGTGACTTATAAGTTGATTTCAGTGAATTCAGAAAATAGATTGAAAAACAAGAGAATGTCATGTATCATAGGGAGATAACAATAACATATACTTATTAAGAGAAGTTGAGGGATTTGGCCTGATGACACTTCAGCAACCACTTATGAATATAAGTACGGTGCTACAACCAACGATGATTCGAATGATAAGTCATAATAGATTTTACACTGTTTAAGTTGTATGCCGTATTAATAGGTATACAACTTTTTTATTGAATTAAGGAGGCGTTGTACTGTGACAAATTATACAGTAGATACGTTACACCTTGGTCCGTTTGAAACAGAATCTGGTGAACGTATTGAAGATTTACAATTACGTTATGAATATGTGGGCTATCGTGGACAACCTTTAGTTTTAGTCTGCCATGCTTTAACTGGCAATCATCTTACTTATGGCACACATGATAATCCGGGATGGTGGCGTGAAATTATTGATGGAGGCTATATGCCGCTTCACGACTATCAATTTTTAACTTTTAATGTGATTGGCAGTCCGTTTGGTTCTAGTTCTTCATTAACTGATCCTGATTTTCCAAAAGACATTACGATGCGTGATATCGTGCGTGCAATAGAACTCGGTTTAAAAGCATTAGGATTTGAAAAAATTGACGTTTTAATCGGAGCTTCTTTAGGTGGTATGCAAGTCTTAGAACTGTTATACAATCAAACATTTGAAGTGAAAAAAGCGGTGATTTTAGCAGCGACAGCAAAGACGTCAGCTTACAGTCGTGCGTTTAATGAAATTGCACGCCAAGCGATACATATTGGCGGTAAGGAAGGGTTAAGTATCGCGCGTCAAATCGGGTTTTTAACTTATCGATCTTCTAAAAATTATGATACGCGATTTAATCCTGATGAAGTCGTATCGTATCAAAAATATCAAGGTGATAAATTCAAAAAGAATTTCGATATTAATTGTTATTTATCGTTACTTGGTGTGTTAGACAGTCATAATATCTACCGGGGACGTCATGACGTTACAGAAACATTTCAATCGCTAGATACAAAAGTGCTCACACTCGGGTTTAAGGATGATTTACTTTATCCAAACGATCAAATCATGGAACTTGGGGAATCTTTTCAATATCATAGACACTTCTTTATAACAGATAACGTGGGACATGATGGATTTTTATTGAATTTTAATGATTGGGCACCCTATCTTTACCATTTCTTAAAAGTTTCGAGATTTCGACGTTAAACTTAGACTTGAATATTACAATTTTGTTATAATCTTATATATCAAATTGTAAGCGACAATAGGTATATTGTGTTAAGAGGTCGGGTATAGTGTAGCTAATGGCACGTTGCCACAGAGGCATCACTTTAAATCCAACCTCTTTAACGTGTGTTAGCGTATTATTTTTAGGACATGCGAATAACTAATTTTAAAGAAACTTAGATTACACTGGTACCTATTCGTTTTAACTTACAAATACAGATATTGTAACAGCTTATGACAGTATTGTAATAAAATAACAAGCAATTGTATTCATGTTACAAATCTTGTAAAATAAAATTTATACTATAAACGAGTTTGGATGTGGCATTATTGTTTTCACAAATCAAGCCTAAAGCAACGATTTTAGGAACATTAGCGTTAATAGTCGTAGTTTTAGCAATGTATTTCGTGCCAGTACTAGGTATCGTACTTACACTATTCGCAACATTACCTGGTATTATTTTATGGCACCGCTCAGTGCAGTCATTCGGCATTGCAGCGTTAATCACAATTGTTGTATCAACATTGACGGGTAATCTTTATTTAATGACATTCATGATTATTGTATTAGTTGTGAGTGCTATAATAGGTTATCTTTTACAAAAACGTGCATCTAAAGAGCGTATTTTATATATATCAACGTTAGTGACAAGTATTTTAACACTTATCGCAATGATGATTTTACAGAGTATGCGGCAATTACCTTATGCGCATGAATTATTAACACCATATAAAAATGCTGTAGAGCAAACAACACAAATTGAAAGTTTGGACGCGCAAACACAAGAAATGTTGCAAACTTCAATTCAACAATTAGCGATTCAATTACCTGGCCTTATTGTTGTTATGATTGCAATATTTTTTATTATTTCATTATTAATTGTGTTTCCGATTTTGCGTAAGTTCAAAATTGCAACACCAGTTTTTAGACCGCTTTATTTTTGGCAAGTGAAGCGTTCAGTTTTTGGTATTTATGCTTTAGCATTATTAGTTGGTATTTTGACGGAATCTGGAACAACTGCTAATAGTATTAGTCTCAACTTTCAAATTGTGCTAGGACTATTAATGGTAATTCAAGGACTTAGCTTTATCCATTATGTGAGCATGTTAAAACGTATGCCAAAAGCTGTGTCAGTTATCTTTATTATTGTAGGTATTATATTCTATCCGTTGACACGTTTAATTGGATTACTAGATTTAGGATTGAACTTAAAACGTATGATTAAAAATAATAAGAGGTGACAAAATGAATCGTCATTCTATGAAAAAAGCAATAGCGATCCCTTTTATCATTATCGCATTCGTCGCTATTGTACTTGTCGGCGCCGCATTTTTCTTTAATCAATTGTATGCGACGATTGCTACCATTGTGATGTTTATCATGTTGGTTGCGGGTGCCTTTTTATTAAGAGGAGTGTTACATCGCTTTGATCGGTATCTAGATCATTTGAGTGGTAAGATTTCAGCTGGAAGTGATAAAGCTGTTAAAGAGTTGCCGATTGGTTTAATTATCTTAGATGACAATAATCAAATCGATTGGGTTAATCAGTTTATGGCAGACCGTATTGAACGTAATGTCATTACTGATCCCATCAATGAAGTGTACCCTAATATTTTAAAACAGTTGGATAAAATGAAAGAAGTTGAAATAGAAGATGGTGGACACATGTATCGTGTGCAACATTCAGTAGATGAAAACATTCTATATTTCATTGATATTTCAGAAGAAGCGGAAATCCAAAAGGCATTTGATGATTCACAGCCAATTATTGCGACATTATTCTTAGATAACTATGATGAAATCACACAAAATATGAATGATACACAACGCTCAGAAATTAACTCAATGGTCACACGTGTGATTAGTCGATGGGCACAAGAGCATAATGTATATTTTAAACGATACAGTTCAGACCAATTTGTAGCTTATTTAAACCAGCATATTTTGGAAGAACTTGAAGCATCGAAATTTGATATTCTGAGTCAATTGCGTGAAAAAAGCGTGGGTTACCGTGCACAACTGACGTTAAGTATCGGTATCGGTGAAGGTTCTGAAAATCTTATTGATTTAGGTGAGTTGTCTCAATCTGGTTTAGACTTAGCGTTAGGTCGTGGTGGTGACCAAGTGGCGATTAAGAATATTAATGGCAACGTTCGATTTTATGGTGGTAAGACTGACCCAATGGAAAAACGAACACGCGTAAGAGCTCGTGTTATTTCACACGCGTTAAAAGATATCTTACTTGAAGGTGACCGCGTGATTGTGATGGGGCATACGCGTCCTGATTTAGATGCTATTGGTGCCGCGATTGGTGTGACGCGTTTTGCGATGATGAATAATTTAGACGCATACATTGTTCTAAATGAATCTGATATTGATCCAACGTTAAGACGTGTGATGGACGAAATCGACCAAAAACCTGAATTAAAAGAGCGTTTTATTACATCAGATGATGCATGGAATATGATGACTTCTAAAACAACATTAGTCATTGTAGATACGCATAAGCCAGAGATGGTAATTGATGAAAACATTTTAAATAAAGCAAATCGTAAAGTAGTTATAGACCATCACCGTCGTGGTGAACAATTTATTGCGAACCCATTGTTGGTTTATATGGAACCTTATGCAAGTTCAACTGCTGAGCTTGTGACAGAGCTCCTTGAGTATCAACCAACAGAACAACGTCTCACACGTTTAGAATCAACAGTAATGTACGCAGGTATTATTGTTGATACACGAAACTTTACATTACGTACAGGTTCTCGTACATTTGATGCTGCAAGTTACTTGAGAGCACATGGTGCGGATACGATATTGACACAACATTTCTTAAAAGATGACATTGAAACTTATATCAATCGTTCTGAGTTAATTCAAACGGTTAAGTTACAGGATCATGGTATTGCGATTGCTCATGGTCCTGAAGATAAAATTTATCACCCTGTTACTGTTGCACAAGCAGCGGATGAACTGTTAAGTTTAGATGGTGTTGAGGCATCGTATGTGATTGCAAAGCGTGAAGACCATCTTGTAGGTATTTCTGCCCGTTCATTAGGTGGCTTTAATGTTCAATTAACGATGGAAGCGCTTGGTGGCGGTGGTCATCTTACAAACGCTGCAACTCAACTTAAAAATGTAACAGTAGAAGAAGCAATCCAACAACTACAAGACGCAATTAAGGAACAACTGGATAGGAGTGACGAAACATGAAAGTAATATTCACACAAGACGTCAAAGGTAAAGGTAAAAAAGGTGAAGTTAAAGAAGTCCCTGTAGGCTATGCTAAAAACTTCTTATTGAAAAAAGGCTTTGCGGTTGAAGCAACACCAGGTAACCTTAAACAATTAGAACAAAAAAATAAACGTATTGAAAAAGAAAAACAACAAGAATTTGAAGATGCAAAAGCATTAAAAGAACAATTAAAATCACTTGAAGTTGAAGTAGAAGCTAAATCAGGTGAAGGTGGTAAATTGTTTGGTTCAGTAAGTACAAAACAAATTGCTGATGCTTTAAACAAACAACACGGTATTAAACTTGATAAACGTAAAATGGATTTACCAAATGGAATTCATGCATTAGGATATACAAACGTGCCTGTAAAACTACACAAAGACGTTGAAGGTACGATTCGTGTTCACACAGTTGAAAAATAACTGATCATCATATATGGATGACATCATCCCATATGCTTAAATGTATATGGATGATGCATCCATTTTTTAAATGCAGTTATCATTGGTTCATCCGTTAACATGATACTTTGATACAAGAGTGTTATAAATTATGATAATATGAGCTATTAAAAAATGTTAAAATAAAGAGAATGAATTGTATGAGGAGGTCTGAACATGGACGGTTCGTTTGAAAATAACCAAATGCCGCATAGCCATGAAGCGGAGCAATCTGTACTCGGTGCTATATTTCTTGATCCTGAGTTAATGTCATCGACGCAGGAAATATTGTTACCAGAGTCTTTTTATCGTGCAGCGCATCAACATATTTTCCGTGCCATGATGAATTTGAGTGAAGACGGCCATAATATTGATATCGTGACAGTGTTGGATCGTCTCACACAAGATGGCGTACTTGGAGAAGTAGGCGGACCACAGTATCTCGCAGAAATCACTTCGAATGTACCGACAACACGAAATATTCAATATTACACAGATGTCGTATTTAAAAATGCGATTAAGCGTAAATTGATTCATACTGCAGATAACATTGTCAAAGACGGTTATAACAGTGAGTTAGATCTTGATACCGTACTTAATGATGCTGAGCGCAGTATTTTAGAAATCTCATCGACACGTGAAAGTGAAGGATTTAAAGATATCCGTGACGTTTTAGGTCAAGTTTATGATAATGCAGAGATGCTCGATCAAAATAGTGGTCAAACACCAGGAATTCCTACAGGCTATAGGGATCTTGATCAAATGACTGCTGGCTTTAACCGTAATGATTTAATTATTCTTGCGGCACGTCCATCTGTAGGTAAGACTGCCTTCGCTCTTAATATCGCTCAAAAAGTAGCGACACACGAAGATCAATATACAGTAGGGATTTTCTCTTTAGAGATGGGAGCGGACCAATTAGCAACGCGTATGATTTGTAGTTCTGGGAATGTAGATTCGAATCGTTTACGTACAGGTACGATGACAGAAGAGGATTGGAATCGATTTACCGTTGCGGTCGGAAAATTATCAAGAACTAAAATTTTTATAGATGACACACCAGGGATACGTATTACTGATATTCGTTCCAAATGTCGCCGACTCAAACAAGAGCACGGTTTAGATATGATTGTCATTGACTACTTGCAACTGATTCAAGGAAGTGGATCACGTTATTCAGATAACCGTCAACAAGAAGTATCAGAGATCTCAAGAATGTTAAAGGCTATCGCTCGTGAGCTTGAATGTCCTGTCATTGCATTAAGTCAATTATCACGTGGTGTAGAACAACGTCAAGATAAACGTCCAATGATGAGTGATATTCGGGAATCTGGATCAATTGAACAAGATGCGGATATCGTTGCCTTTTTATATCGCGATGATTATTACAATAGAGGTGACGATGAAGAGGACGATGATGATGGTGGTTTTGAACCTCAAACTAATGATGAAAATGGTGAAATTGAAATCATTATCGCAAAACAGCGTAACGGTCCAACCGGCACTGTAAAACTTCACTTTATGAAACAATATAACAAATTTACTGACATCGATTATGCACATGCAGACATGGCATAAAAAATATTTTATATCGTTAAAACCGTACTATTTATAACTATTCGTTAAAAATGTACGGTTTTTATTTCTGTTTTATCCGCTTGAATTTGGTTATGTTTGTCTTTAACTATTTAAAAAAAGTGTTGAAATTACGCTAAAACGTTGATGTCTCTTGGGTTATAAGATATTTTATATATTCATGAAATATAAATTGATATACTTTTATAATGTTCGTTTTTTGAGTTGCATTCCTGTTAAGCTACTGGTAAAATACACTTTGGTTAATTGAGAAAACTTGGAGGTGCTCTTATGTCATCAATCGTAGTAGTTGGGACACAATGGGGAGACGAAGGAAAAGGTAAGATAACTGATTTTTTAGCAGAACAAGCAAATGTGATTACACGTTTTTCAGGCGGTAACAATGCAGGTCACACAATCAAATTTAACGGTGAAACGTATAAATTACATCTTGTACCATCTGGTATTTTTTATAAAGATAAGTTAGCCGTAATTGGAAATGGTGTGGTCGTCGATCCAGTCGCATTATTAAAAGAACTTGACGGTCTAAATGAACGTGGTATTACAACAGACAACTTACGTATTTCAAACCGAGCTCACGTGATTTTACCTTATCACATTAAACAAGACGAACTTGAAGAAGAACGTCGTGGTGATAATAAAATCGGTACAACTAAAAAAGGTATTGGTCCAGCTTACGTTGATAAGGCACAAAGAATTGGAATTCGTATGGCGGATTTACTCGATAAAGAAATTTTCGAAAAGCGTTTAAAAGCTAACTTAGAATATAAAAACGATTACTTTAAAGGGATGTTTAATCAAGCTGCACCATCATTTGACGAGATTTTTGAAACATATTATGAAGCGGGTCAACGTCTTAAAGCATATGTGACAGATACAGCAAAAGTATTGGATGATGCGATTGCTGCTAATGAACGCGTATTATTTGAAGGCGCACAAGGTGTGATGTTAGACATCGACCACGGTACATATCCATTCGTAACATCAAGTAACCCAACTGCAGGTAATGTAACAGTAGGTGCTGGTGTAGGACCAACATGTGTATCTAAAATTGTAGGTGTATGTAAAGCTTATACATCACGTGTCGGCGATGGACCGTTCCCTACAGAATTATTTGATGAAGATGGTCATCACATTCGTGAAGTCGGTCGTGAATATGGTACAACTACAGGTCGTCCGCGTCGTGTAGGTTGGTTTGATTCAGTAGTGTTACGTCATTCACGCCGTGTAAGTGGTATTACAGATTTATCTATTAACTCTATCGATGTTTTAACAGGATTAAAAGAAGTTAAAATTTGTACAGCATATGAATTAGATGGTAAAGAAATCACTGAATACCCAGCGAATTTAAATGATCTTAAACGTTGTAAACCAATTTTTGAGACACTACCAGGTTGGGAAGAAGATATTACAAGTGTTAAATCATTAGACGAACTTCCTGATAATGCGAGACGCTATTTAGAACGCATTTCAGAATTATGTGGTGTGCACATTTCTATCTTCTCAGTAGGCCCAGACCGTAGTCAGACTAATGTTGTTGAGCAATTATGGCTTTAATAAGTATGAGGTTAGACTGACGGCAATAGTCCGGGAAGACTAACCTGTACCAATTTATATATAAGGAAAGCGGTGAAGTAAGGCACTAAGAAGCCAACTTCACCGCTCTTTAATTGATTGAATCCTTCTACATCATGTCTATCATCATAGTCATCATAAACATCATATAGAAGCATCAAACATACGAGTCATTAGATATGATATGCATTACTTTGATTAATGAATATCACGTTTTTTGTGGTTACCACCACGTACTTCAGAAACATTACCAATCGATAAAAAGGCACTTTGATCAATATCTGTTACGATATCTTTCAATTTTGCTTCCTCTAATCGTGTAATTACGCAAAAAATGACACGTTTATTTTCGCCAGTATATGCGCCTTCACCATACAAATACGTTACACCACGTCCTAGGCGTGAATTAATGGCTTCTCCAATTTCCTGATAAGCATCACTAATAATCCACACTGATTTCGATTCATCGAAACCGAGTAAAACAGTATCAATCATCTTAGACGCAATAAAATAGGAAACAACACTAAAAAGGGCACTTTCCCATGTGAAAACAAAGCCTGCAACTGTAAAGATGAAAAAATTAATGATCATTACAATTTCACCGACTGAAAACGGTAAGCGAGATTGAACTAAAATTGATAATATTTCAGTACCGTCTAGAGAGCCACCATAACGAAGTACGATACCTACACCGATACCAAGAATGGCACCACCAAAAATCGTAACGAGAAATTTCTCATCAATGACTGGTGGAATAGGATGCAGTAATACAGTGCCTATCGATAACACTGCAATGGCATATAGTGTTGATATCGCAAAAGTTTTACCAATTTGCTTATAACCTAGAAAGAAAAAAGGTAGATTGAGAATGAAAATAAAAATCCCTAATTTCCATCCGATAAGATGAGATAAAATAATCGAGATACCAACAATCCCCCCGTCTAAAATTTCATTCGGTACTAAAAATAATTCTAAAGCTGCTGCCATAAGCAATGCACCTAACGTAATAAAAAAGAAACGTTTACTCAGTTGCTTTATCTTACGGGGTTTTTCAGGTTTATACGCTATGTCTGAATCGGATTGTGCAATCATATATTGTCCTCCTTTAAAGATACTATAAAAAATTATGCAAAAAAAATCAAAAAAGGCTTGTCAATTCAAAATAGGGATGCTATAATCAATCTTGTGTTTGAGAGAGGCTCCTTGGTCAAGCGGTTAAGACACCGCCCTTTCACGGCGGTAACACGGGTTCGAGTCCCGTAGGAGTCACCATTTTTGGTCCCGTAGTGGAGCGGTTTAACACGCCTGCCTGTCACGCAGGAGATCGCGGGTTCGATTCCCGTCGGGACCGCTACAATAGCGACAAAGTTATGTGAATAGCTTTGTCGCTTTTTTTATATGTTGGCTCTTTTGTCAACGGTGGTTGGCAAGGAGATAATGCAATTAAAGCAAAAAATGTTGTTTAATAAAGACGTTATTATTTTCATATTTAAATATTAGTCTTTCAAAAATGAAAATAACGGCTAGTGAATATTTCACCAACCGTTAAAAGTATAGAGTTTTAAAATAGAAGTTTAAAAGGAGCTAGGTGATGATGCCTAACTCCTTTCTTTTCCCTTTGTTTAGACCGTTTCGTATACTCTTTTATTGCTAATTAAACGATACTTAACATGCGATCTAAGCTTTTTTTAGCGTAATATGTTGTTTCTTCATCTACTTTAATGATGTTATCGTGTTGGCCAGCGAGTATTTTATCTAGACACCATGCAAGATGTGGCAAATCAATGCGGTTCATCGTTAAACAAGCGCACATTAATGGATTCAATGATTCGATTTCAATGTCCGTGTAGGTCGCTTTTAAGCGATTGACGAGATTCATCTCGGTACCGATAAGCCAACGAGAGCCTTTAGGTGCGTTTTTAATGGTTTCAATGATATATCGTGTAGAGCCCGCATAGTCTGCTGCTTGGACGACATCGAAAGTACACTCTGGATGAACGATCACATTAATTTCTGGATCTTTTTCACGTGCTTGATCGATATGCACTTTATGGAATTTTTCATGTACTGAGCAATGACCTTTCCATAAAATAATGCGTAAGTCTTTGAGATCACCGTCATATTCTAAACGTTTTTGAATAGGATCCCATACTGCCATGTGTTCTAAAGGCACACCAAGGGCATAAGCTGTGTTACGACCTAAATGTTGATCAGGTAAAAAGAGAATGGTTTTGTTTTGATCGAGTGCCCATTGAACAACAGCGTTTGCGTTACCACTGGTTAGACACGTACCATCATGTTGACCTACGTATTTTTTAATCGCAGCCGTTGAGTTTACATAGGTTAAAGGTAAAATGTCAAAGTGATAGGTATTAGTAAGAACGTCATGGCAATGTAATACTTGATTGATGTTAGCCATGTCGGCCATTGAACATCCAGCAGTAAGATCTGGTAAATAAATATTTTGATGGGCATGTGTTAAAATATCAGCGGTTTCTGCCATGAAATGAACACCGTTAAACACAAAGTATTCCGCTTCGTCATTCTCTTTACAAATACGCGCAAGTTCTAATGAATCTCCTGTAATATCAGCAAACTGCACGACTTCATCTTTTTGATAATGATGTGTTGGCATAAATAAACGGGGACCTAAATCCTCTTTAATTTGACGGATATGTTCGACTAATTCATCTTGAGACATTTTTAAATAGCGTTCTGGAATGGATTGAATAGTAGTTTGTACTGGATTAAACATTTATATCACAACCTTTGCTGAAATATCGAGTGCTTTTTGGCCATAAAACAGTGCGCCAACAGAAATAAAATCTACGCCAGTTTCTGCGTAAGCTTTAATATTCGTTTCATTAATATTGCCAGAGGCTTCGGTTTGAATCGTATTTGGGACGAGATGGATGTGAGACTGAATCCACTCAGGCGTTTGATTATCAAACATAATCAAGTCCACGTTTGCTTCAATAGCAGTTTGAAGCATGGTTTCATTCTCGATTTCGACCTCGATTTTATCCATCGGCCCGAGATGTTTTCGAGCATTGTCGATGGCTTCATTCATAGATGTGCTATACGCGATGTGATTGTCTTTTAACATTAAGCCATCATTCAGTGAACGACGGTGGTTGAGTCCTCCACCAACCGTTACAGCATACTTTTCAAATATTGCAAGTCCCGGTGTTGTTTTACGTGTGTCAACAAGACGCGTTGATGTATGTTTGATTTGAGATGTTAGGTGATGTGCAGCTGTTGCGATACCGGACATGCGTTGAATTAAATTTAAAACAATGCGTTCCATAGTCAGTAATACATAAACTGGTGCTTTAATATGCGCAATAATGGTATTTGGTGTAAGAATTTCACCTTCTTCAACTTCAAATGTAATATCGGCTTGTGGTTCAAGTAAACGAAACCCTTCTTCTATCACTGTAGTACCACAAAAAATACCTGCTTCTTTAGCTAACAGTGTTAAAGTCCCTGTTTCATGCGTATCAAAAATACGAATAGCAAGATCGCCTTGTTGATTATCTTCAATGTAAAATTGTTGCAACTTCTCTCTGACGAGTAGTCGATTTAACATGTCTTTTTCCTCCATTTATAACTTCAGTGATTTCATTAAAATGATTATCATGATGTGATGTTGCGTCTGTGCGATAATGTACGCCACATGATATGGATCGTGTTAATGCAGCTTGTGTAATGATTTGCATCAGTTTTACTGTACAGTAGCGTTCCCATCGTGCTTTTGTAATAGTTTCAGTAAGTGGCGCGTCATCGAGGGTAGTGTCGAGACGGTCTAAAAATGTTCGCATTGAAGTGCCATTACGCATCACGCCAAGTACTGAAAAACTTTGAGCTTGTAGGGCATTTACGATATCAGATGAAATATCTGGAATTTTAAGTGAATCATGGTGTGTGGGTTGCGCAACGGGTGTAAGGGTTGAATCGATAAACTCTGCACATGCTGTTCCCATAACTAAACCTTCTAATAAAGAGTTACTTGCCAAACGATTGGCACCATGGAAATGTGTACATGCTGCTTCACCTATCGCAAAAAATCGCGGTAGCGTGGTTTGCCCGTTAAGTTGTGCGCTAATACCGCCTATTGTGTAATGAGCGCCGGGTGTAACAGGAATACGTTGTGTCGTTAATAGTTTAGAATCATATGCGTTTAGTGCACGTGTAATGGTCGGAAATTGCTTCTTGAAGTTTGTGATTGGACGAATGTCTAAATAGCATTGATGACCTTTCGTTTGTTGTTCGACAATAGCTCGACTCGTAATATCTCTTGGTGCAAGACTTTGCATAGGATGAACGTGATTCATAAATGGTTCGTTTGCGTCATTAACAAGGATCGCCCCAGCTCCTCGAACTGCTTCAGATATTAAACCATAGGCTTGTTTAGGTGTGCCGAGGAGTGTGGGATGAAATTGAATGAGTTCCATATTGTGAAGCGGTATATCGTGATGAAACGCAAGGATTGCCCCAGTGGATAGTGAGGCATTTGGGTTAGAGTTTGGTGTAAATAAATGACTCACGCCACCTGTTGCACATACAACAGCATCAGCTTCAATATCGTGACGCTCACCCTTAGCATCTAACACATGTACACCGCATGCTTCACCAGCTTCATTTTTCAAAATATCGACAACAGTTCCATTTTCGTAAAGCGTAAGGTGCTCTAAATCAAGATGTGAAGCCAGATGTGTCATAATCTGACGACCTGTTTCATCCCCACCTGCATGCAATATACGTGCTTGACTATGCGCTCCTTCCATACCGTATGTCAATTCGCCAAACGCATCACGGTCAAAGGGTAGACCTTCATCGATTAAGTCTTGAATAATAGCGTGACTTTTCGTAATGAAAGACTGGATGACGATGCGGTCACCATAGCGATGGCCGGCTAAAAACGTATCTTCACAGTGCGCATGACCGTTATCTCCTTCATATTTTGAAAAACATATACCACCTTGAGCCGTATAACTGTTGTTTTGAGTATGTTGTGTTTGCGTAATGCAAGTGACATGAACGTCTTTAGGCAATTGTCTTATACAAGCTAATGCCGCGATGCCACTTCCAATTACAATAACGTGCATAGTTTACACCTCTATTTACAATAAGATTTACAATTGTGTTAACATAAAAGTATACAATGATTTTCACATATTTAAAATGTAAAGGCAAGAGGGGATTATAAACATGATATATTTAGATAATGCGGCAACGACACAGCCGTCTAAACGTGCATTAGACGTATATACTCAAGCACAACAAGCGCTGTTTTTTAATAGTGAGAGTTTACATATTGGTGGAGAACAAGTGAGAGATGCACTGCGTAACGCACGTGAGTACATTCAGCAATATTTTCAAACACAACAAACGTGTTTATTCGGAACGAGTGGATCACATGCGAATCAAATTGCGATAGATTTATATTTAAAAGACGTCACGTCAGGCGAAGTGTGGGTATCGCCATATGAACATCCTTCCATAGCAGCTGCTCTTGATGCATACGACACGCATATTACAGTGCGTACGATACCGATGTTAGAAAATGGGGAACTGGACTTAGATGCATTTCAAACTGCATTAACAATAGACACAGTGTTGATTATTGCGCAACATGTCAATTCTGAAACGGGTTATATCCTGCCTATACCTGCGCTAACTCAAATTGCTGAAGCACGCCATATTCCACTTCATGTTGACGGCGTACAAGCAGTGCATAAAGTCAAGCCACTTGATTTGAACGGTGTGACGTCTTATAGTTTTTCAGGTCATAAATTTCATGGTACAAAAGGGACCGGCATATTACTCATAGATTATGCTTACATTCATCCTTTACGTGAACATTATTTTCATGAGGAAGGTGTACGTAACGGCACGATTGACGTCCCTAGTATTCTTGCGACTGTACAAGCACTTTCAGAAGATGTAGATGATACGCACTTAACACAATTACATCAACATGCGTCTCAAAGGGCACAAACGTTAGGATATCGTGCGTTATCGTATGATACACAAGCCCCTCACATTTTAGGCTTACTGACATCAAAATTCGAAGGACAATATGTGATGCAAAGCTTGTCGAATCGAAATATTTGTATCTCTACAGGCACAGCATGCGGTCATGGTATACTACTTAGTGAAGGTGTCACGCAAAAAATAAATGCGTTACAAGGTGAAGTGCATCAATACATTCGATTGTCTTTCTCAGCTTTGACAACATTAGAAGACATTGACGCATGTTTTGACGCATTGCGCAGAATGGACGGATGAAGGAGGACCCCAATGAATGCTGCAGATACACGAAGGATGGCTATGTTACGCTATTTAGAAGAAGCGGATCAACCGATTAAAGGCCATGAATTAAGCCAACATTTTGGCGTTTCCAGACAAGTGATAGTGAAAGATATTTCATATTTAAAAACACAAAACCACGCTATTTTCTCATCAAGTAAAGGCTATTATATGAATCCAGAACCACAAGGAAAGCCGTATAAACGCATTATCATGTGCCAACATGAAAAAAGTGAAATTACTGAAGAATTAACAACCATTATTGAAAATGGGGCGATGATTGATAATGTATCAGTCGAACACCCTGTATACGGTACGATTCAAGCTGAGTTGATGATTGAAACATTAGCGCACGTAGCGACATTTGTTGATAATATGGAAAAGTATGATGGTACAATGCTTGCGAGATTAACAGATTTAATTCACTTGCATACCATATCAGCGGATTCTGAAAAAATACTTGATAATGCAGTGCATGACTTAGCTGAAAAAGGATTTTTAGTCGATAGCGACGATGAGAAACGAAAAGAATAGTATTTAACGAGGTTAGGCCGAAGTTAATGGATTTCTAAGCAATCTTTTAACACTGTCTAGCCTTTTTATTGCGTGTATTGTATACGGCTTTTTTTAGAAATTGGTTGTTTGATTGTGTAATAGTAAAAAGATAGAATTCATTACATTTTAGTGATACATTATAAGATAGAGTATTATGCCAAATGTCATAGTATAATATTGCACTTTTACAGAAATGGGGTCATGTCTTATGGCGAGAAAAATTGTCGTAGTAGATGATGAGAAACCAATTGCAGATATATTAGAATTTAATCTTAAAAAAGAGGGATATGAAGTCCACGTCGCATATGACGGTAATGATGCGGTGGATTTAATTTATGAACAAGAACCAGATATCGTATTACTCGACATTATGTTACCAGGTCAAGACGGTATGGAAGTCTGCCGGGATGTCCGAAAAAAATACGATATGCCGATTATTATGTTAACAGCGAAAGACTCAGAAATTGATAAAGTCTTAGGTCTTGAGCTAGGTGCGGATGACTATGTGACAAAGCCATTTAGTACGCGTGAATTAATTGCACGTGTCAAAGCGAACCTTCGTCGTCATTATGCACAACCATCACATGAAGCGTCATCTCAACCTAATGAAATCAAAATTAAAGATATTGTCATTTATCCAGACGCTTATTCAATTAAAAAACGCGGTGAAGATATTGATTTAACACATAGAGAGTTTGAATTGTTCCATTATTTATCAAAGCATATGGGACAAGTAATGACACGTGAACATTTACTTCAAACGGTTTGGGGCTACGATTACTTTGGTGACGTCCGTACCGTTGATGTGACGATTCGCCGTTTACGTGAAAAAATTGAAGATGATCCATCACATCCAGATTATATCGTGACACGCCGTGGTGTCGGATATTTCTTGCAACAACATGATTAGAGGGTCGCATGTATGAAGTGGTTAAAACAGTTTCAATCGCTACACACGAAACTTGTTGTCGTATATGTATTATTGATTGTAATTGGGATGCAAATTATTGGGCTTTACTTTACAAACAGTCTTGAAAAAGAAATGACCAATACATTCAAAACCAATATTTCACAAAATGCGAAACAAATTGAGTTAAGTATTGAAAAAATTTATGCTAGCGACTCCTCAACGAAAACGCGAGATGTCCAAAACTTACTAAATGAATATGCCAACCGTAATGAAATGATTGAAATTCGTTTTATTGATGCGGATCAAGTCATTTTAGCAACGTCTAAACAATCGAACCGTCATTTGATTAATCAAAAAGCAAATGAAAGTTCGATTCAAAAAGCACTGTCTTTAAAACAGGAAAACGCGAATATGGTGTTAAAAGACTATGGTAAAGGCAAACAACGTGTATGGATTAAAAACGTCCCTGTCATTACGAAAGATGGTTTAATTGGTAACATTTATATTGAATCGGATATTAATCAAGTTTACGATCAATTAAATGACATTAATCAAATCTTCATTGTAGGTACGGCGATTTCACTCTTTATTACGATTATTCTAGGATTTTTCATTGCACGTACAATTACAAAACCTATCACTGACATGCGTAATCAGACCGTAGAGATGTCTAAAGGGAACTATACGCAACGTGTGAAAATCTACGGTAATGACGAAATCGGAGAACTCGCCCTTGCTTTTAATAATCTCTCAAAACGTGTTCAAGAAGCACAAGCGAATACCGAAAGTGAGAAGCGCCGTCTTGATTCTGTAATCACGCACATGAGCGATGGGGTCATTGCGACAGACCGCAGAGGCCGTATACGTATTATTAATGATATGGCGCTTAAAATGTTAGGAAAAGCGAAAGAAGACGTTAAAGGGCATCATTTATTCGAAGTATTAGATGTTCATGGTGAATTTACATTAGATGATTTAAATGAAAATAATGATAGCGTCTTACTAGATATTAATGAAGAAGAAGGCATTATTGTCCGTGCAAATTTCAGTACGATTGTCCAAAATACTGGATTTGTTACAGGGTATATTGCAGTATTACATGACGTTACAGAGCAACAACAAATTGAACGTGAACGTCGTGAATTTGTCGCAAACGTTTCACACGAATTGCGTACACCACTCACTTCAATGAATAGTTATATCGAAGCGCTTGAAGCGGGTGCTTGGCAAGATGAAAGTATCGCACCACAATTTTTATCTGTGACACGTGAAGAGACAGAGCGTATGATTCGTTTGGTTAACGATTTATTACATCTGTCAAAAATGGATAATGAGTCAGAATCTATCACAAAAGAGATTATAGACTTTAATATGTTTATTCAAAAAATCATCAATCGTCATGAAATGGCAACCAAAGATACTACATTTGTACGAGACATTCCAGAACAAGCGATTTTTGCGGAAATTGATCCTGACAAGATGACGCAAGTGTTTGATAATGTCATTACGAATGCAATTAAATACTCACGTGGTCAAAAGCGTGTTGAGTTTCACGTGAAACAAAATCCAGTGCATAAACGCGTGACGATTCGAATTAAAGATAATGGTATTGGTATTCCAATTAATAAAGTGGATAAAATCTTTGATCGCTTCTTCCGTGTGGACAAAGCGCGAACAAGAAAAATGGGTGGTACAGGACTAGGCCTCGCTATTTCAAAAGAAATCGTAGAAGCACATAATGGACGCATCTGGGCGAATAGTGTAGAAGGTCAAGGCACTTCAGTATTCATAACACTTCCATGTGAAGTGATAGATGAAGGTGATTGGGATGCGGACTAAAGAAATTATCAAAACCATTCTGCTTATACTTCTTGTCGCATCAAGTATGGTTTTAACTTTTAAAATATGGAACTTTTCTCCGGACTTAACAGATGCGGATACGTCAAGTCAAGATCAAACAACAAAAGCCATTGGGCCAAGGTTTGATCATGATTTTGATGAGGTGATCACACCGCTACAAATGATTCATGTCACAGGCTCTAAATTTAATGGCCTTCCAGCAGATAAACAGGTTCATGAACTGCTGAATGAATTACAAGATCAACAGATTACCAAAGTCGAGGATATTCAAAATGAGCAAGTCATCTTACTACGTGAATTAAGTGATAACTTGCTTGTTTTAGACTACCCGACAGACACCCCGCTGACAGTGTACCTGAATGATATATTTGATATTTCAGCCAAAGTGCCGGAGCAATTCATGTTCGATCGACTGGTCTTTGATTTAGATAGTCGAGATGACGTGGTAATCTATGCCTTACAAGAAAATCGTCAACGTGCTATTAAACTGACGACATCCATTTCGACTAAAACGATGAAACAAAAACTTCAAGGCATGAAGCAGAATCTAGTGCCATATACCGCAGTAATGACAAACCGCGCAACGTTGAACGAAGCAACGTATCTCTATGCGCCACAAAAGCCGAAACATATTCAGTCGTATCGTACGATTTTTAACAGTATCAGCATTGAAGATTTAAATGCGATTTTATTCGATGATACACCGATTGTCCGTACCGCAAATAGTGGCAATATGACGTACAACAATAATACAGGTGTTGTGAATTACGATATCGAAAAACAAACATACAGTTACTCTAACTTATCAGAAGATGATTTAAGTATGCGAAATATGACGGTTAGTATTCCACGTACGATTGATTTTATTAATAAGCATGGTGGATTTACCGACGATTTTCGTTTATTCCAAACCAATGCCAAAAAAGGTGAAATTACGTATCAAATGTTTCAAGACGGACGACCGGTTTTTTATGATAGTCCACTCAATCAAATTCGCATGATTTGGGGCGAACGTGGTATCTCAGAGTATAATCGCGGATTATTAAAGACGAATGTAACAATTGATAATGGTGAGAAAAATTTAGAATCCGTAGAAAAAGTACGAGCTGGATTAATTGAAAATAATGCAGTTGATTTTGCACATGTGCAACACATGATTGTCGGCTATAGAATGAAAACAGAGAGTGGCCCTGAAAGTACACAGGATGTTCAAAATAGCAGTCAATTTGTGCCAGCTTGGTTTATCCAATATAATCATACATGGTACGAATATGAAGATGGGGAGTTGACGGCGGTATGAACTGGAAACGTACAAAAACACTTTTTATTATCGTCTTTCTCCTCGTTAATATTTGTTTATTATTAATATATGTTGATAAAATTAAAAAGTCACAAGTGAGTGATGCTGAAAACGATAACGCTGTACACTTTGAACAAGAAAACATTAAAATTCCTAAAAACGTTCCAAATTCAGAAGGTATTCAAATGGAATTGATTACAGCGCGTTCAAAAAGTTTTAAAAAAGAAGCTGAAGCAGAAGATAAAGCGGAAGTTAGCGATAATGGGTATACCATTTCAAAAGATATGAGTGAAGCGGTCGATGTCAAACAAGACCCTATCGTTCATCTTAAACCGTATATCGATCAAAACATTTACAAAGGTAACACTTACCAGTATCATGAAACCAAAGATGGTCGTATTTATTACGAGCAAACGTATCAAAATTATCCAATTATGAATAACAACCGTGCGACGCTCAGCTTTGAAATGGAAGATGAAAGTGTAAAGCGCTATGCACAATCGGCCATGGAAGACATCCGGCCGTCTAAAGGCTCAAACAACCAACCCAGAAACGTCATTTCAGCACGAGATGCACTTGAGGCGTTATACTTTAATCAATATTTGAAAAGTGGCGATGAAGTGCTCAGTATGCGTTTAGGCTATTATACGGTTGTAAAAGAGACGAACGTTCAAGTCTTACAACCAAACTGGGAAGTCACTGTAAAATCTAAAAATGACACACATACGTATTACGTAGAAGCTGTGTCACAAAATCCACAAATCACAGAATAGTAGAAAGGGTGGTCACTTGATACGAATGAGTGTACTCGCAAGTGGAAGTACAGGCAACGCGACTTATGTCGAAAGTGATAAAGGTAGCTTGTTAGTCGATGTTGGATTAACAGGCAAAAAGATGGAAGCACTTTTCGATCAAATCGACCGAAAAATATCAGACTTAGATGGCATTTTAATTACGCATGAACATTCCGATCATATTAAAGGGCTCGGTGTGTTAGCACGAAAATATAAATTGCCAATCTATGCGAATGCAAAAACTTGGACATGCATCGATAAAAAAGATTCTAAAATTCCAATGGACCAAAAATTTATTTTTAATCCATATGAAACCAAGTCTATCGCTGGTTTTGATATTGAATCTTATAACGTGTCACATGATGCGATTGATCCACAATTTTATATTTTTCATAATGACTATAAAAAACTCACAATGATTACGGATACAGGCTATGTATCAGATCGAATGAAAGGCATGATTCACGGCAGTGATGCATTCATTTTTGAAAGCAATCACGATGTGGATATGTTGCGCATGGGACGCTATCCATGGAAGACTAAACAACGTATCTTAAGTGATATGGGACACGTTTCAAATGAAGATGCTGCACACGCGATGGCAGATGTGATTACAGGTCATACGAAGCGTATCTATTTATCACACCTCTCACAAGATAACAATATGAAAGATCTTGCGCGTATGAGCGTGGGTCAAATCTTACAAGAGCGTGATATTGATACGATCCACGATGTTAAACTATGTGACACGGATAAAGCACAAGCCACACCAATTTATACACTGTAAATACTTAAAAGAGATTAGGACACTCGATTACAAGTCCTAATCTCTTTTTTTATGCTCAAAATAATGAAAATTCTATGGAAATACTATATACATCATACAAAATTCTGACACCAGATGTGACGGGATGTGATAAAATCAAATGTATAAACGTACATAATTTTAAAAACTTATCCCCAATTATGTGCACAGATAAGAGGAAGTTACACACAATCCACATGTTAATAACTAACGTACCCACAGAGTTATCCACATATACACAGACTTATACACATATTTAGAGAATCAATCCACATAATGATACTCAAAATCATATGTATAATGTATACAAAGGATTAAAATATGTGAATAACTGAATAACTTGTGGATAACTTTAGTGTTGTACACACAGGAGGACTTTATGAAGATAACCATCATCGCAGTAGGAAAATTAAAAGAAAAATACTGGAAACAAGCTATTGCAGAATATGAAAAACGATTAAGTGCCTACACCAAAATAGAAATTATAGAAGTACCTGATGAAAAAGCACCAGAAAATATGAGCGATAAAGAAATCGAACAAGTTAAAGCTAAAGAAGGCGAACGCATCTTAGCCAAAATCAAACCGCAATCTACAGTCATTACACTTGAAATACAAGGGAAACCACTCAGTTCAGAAGCCTTCGCGCAAGAGTTAGATCAACGCATGACACAAGGCGCAAGCGACTTTACATTCATCATCGGAGGCTCAAACGGATTACATCAATCTGTACTACAACAGAGTAACTTCGCTCTATCCTTTAGCACCATGACTTTTCCACATCAAATGATGCGCGTGATTTTGTTAGAACAAGTGTATCGTGCATTTAAGATTAATCGCGGAGAAGCTTATCATAAATGAGGGGGTTTTTGATAAGGCTCTCCTTGTTAGTGATATTGCTAAAAATACCAAAATAAAAATGAATTTATTTTGGTATCAATACTTTATTTTAGTTTTTTGAGTCTTAGATCACCTGTGGTTTCGGCTCCAGTCCAATACTTTCCAGTCAATTCATTTTCTCCAACTATTAATCTTGTTGTTCCTCGATTAATAGGATTTTTCTTTTCGAATTCAGCTTTTGGATTTGTTATATAAGTATAGTACAATATATTTTTACCATGTTCTTCAATAATATCTGCTGTAATACTATTACTAGTAATTTCATCGCTCCTTAATTCAATATTTACTGTTAAAAAAGTTTGTTTTATTTCCACACTTACCTTTTTAATTCCACCTTCTCCATAAAAATATCTGAGTGTTGCCTCATAATCTCCTGATATATCAGTCTGCTTATTAAATATACGAAACAATTTCCACTTCCACATAAACCTTTCATACCCTATAGTAATAAATGTTGATATTGTTACAGTATAACTTATGATATCTATCCATCCTATTTGCCATACAGTACATGATACTATAATTAGTAAAAAGAAAAAGATTCCTGTAAACCATCTTGTTATTTTAATCAAATGATTTATTTTGTCATTCATATTTTCTCTCACCACTATATTCAAAATAATTCTTTACATCTATAATAAAATTTTTATAAATATTAATTTTTTCTTGAGAATCGCATAAATATAGAATGTCATTAGGTTCTTTAAATTCACTTAATTTATCTATATTATCTATTAAAAATGCAATTAATGCATTAAATGTATCACCTAACATTTCATCATTGCTATATTTGTAATCCGGTATGTTCCAAAACAAACCTTCAACTCCAAATGAAGAAGTTTGTTTCGCGTTTCCATTTTTACTATCTATTAATTGATATCTTATTTCCTTTATTATTCTAACCATCTTTTTATATTTATAATTTGTATTGTTATTTTTTATAACACTATTATTTATATGCTGTTCCGGATAATTTATAATTCGTTCACCTTTATCTGAATAAATTGTGATTCCTTCAATAAAATTATTTGGATCATCCATATAATCATTACTGTAATCTCTATATCTAAAACAAGGTACACAATCTGTTTCTTTACGGTAAGTATTGCCATTGATTCTAATTGCTTTATTACCTCTTCTTACCTCACTTCTTCCAAATCTTTCAATCAAAGCTTCTTCTACTTCATTTTTAAAATGATACGGAGGTTTATTACTAGAAACAAATTTATAATTTTCTCTAGTTTTACCTTCCCTATATTTACCAAAAAACTCACTTTCTTTTACCACTGCAATATCAACATCACTATTTTGTCTTACATTGGTATTTGTTGCATACGAACCTTTCACAAATATACTTAGTTCATAATCTTTCGATGGATTAGTCATTTTAATTTGATATGATAGCGTATCTTCATTGTTTCTATGTATACCCTTTTCTGTTTCATACCCTAATGATTCCAGAGATTCTTGGATAATTCTTATTGCATTTTCACACTTTTCTTTTTCAGATTCTGACAATGGTTTAGAATATAATTTTAATTGTTCTTCAGTAAATAACAAATTTGCTCCCCCATTCGTACTCAGTTTAACTACATAATAATCTGTACTTTTATAATTAGCTACTTAATATTACTTAAATAATACAACAAACAATATTTTTTACAAAGAAAACCACAAGAAAAGTCACATAAAGCCTTAATATTTGATATATTTGTGTAAAGGATAGCATAAAGGTGGAATATAAATGGCGACAATTGGATTTGAAGAAAAGTTATGGCAAGCTGCAGATAAATTACGAGGGAGTATGGATGCAGCAGAATACAAGAATGTAGCATTAGGTATTATATTTTTGAAATATGTATCTGATTCGTTTGAGGAAAAATATGAAGAATTGAAAAATGATGAATATGCAGACGAAGAAGATAAAGATGAGTATTTAGCAGAGAATATTTTCTGGGTTCCTAAAGAAGCACGTTGGCAATACATAAATGACAATTCTAAGAAATCAGAAATTGGTCAAATTATAGATAAAGCGATGATAGCAATTGAAAGAGAAAATGAGTCTTTAAAAGGCGTGTTACCTAAAGATTACGCAAGACCTGCATTAGATAAAGAAAAATTAGGCGATATTATTGATCTATTTACATTCAAAGTTGGGGATTCTGAAAGTAAAAAACAAGATGTTTTAGGTCGTGTTTATGAATACTTTATCGCAAAATTTGCGAGCGCTGAGGGTAAGAATGCTGGGGAATTCTATACGCCTGCTTCAATCGTTAAATTACTTGTTGAAATGATTGAACCTTATCAAGGTAGAATTTATGACCCTTGTTGTGGGTCGGGCGGAATGTTTGTACAAAGTGAACATTTTATCGAACAACATCAAGGCCGTATAGATGATATTGCTGTTTATGGTCAAGAATCTAATCCAACTACTTGGAAATTAGCGAAAATGAATTTGGCTATTCGAGGTATAGATAATGATTTAGGTGATCATCATGCAGACACATTTCATAATGATTTACATAAAGATTTGAAAGCTGATTTTATATTGGCTAATCCTCCATTCAATGCAAGTGATTGGGGGCAAGAAAAATTATTAGATGATTACCGCTGGAAATTTGGTATTCCTCCAAAAGGAAATGCCAACTATGCATGGATTGAACATATGATTTCTAAACTTGCCCCAAGTGGTACAGCAGGATTTGTATTAGCGAATGGTTCAATGTCTACAAGTGGTAAAGATGAATTAGAGATACGTAAAAACTTAATTGAACAAGATTTGGTTGAATGTATAGTTACATTACCAGGACAATTATTCTATTCAACTCAAATTCCGGTATGTTTGTGGTTCGTGACAAAAAATAAAGCTAAAAACGGTAAGAATGAACGTAGAGGAGAAGTACTATTTATAGATGCAAGAAATATAGGAAGCATGGTATCAAGAACATTAAAAGAGTTCTCAGATGAAGAAATAAAAGATATAGCAAATGTCTATCACTCATGGCGTGGTACAAACGATAATCAATATGAAGACAAAGCAGGCTTCTGTAAAGTAGCAAAGACAAAAGAAATAAAAGACAACGAATATATCTTAACGCCAGGACGTTATGTAGGCTTAGCAGAAGTAGAAGAAGATTCAGAACCATTTGAACAGAAAATGGAAAGAATCACAGCAGATTTAAGTGAACAATTTGCGAAATCAAAAGAACTCGAGGACCAAATCCGAAAATCATTGGAGGGGTTAGGTTATGGAGTATAAAGAATATGAATTAGGGGAACTTATAGAATATAGGAATGAAAAATTATTAATTGAAAACGTCAGCTTAGAAAACTATATATCTACCGAAAATCTATTGCCAAATCGTAATGGGAAGCAAAATGCTGAGAAATTACCAAATACTAAGTCTGTAAAAAAATACTATGAAAATGATATATTAATATCCAATATCAGGCCATACTTTAAGAAAATTTGGCAAGCAGAAATTCCAGGTGGTGCTTCTAATGATGTACTAATATTAAATTCTTGTAGCAATAATACAACAAATGATTATTTATATTATTATTTATCACAAGACAAATTTTTTGATTATATGACTCAAACAGCTAAAGGTACAAAAATGCCTCGTGGTGATAAAAAAGCAATACTAGGTTATGAAATTAAAGTTCCAAATATAAAACATATACAGAATTATATAGTGAATCTTGGGAAAAATATAGATAAGAAAATTGAAACAAATAAAAAAATCATAGCAAATCTCGAAGAACTTTCACAAACACTATTCAAACGTTGGTTTGTTGATTTTGAATTCCCTGATGAAAATGGTAATCCATACAAATCAAGCGGTGGAGACATGGTTGAGAGTGAATTAAGTAAAATACCAAAAAGTTGGAAAGTTGATACATTAGGAAATTATATAAAAATAAAAAGTGGTAAAAGACCTAAATGTAAAGTTGATAACAAAGATTTTGAAAATGTGGTGCCTGTAATAGGTGCTAGTAAAATAATGGGCTATACCAATGATTATATATATAATGAAAAAATTATTATAATTGGAAGAGTAGGAACTCATGGCGTAATCCAAAGATTTTCTACAAGAACATGGCCATCAGATAATACTTTTGTAATAACAAGTGATTTTGAGAGTATTATATATCAATTACTTAAAAGTATAGACTATATATCATTGAATAGAGGTTCTACACAACCTCTTTTATCTCAAAAAGATATTAAAAACACCAAAGTAGCAATGCCAACTAATGAGACTTTACTATATAAATATCAAAATGAAAACGATCATATTTTAAAAATGATGGATCAAAAAAATATAGAAAATCAAAAATTAGCACAACTCCGTGACACACTACTACCTAAATTAATGTCAGGTGAAATTGAGATACCTGATGACATCGAGGTGAATGAAGATGAGCTTTCAATTTAGTGAAGATGATTTAGAACAGGTGGCATTGAAGTGGTTTGAGGGTCTTGGTTATTCTGTTAAGAATGGTCGAGATAGTGGTGAAAATGGGATTATGAATGAACGGGAGAGCGACAAAGATGTTGTGCTTGATGATCGTATGGAAGCAGCTTTAAGACGAATTAATCCTGAACTAAATAATAGTGCTATTGAACAGGCTATACGTGAAATTTCTATTGAGAAGTCTCCTAGTTTATTAGAGAATAACCGTTCTTTTCATGAAATGATTACAAATGGAATTGAGGTTGAACACTATAATGATGTCGGTGAGACGATTAATGATTTGGTATATGTATTCGACTTTGATAACCCGGGAAATAATGATTTCTTAGCGGTTAATCAATTAACTGTGGTGAATGGAGATTATAAAAAGCGACCTGATATTGTGTTATTCATAAATGGATTACCGGTAGTGGTAATTGAACTGAAAAATTCTACAAATGAATCTGTTGGTATTGAAGACGGGTATCATCAGTTAGAAACGTATAAAATGAGAATTCCACAATTATTTAATCACAATGCAGTATTAGTGACGAGTGATGGTATAAATACAAAAGCTGGTTCTTTAACTGCTGATTATGATCGTTTTATGACTTGGCGTACTAAAGATGGAAAAACTGAAGATTCATCAACGTTTCGTAGTTTAGATATATTGATTCACGGCATGTTAAATAAGGAAGTACTATTAGATTTAATTCGTCATTTTGTTTTGTTCCAAGATGATGGTAAAGGAAATATAGTTAAAATATTAGCTGCATATCATCAATATTATGCAGTGAACAAAGCTGTTGATCGTGCTATGGAAGCAACATCTGAACATGGTGATGGTAAAGGTGGTGTTATTTGGCACACGCAAGGTTCTGGTAAGAGTTTGACAATGGTCTTCTTCTCAGGAAAGTTAATTCAAAAATTAAATAATCCAACATTAGTGGTCGTAACAGACCGTAATGACTTAGACAATCAATTGTATGGTACTTTTGTTAAGTCCAAAGGACGTTCAGGTAAAGGATTACTAAGACAAACACCTAAACAAGCAGAATCACGAAAAGAATTGAAAGAGCTATTATCTGTAGAATCAGGTGGTATCGTATTTACAACTATGCAGAAATTCGAACCTGAAGAAGGACAAGCGACAATGGATGCTTTAACAGAACGTAAAAATGTAGTTGTTATGGCAGACGAAGCACACCGCACACAATATGGTTTCAAAGCAACTTACGATGAAAAAGGTGAAGGTATTAAATATGGTTATGCAAAATATTTAAGAGATGCTTTACCTAACGCTTCATTTGTTGGCTTTACTGGAACACCTGTATCTTCAACAGATAAAAATACACAAATGGTATTTGGTAATTATATTGATGTGTATGATATGACCCAAGCTGTTGAAGATGGAAGTACGGTTAAAATTTATTATGAAAGTCGTATTATTCCATTAAATTTACCGACCGATTTAGATATTGATGAAGCATATGATGTCATTACTTCTGACCAAGAAGAAGATACTAAATCTCGATTGAAATCTAAGTGGTCACGTATAGAAGCTCTATCTGGTGCAGAACAACGTGTACATGCTTTAGCAACTGACATTATTAATCACTTTGAAACAAGGCAGAAGGCTATGAAGGGTAAAGGTATGATTGTCACAATGAGTCGTCGTATTGCCGTTGATTTATATGATGAAATTGTAAGACTTAAACCTGAATGGCATTCTGATGATGATGACAAAGGTGTTATCAAAGTCGTTATGACAGGTTCATCTAGTGATCCGCAAAACTTCCAAAAACATATAGGTCCGAAAAAGCGAAGAAACCTTTTAGAGAATCGTATGAAAGATGTTAATGATGAATTGCAACTCGTAATTGTGCGAGACATGTGGTTAACAGGATTTGATGTACCTTCAATGCATACAATGTACATAGATAAACCGATGAAAGGTCACAATTTAATGCAAGCTATTGCACGTGTTAATAGAGTATTTAAAGATAAACCAGGCGGCTTAATTGTTGACTATGTAGGTATCGCTGAAAGTCTGAAGGAAGCACTAAAAGAGTATACGGACTCTGATAGAGAACAAACAGGTATAGATACAGAAAAAGCACTTGAAGTTATGTTAATGAAATACGATATCATTCAAGATATGCTGTATAATCACGACTATTCTGATTTTGAGTCAGAAAATCAATTAAATCGCTATAATGCAATCTCAAACACAATGGATTATATCATTGGATTAGGTGAGAAAGAAAGAGAGCGATTTATAAATACAGTGACAGAGCTTTCTAAAGCATTTGCATTATGTGCAACAGAGGAAGCTGCTCAAGAACTGAATAGTGAAATTGCGTTTTTAAAAGCCGTGAAATCTGGACTTGTTAAATTATTAGCTCCACCTAGTGAAGGAAGCAGCCATAAAAAGACACCTGCTGAAATAGAAGCAGAAATCAATCAATTGATTTCAAAATCAGTTGTAACTGAAGAAGTTGTAGATATTTATCAAACACTCGGAATTGAAAACCCAGATATCTCAATATTGTCAGATGATTTCTTAAAAGATGTAGAAGGACTACAGCAAAAAAATGTTGCAGTTGAGTTGTTAAACAAATTACTTAAAGGACAAGTTAAGTCATTAATGAAAACAAATGCTACAGTATCTAAAAGATTTTCTGAGATGCTAAGTAAATCAATACAAAAATACAACAATCGTTCTATAGAAGCTTCAAAAGTCATAGAAGAATTGATTCAAATGGCGAAAGAAATAAATCAAGAAAAACAACGAGGAAAAGACTTAGGTCTGAGCACGGAGGAAATTGCTTTTTATGATGCATTAGCCTCTCATGAAACTGCAAAAGAAGCAATGGGGGATAAAGAATTACGAGCTATTGCACATGAATTAACAAAAACGGTCAAGAATAATATGAGTGTAGACTGGTCAAAACGTGAGAGCGCAAAGGCTAAAATGAGAGTCCAAGTAAGACGACTATTAAAGAAATATGGTTACCCACCTGATCTTCAAAAAATGGCTGTAGAACAAGTTGTAGAACAAGCAGAACTAATGGCCAGCCAACAATAAAAATAAATTAATCATAGCATCCTTCACCGCAAAGTGAGGGATGCTCTATTTTTATTGTAAGTAATATAATTTTCATTTTGATTGGTAATAGTTAATAATTATCTGTAAATCATTGTTAAGTACCGTTGTTATAGTATCGTCATTCATAAAATCATCATAGATATTATCCAATATTTCTTCATCTTCAATTGCTGCGAAATGATGTACTAGTCCTTTTACTATTGAAACGTAATCATGTGATGCTAAACAATTAGTAACTGTTCCCCAGTCTGATTGTGTAGTATCATGGTTCATAGATAATCCTCCTTTTATTTCAATGTCCATTTTTGACGTGCTTTAGAATTGAGTGGATGCATGATTTCATTTGTTTCAGGATTAATAAGTTTCTTAACCTTCTTCTTATGCTCTTTAAGCAATTCAAATACTTGCCCGACCCTTGCTTGAACATTCGGCTTTTTGGCATATGAACCCCAAGCAAGTATTACGATATCGCTATCAGAAGCAGCTTTCATAATATGAATGTCGCTGTGTTTATCATAAGCCTCTTTTAAGTGTTTTAGGTTTTTAGGAGTAGTAATATTTGAATAAAGATTAACAAAGTGTACCGTACCAATATCTTGTTGTGATAGTTGATTGATAATGAGTTGTGTAGTGAGATCGATGTTTATAATACCATCGTAGTTTGGATACATTGTGATGACTGTAGCAGTCTTCTTACTATCGTCCCATGTCTTTGTTAGTAAGTAGCGGTGAGTTCTCTTTTCGTCAAATATTGCAGTGGTGACAAGTGTATTTGTGATATTTTCCATTGATTTTATCTCCTTAGTATTCTTCGGGTAGTAACATTACATAATAAGAAAAGTCTACATCGTCCTCTCGGATGACGTAGACTTTACTAATGTTTACCTGATGATTGTCATTTGCTTTTGTATATTGAAAGTATTCGGGATTTTCTTGAGTATGTCTTATAAAAAGCTTTTGTTGATGCATAATAAACTGAAAGATATGAAAATAGTCCAAGGGTTCTTGTTCGTTAGATGGTTTGGTATCTTTTTGTAGGACGAGGTCCCATATTTGATGTTGTAAGGTGGGGGATAAGTTATTGGCAATACCACGTGTAATATATCTATTCATAAGCGTTTTCCTTTCGTTCTGATTCTTTCATCCAAATGATAATTTCACTAAGAATTGTAATGACGAGTTGTGTAATTTTGATGTATTTATGCATATTATTGTCCTCCTGTTAGTAAGTATCGTTGATCCAAAAGGGGCATGATGGTGTTGTGCAGATATAAGAAATCCATATCGTTATTCTCATCGATATAGCCGATAGCTATGAGTTGTTTTTGAAAATACAAAATGAAAGGATAGATGTTTCTTTCGTGTAATGTATCTGAATAATAGGTGTAGGTATGAAGTGATTTTTGACTGAGGGGGCCGAGCTTTACATATTTGTCTGGAAGAATGTTATCGGCGACCTCATCTATGGCTTCACATTGCCATACTTCCTCTTGGGGTAGGTGAAACAAATCTGTGATATAGATTTTGAGTTGTTGTTCTAACGTCATGTTTATGACCTCCTAGTGTATTTGATTGATGTAAGTAGGTATTACATCATTTTGATAATATAAGTTTGAAATCACGTTTGTTTCGGTTAGAAATCCCATTGAAATTTAAAAAATATCCCATGTAGAAATCGCTACAATTGTTGGTATGACAAGGAAATCCCGTTATCCCGCTCATTTCTCGGGAAATATAGCTATATATTTATATATCATTTGGATTTGTAGATGTCAGTACGACTTACTTTTTCTTTTTATATTATTTATTTATAAATAATAATGGGATTTCGGGATTACGCTTGCGTAATCCTTATCCCACATGTATTTATCAAATCCCATTGCTATCCCGTTCATTTTTTATTTTGGGATGTTCTTTCGTCATACAATATAAGCATCCGTGTTCGTTAGGCTAGCTTCATCTATGGATAGAATATACGAGATGTGTGTTATTGGATGACGAAAAGACAGTATCCATTATGAGATAGGCAAATAGAGTGTTTGAGATAATAATAAAGACGAAGTGCTGAGTTGCACTTCGTCGAGAGGGGTATTATGGCAGAGTTGTTTAATGATTTCATGATTGAGTTTTAATGTGACGTAGAACTGTTTTTTATGATGTTCGTCTTTACGAATATCAATGTGGTCTATGACCGTAAGGTATAGTGCTTTGAGTTGTGCTTTATCCATGGTTTCGATATTTTTGAATATATGACGTAATATAGTCGCAATCTCATTAGCGTCATATATTGTTTTGGGAGCACTTTGTTGTTGCTTAAGTTGATTGATTTGATTTGTATCGCGGTAAAGGATTAAATGAAGGGTTAGTTTGAGTCATTAGCGAACACCTCCTTTCGAAGGGTTGCTATCATTGAGTGGATTAGGTCCTATTTTTTATACAATAAACTACCATTTTTTTTACCAATAATAATAAAAGGAATGCTAGGTGTATGTTTTACGAAATAAGCGAACCAACGTCCTACCTCGCGTTGAACATCTCTAGAACAGTTAAGGCCTGATTTTTTAGTTAAATCACCAATTGTAAATTCAGTGTCTTTCTGTAAATTATTTGCAATAGCTAAATCTACATTTTTTAAATTTATAAATTCTTGACTTTTATAAGTCATAAAATCACTCCTATTTATTTTTTGATTATTTCCATCATGACTGAATAAGTTTTGTTGATGCGTTTGGAAATTACAATGACTATAATAGAGAAGTATAAAGTTTAAAGCTCTAATAGTTCTGGGCAAATAATACATACATAATTGCAATGCTAATTACTTGACAAAATATGAGGGTTTTTAGATGTATGACTTTTTAGAATATTTACATCGCTATTGTATAAAACCGATAGAAAATTGGAAGGCTGTACCGAACTTATCGTGTGAAATTGAAAGAGGAAATATTGTTGAAAGTACAGAAGCTATGATAGGTTATCATGTCATTGTCAAACAAAATAAAGTTATAATTTATGATAATGATATAGCATCAATTAGTAATATAAGCGGAAATTATATAGCAGCAGATTTATTAGTTACTAGATATTTAGATGCAATAGGTGAATTTATAGAGGTATCAGAGTTAGATCAGTCGAGCTATTACGAATGGTTTATGTTTGTTGAAGAAACGAGAAGAATATTTAGAGGTACAGAAATAATTTATCAATTTTTAAAATATCTATTTACGCATACCTATGAACACAAAAATGAAGAACAAAGAATAGAAAAATATATGAAAAATATTATCATAGATAATCAATTTAGAGGGGAGAGTAGTAATGATGTCGTCCGTTTAGATATGAAAGATGATAATATGTTATTTTACAATTTTGATATATACGATACAAATATTCTTTATGAAGAAATAGACGAGGAAAAATTACTTAGAATTTTAGATGAAATAAGTAATACTGACAATTACAAAGCGCTATTTAACATTGTAAGTGAGAACCAAAAGAAATTTTGGGAGTCAAATATTAAACCAATTGTAAGTGAATGTTCAGATAGTATAAATACAAGCCCATTTGATTTATATGCTTATGTAAATAAGTATATAAGTAATAAAATGTTTGACTGTGATAATTATTTAATTACTAAAAATGAGGTCATAAATTTCTATTTTAATCATGGTAGTGACTTTAATAATTTCAAGAAGGGACAGAAATGGACAAAGTCCAATTTTAAGCAGGGAAATAAACTTAAAATACACGAATTTATCATTGCAGTAACTTATGTGAATTTATTAAATCATTCATATATGAAATATATAAATGCTGAAAATTACTATGATTCTAGCAAAAAGATAACAAAAGGAATGAAAAATAAATATCATGAATTTACAGATTCATTCAGTGATTTTATAGAAAGAGTAGACGATATAACATGGAGAATCCGTGATTCGTTTGATTATATTGGAGGATTAAAAAATAAAGAAATTAGCGAAGATGAGAACGAATATATCGAACAATTAATTCAATTTGTTATATTATCTAAATTCGGTTATATCAATGTGAAAAATCATTTTAATTATATTGAGAACTTAAATACACTTAATAACGAATTAACGACTATATTAAGAAGTGAGTTCGCGCACATTTCAAATGATATGTATAATAATTTATTTGGTAATTTATTCGATGTTGTAAATACATGGAAAAAAGATTATTCAAATAATTTTTATAATAATACTCAGAATACTATACCTACAGAAAAATTAGATATAATATCTTCATTTATAAAACAATATGATAAACCAATTGAACGAGACGAACATGGCAAACACGTTAAAGCAAAAGTGTTTGAAGGTATAAGTGATTTTTATAAGCGTGTAAAAAAAGGATTTGATAATAATGATGTGCTATTGCATTTGAGATTGGAAATGAGTGTACATGAAAATAAGTATGATTAACTACTAGTTTATCCAATAATATAAAAAGGACTATAAGCTATATGTACTGCACCCCAAAAGTTGAACCTACAAAATTCAACTTTTGGGGTGTTTAATTATGAATAAAAGTTATAGTTTAGATTTCAAACTTAAAATATTACAAGAATACAAAAGCGGGCAACTTGGTTA
>NZ_JABANU010000100.1 GCF_016238445.1 Staphylococcus canis
CTTCAATTGGTCCATTTGTTAAATGGGGGTATTTTACTGTATTCGTGATGTAAGGTAAGTATTTAATAAGTGTTTGAATAACACGTTTAAGTCCCTTGAATATCGGCTTACGTTTCGAAGAATACAACGCGACTTCTAACTTCTTAATACAGTTTGATTTCAGTGCTTCTAAGATAAAGTGCCCTGTTATATATGTCATTTCAAGTTCTTCACTCAGACCTAATAAATATTGAACTAGACTGTATTGGCTATGCC
>NZ_JABANU010000101.1 GCF_016238445.1 Staphylococcus canis
TATTAAAGCAGGTAAAAAGCAATCTAGGATTACACTCCCTCACATATCTGAGTTACCTGCTTATCTCATACTTAAAAAACAACGTTTTTATTGTAAAGCTTGTAATACGTACTTTACAGCTCAGTCTTCTGTCGTTGATAAGTTTTGTTTTATCTCTAAAAATACTAAAATGGCTGTTCTCAATAAGGCAACGGATATACGCTCTGAAGCTTCTATAGCGCAGGATTGTTCTGTATCACCTACAACTGTAGCACG
>NZ_JABANU010000102.1 GCF_016238445.1 Staphylococcus canis
TTTAAAGACTGAATGATATGAAAACGATCAATAATGATTTTCGCATTAGGGAACAACTCTTGAATTAAGACGATATATGGTTGATACATATCTATAGATACGGTTTGAACGCGTTTACGTTCTTCAAAAGAAAAGCGATAGAAATAGTCTTTTAAAGACTTTAACCGACGGTCTTCAACAATATCTATGATACGATGTGTGAGTGAATCAGCATAAATAAAGCTCATATATCCCGATACGTTTTTAACACTTTTA
>NZ_JABANU010000103.1 GCF_016238445.1 Staphylococcus canis
ACAAGCTTTACAATAAAAACGTTGTTTTTTAAGTATGAGATAAGCAGGTAACTCAGATATGTGAGGGAGTGTAATCCTAGATTGCTTTTTACCTGCTTTAATAACTGTATGGTGTTCATTTTTCTCCTCACAACACTCACAATGGCTTGGTGTGTAGCTAAGTTCACCGTAATAGAAAAGGCTTAATCGACCTTTAAACTTCGATTTTTCAACTTTTTCCTCAAATTGTATGTTTTCATCTTTAATGTTAAGTGT
>NZ_JABANU010000104.1 GCF_016238445.1 Staphylococcus canis
GCTTGAACTTATTATATAAAGGGCGATCAATGTTTTTAAAAGTATGCATAACTGAAACTCTTGCCATGTTTAGTGCACGATTTAAAGACTGAATGATATGAAAACGATCAATAATGATTTTCGCATTGGGGAACAACTCTTGAATTAAGACGATATATGGTTGATACATATCTATAGATACGGTTTGAACGCGTTTACGTTCTTCAAGAGAAAAGCGATAGAAATAGTCTTTTAAAGACTTTAACCGACGGTCTT
>NZ_JABANU010000105.1 GCF_016238445.1 Staphylococcus canis
TACATTCTGATCAAGGTTGGCACTACCAGCATAAAGCTTGGGTAAAAGCGCTCAAAGACAATCATATATTTCAAAGTATGTCGCGTAAAGGGAACTGTTATGATAATTCTCCAATGGAGAATTTCTTCGGCCTATTAAAACAAGAGATGTTTTATGGAGAAGAATTTAATTCTTATGAAGAGTTGGAATTAGAAATCCACAAATATATCAATTACTATAATAACGTAAGAAGAAAAGTAAATTTAAAAGGCAAGA
>NZ_JABANU010000106.1 GCF_016238445.1 Staphylococcus canis
TGGAATAACTCCGGGAAACCGGGGCTAATGCCGGATAACATGTTGAACCGCATGGTTCAACAGTGAAAGACGGTCTTGCTGTCACTTATAGATGGACCCGCGCCGCATTAGCTAGTTGGTGGGGTAACGGCCTACCAAGGCAACGATGCGTAGCCGACCTGAGAGGGTGATCGGCCACACTGGAACTGAGACACGGTCCAGACTCCTACGGGAGGCAGCAGTAGGGAATCTTCCGCAATGGACGAAAGTCTGACG
>NZ_JABANU010000107.1 GCF_016238445.1 Staphylococcus canis
TTTGGTCTTACAACAAGTTCCATCAATGATGGAGACTCACGATACATTTCTTTCATATCAACTAAGATTTACTGTACACATCTGCTTATCTTTTTTCGTTCCACTACTTATCATCCACAGATTGCCAATTCCCATTGTTTTCGGTACGTCGTAAATCTATAACCTCCATTCTTTACTCTGTATTTAATATTGTTCAGTCCTTCGGTACATTTTCCCTACTATGACTTCTGCTGACTTCTCATAATTCGTTGTTAC
>NZ_JABANU010000108.1 GCF_016238445.1 Staphylococcus canis
CCGTGCGTACGGTTCCGTACACGGCGGTTCAATATCTTGCGTAAGCAGACTCTGCGAGTCGGGTTAGTGGTACTAATCCCCACTTGTAGAGTCTATTTGTTGTAAGCGCACGATGAACCTCATGCGTGTTTGAAAGTCTCCAATACTTCTTTCTTGAGTTCGCAATACGCATAGCACTATTGTGGTCTAATCCATATTTTCGAAACATCTTGTATTTTGTTTTGATTTTCTTCCATCGCTTTAAAATAAGTTGTC
>NZ_JABANU010000109.1 GCF_016238445.1 Staphylococcus canis
TCATTTATCATTTGATGAATTCAAGTCAACAAGTGATGTAGACAGTGCTATGAGCTTTATTTACTGTGATGGTATTACACACGATATCATCGATATCTTACCAGACCGTCGTAAACATAAACTCGAAGAATATTTTTTAAGATTTTCTAAACGACAACGTAAAAAAGTGAAAACAGTCTCTGTAGATATGTTTACACCTTATATATCGTTAATTGAATCTTTATTCCCTAATGCCGATATTATTATTGATCGATT
>NZ_JABANU010000011.1 GCF_016238445.1 Staphylococcus canis
ATACACAAAGGTCTTCAGCAATATCCTTTTTGAAATCACTTTCGAGAGCCGCTTTGTCATCATGAGTTTGACATTATTGGAAATTGTACAACGTGCATCAATATAAGGCGTTTTAGCTGTATAAGTGTGACCACACTCCTTACAGTAGAAGCGTTGCTTTTTCAGCTTAATATGAGCAGGTCTATCAAACACAAGTCCCATATATACAGTAGTTTGACGTGATCCATGCTTAATGACAGTATGATTAATATTTTTGATACCACAACACTCGCAACCTGTAGGTTCGTAGCTAACATAGCCAGTAAAAACTAAAGACGTTACCCCTTTAATGTCCTTTAATCCTAAACAACCTGTTATTTTTAAATTTTCTGCTTCAATTCCAAAGTATTCTGTTATATCATAGTTTATAGGCATGAATATCTCTCCTTAATTTGTTTGTGGGTTACTTACAATTATAGAGATATTTGTGCCGTTTTTATATTAAAAACTAAAAAATAACGGCTAGTGAATAGTTCACCAACCGTTAAAAGTATAGAGCCTTTAAATCATATTAATTTAAACATTTGTCTTTGTGTTCTAAAAATAAAATTATTCAACTTATCGAAAGTAAGCATCTGTGCTTGTACATTTTTCGATGATATAATGATAGAGTCGCCTATCTCTCGGGCGTCAATTCAGACGCAGAGAGGAGGTGTATAAAGTGATGCTTATTTTCGTTCACATCATAGCGCCAGTCATCAGTGGCTGTGCCATTGCGTTTTTTACTCATTGGCTAAGTAAACGCAATAAGAAATAGGTGACATATAGCCACACCAACAAAAATCCCCTCACTACTCGGAATAGTGGGGGGATTGGTGTATAAGTGTATACTTATTTTCGTTACCTAAATTATAACACTAGCGAATGGAGAAATGCAAAATTAGTATCTATATAGGGGCTGTATTTATGTCCCAGCCTCTATTTTTCTTATTATTACTTGTACACAATCATTGCGTAGATAGCGCAATAATATAATCACTAACGACTATAACCGTGGTGTGAACAAAAGAGTCTTAATCATATAATACTTATCTCCTATTTATGTCTATATGAACATCTAAGAAATAGGTGATTTCATTATACGAAATCTAAAAAAGCCAAATGTTTAAATCGAGTTAAACATTTGGCTTTTATATCTATTAGTCTTGGATTTTTACTTATAATGGCGGAGGAAGAGGGATTCGAACCCCCGCGGGCCGTTAAGCCCCTGTCGGTTTTCAAGACCGATCCCTTCAGCCGGACTTGGGTATTCCTCCGTGTTACGAGCACAATAAATATATTATTATAGCTCGCTCACAATGTCAACAATTTTTTTACAAAATCTTAATTTTTTTCTCGCTTAGGCACTGATGTACGCTTTGAGCTACTTCTCGTCCTTCTCGAATGGCCCAAACTACTAAACTTTGACCTCGTCTTGCATCTCCGGCTGCAAAATATTTAGGTTGATTCGTGCGATAATCTTTCGTATTCGCTGATATTTTTTGGTTTTTGAGTTCAATGCCTAATTGTTGTGTTAATGTTGATGTTACTCCTTCAAAACCGATGGCTAATAAGACAAGATCAGCTGGTATATAGATTTCATTTTCTTGTCGAATACCCGTTCCTTCATCATCTTTTTGAATTTGGGCATAAATGCCTTTAACATGTTGGTTTTCATCATAATCAAAACGCATAGTTTGGATGCTATAAGCTCGTGGATCACGTCCAAAATGTGCCTCATATTCTTGATGGGCATAGTCTTGCTTGAATATCGGTTCATCAAAAGGCCAGCTTGTGTTTATCTCAAATTGTGTTGGTTTTTGTGCACGACGATTGAATTGTACAACTGATGCACAACCATCTCGAAGTGCAGTGGCTACACAGTCAGCACCAGTATCACCATCACCAATGACAACAACATGTTTGTTTTGAGCGGAAATCATAGCTTGTTGTTTTTCACCTAATAACAGTTGTGTTTGCTCTGTTAGATAAGTCATAGCATAATGAATTCCTTTACTCATACGTCCTTCCAATTGTAAATCTCTTGGCTTTTCAGCACCGATACATAAGATAATAGCATCATATTCGGAGTCTAACGTTGCTTTATCTATATCCACTCCTACGTTCGTATTACATTGAAAAATAATACCCGCTTCCTCCATCAATCGAATACGTCGAAACACTACTGATTTGTCTAATTTCATATTGGGAATGCCATAGGTTAACAAGCCACCAGGTTTCGCATTTTTTTCATAAACCGTAACATGGTAACCGATCTCATTTAATGTTTCTGCCGCTGCTAATCCGGCTGGGCCACTGCCGATAATAGCCACTTTTTGCGATAACCGCTGTTCAGGAACCTTAACTTTAACCCAACCTTGTTCAAATGCTTCGTCTATGATAGTACGTTCAATACCTTTAATAGCTACAGAGTCACGATTGATTTTCATCACACACGATGCTTCACAAGGAGCTGGGCATACATATCCAGTAAAGTCCGGGAAGTTATTGGTTTCATCCAAACGTTCATAAGCCCGTTTAAAGTCACCACGATAGACTAAATCATTCCATTCCGGTATATAGTTCCCTAATGGACAACCGATTGTATCACGCCCAATTTGTGCTCCTGTTTGACAAAAAGGGGTCCCACAATCCATACAACGTGCTCCTTGTTGCTGTGCATCTTCATTTGTAAAACGATGTTGATAAGGATCAAAGTTTTTAATTCTAAAATCAAAAGGTGTTTCATCTAATTGACGTTTGTCATATTTCATAAAACCTTTAAATTCACCCATTGTCATTCCTCCTTATTATGATTTGCATAGCCTTATGATTGCACTTGTGTATGATCGTTAAATGCTGCTAATACTGCCGCTTCTTGAGATCCAAGTTGTGCTTGATAGTCATTGATACGTTGTCTCATCACTTTGTAATCTTTTGGAATTACTTTAATACAGTTCTGAATAGCTGTTTCAAAGTTTTCGAGTATATGACGACCTTTTAAGCTTTGCGTTGTAGCTACGTGTTGTTCAATCATTGACCGTACAATTCGTTGTTCTTCATCTGTCACATCATCAAAATCTAAAGTATTGAGCTGACACTGTGCTAGAAATGCCTCTTTTTGTGATGGGAAAATATAACATTCACCACCACTCATACCTTGTCCAAAGTTTTTACCAACGTCTCCTAATATGACGACACGTCCACCAGTCATATATTCTAGGCCGTGATCTCCTACACCTTCGACAACAACATGGGCACCACTGTTTCGAATGCAGAATCGTTCTCCTGCGCGCCCATTAATATAAGCCTCTCCCTTTGTTGCGCCGTAAAAACATACATTGCCGACAATAATTTCGGATTCACGGTCCTCATTTGGTGCGTTTACAATGATTTTTCCTCCTGACAAACCTTTACCAACATAATCATTTGCATCTCCAGTATGATGAATGGTTAACCCCTTTGGTATAAAAGCGCCAAGACTTTGGCCTGCATGACCGTTTGTCGTTAATGTAATCGAATCTTCATTTAATCCTTCTAATCCACGCATTCTTGTAATAGTGCTGCCTGTAACTACCCCAACATTTCGTTGTACATTATGAATCGTGTATGATTTAGCAAATTTTCCTTCCTTTTCAATGGCACGTCTCACTTGAGGTACAATCGTTGTTGCGTCTAGACCTTCTTCTATACCATGTTGTTGCTCAATAGTTTTGAAACGTTCTCCTTCATGACGATGTAACAATCTATCCAAATTCATCGTTTGTGCTTTAGGATGATTTTTCATTGATTGTGCCTGTTTTAGTAAATCTGTACGGCCTACCAACTCATCTACAGATCTCACTCCAAGTTGTGCCATAATTTCTCTAAGTTCTTGTGCAACAAAATGCATGTAGTTGACTACGTGTTGCGCTTTTCCAGTAAACAACTGTCTTAATTCTCCATTTTGCGTTGCGATACCGACAGGACAAGTATCTTTATGACATACGCGCATCATAACGCATCCCAATACAACTAATGGTGCTGTCGCAAATCCAAACTCTTCCGCTCCTAACATACAAGCAAAAGCAATATCACGACCTGTAAGCAGTTTCCCATCTGTTTCTAAACGTACACGTGATCTTAAGCCATTCATCATCAAAGTTTGATGCGTTTCAGCTAAACCGAGTTCCCACGGTAATCCTGCGTGTTGAATACTCGTTTTAGGCGACGCGCCTGTACCCCCATCATAGCCACTGATCACAATTTTATCTGCATAAGCTTTAGCTACGCCTGCTGCAATCGTACCCACACCAGATTTTGATACAAGTTTTACCGTAATATCTGCATGATGATTCACATTTTTTAAATCATGAATCAGTTGTGCCAAGTCTTCAATAGAATAAATATCGTGATGTGGAGGAGGTGAAATGAGACCAATCCCCGGTGTTGAGCCACGCACTTCAGCTATCCATGGATAAACTTTTCCGCCTGGCAGTTGTCCACCTTCTCCAGGCTTAGCACCTTGTGCAACTTTGATTTGAATTTCAGTTGCGTGATTTAAATAATGACTTGTGACACCAAAACGTCCAGATGCTACTTGTTTAATTGCACTATGAAAGTCTCGTCCAGAGTCATCAATATCATAACGTTCTAAAGCTTCTCCGCCTTCACCACTATTGCTTTTACCACCAATTTTATTCATAGCTTCTGCAAGCGTTTGATGTGCTTCTTGGGAAATAGAGCCATAACTCATAGCCCCTGTTTTGAAACGCTTCACAATGGCTTCAACAGGTTCCACTTCTGCAATATCAATAGCTGTTGTCTCTTCAAATTCAAATAAATCACGAATATGACTCGTTGTATGTGTATTTGCGACATCTGAAAATGCTTTAAATTGCGTATAATCATTTTCACGACACGCGTGTTGTAATAAACGAATCGTAGTTGGATTGAACGTATGATACTGGCCTTGTTGACGCCATTGAAATGTACTACCAGCATCTAATGTATCTTGATTTTTAGATTGACGCGCTTTATTTTCAGCATCAATCATTTCTAAAGTAAGGCCCGATAATTTTGAAGTCGTGCCTTCAAAATACTGTTCAATTACCGCTTCTCCAATACCAACAGCTTCAAAGATTTGTGCACCATGATAACTTTGAACTGTTGAAATCCCCATTTTAGCCATGACTTTGATTAATCCTTCTGCGAGCGTTTCATTATACGTTGTCACGTTATCATGGACGGTACCATGAAGTCGGCCTTCCTCTGTTAACTGTGCGATAGTATGTTGCGCGAGATATGGTACAACAGCATTCGCTCCATAACCAATTAAACATGCGATATGATGCACTTCACGTGTCTCACCTGAGACAGCAACAAGGCTTGTATGCATTCTCAAGTCATTACGAATTAAAAGTTGATGGATATGACTGACAGCGAGCAATATTGGCATCGCGAATTGATTGTCTGAAGTTAATACAGATTGGTCTTCTAAAACGATCACTTCAGCCCCGTCTTCAACAGCACGTAAAACGCGTTCACCTAACTGTTCTAACGCCGTAGCAAGTGACTCTGTATACCCCGTAGAAAAACGTGCACATGTTAAGGCTTTTGATTCAATGAAGTCTAACTGTTGCATCGTTAAAATCGGATGCTTTAGTTGTACACGTTTCAATGCTTGAGGACTTGGTTTTAGTAAATTTCCTTCTTTCCCAAGATACGCTAACTCGCTTGTCACAATTTTTTCTCGATAGGCATCTATAGGTGGGTTCGTAACTTCCGCAAACAATTGCTTAAAATATTGAAATAAAGATTCTGGTTCTGTACTTAATACGGCTAATGGCGCATCGTATCCCATGGCACCAATAGGGTCTTTTTGAGCGGTCACTAATTCCGTAAGATACTTATCAATTTCTTCACGTGTATAGCCAAATCTTTGTTGATACGAAAGTAATTCGGATGGAGATACTGCCGGTGCATGATATGAAACAGCTTCTAAATCTAATTTCAATGCATCTTGTGCTAACCATGATTCATATGGATGTTTCTCAGCAATTGTTGTCTTTAATTCATCATTATCAATGACTTTGTGTTGATTGAAATCAACAAGTAATAGCTTACCAGGATTGAGCTGACCCTTATAAGCAACCTCCGATTCTGGTACATCAACAACACCCACTTCAGATGAAAATATAATTTCGTTTTGTTTTGTAATGGTATATCGTCCAGGTCTTAAACCATTCCGATCAGTCAGTGCACCGAGTTTATCCCCGTCACAAAAAGAAATCATTGTTGGCCCATCCCAAGGCTCCATTAAATAGCTATAAAACTCATAAAACGCACGTACACTTGGGTGGTTGTTTGGATTATATAACCATGGCTCAGGAACTAATAACATGGCCGCTTCCTCTGGTGCCATGGCTAAGCTTAAAAATTCCATCGCATTGTCAATCATTGCAGAGTCACTACCAGATGGATTGATAATGTGTTCTATTTTATGAACATCATCAGGAAAGATGGTCTCAATTAATTGTTTTTGACGCGCTCGCATCCAGTTGGCGTTCCCTTGTATTGTATTAATTTCGCCATTATGCATTAATAAGCGATTCGGATGTGCACGTTCCCAACTTGGAAATGTATTTGTACTAAAGCGTGAATGCACCGATCCGAATTTCGAGACATAATCTTCTTGTTGAAGGTCCAGATATAAACTATAAATCTGATCTGACCTTAACCAGCCTTTATACACAATTGTTCGTCGAGATAAGCTCGCAAAGTACAATCCTAAATCATGATTATCACTGTATTGCTCCACTTGTTTACGCGCGAGGTATAAAGCGCGATCAAAATGATGTGCATTTTGATTTGTCACAAACATTTGTTGTATATTTGGCATGGTTTCAGCAACATGAGCTGCAAGACATTGTGTATCTACAGGCACATCACGGTATCCTTCAATAGTTAATCCTTCTTGAGAAAAAATAGTAGCAATTTGCGCTTCGTGTTCGGTGTCAGTAATTGCGCTATTTGAAAACAACATCCCCACTGCATAAGCGCCCTCAGTTGGTAAATCAAAATCTGTCACACGATTCAAGTATGCATATGGAATTTCTGTCATAATGCCTGCTCCATCACCTGTGATACCGTCAGCACCTATACCGCCTCTATGATCAAGGCGTCGTAACATTTCTAATGATTGCTCAACGATATGATGTGATCGTTCGTTGTTCATATTGGCATAAAAACCTATACCACATGCATCATGTTCTTCTGCTTCACGATATAACCCCAACGGATGATCTGTTAAATTTTTTGACATTTCTGACACCTCTTTCTTGTAATGTTTTCAATATATAGAATATAATTAATCTCATCAATATATATATGAGATAAAATTATTCTTATTTTGAGATGATTTAATATAAGGGAGTGACATCTATGGAGATTAAACAACTGAAATATTTTGTGGAAGTTGCTAAACGAGAGCATATTTCAGAGGCAGCACTTGAGTTAAATATCGCACAATCCGCGGTGAGTAAACATATTCATCAACTAGAACAAGAGTTACATACGGCATTATTTTATCGAAGAGGACGTAATGTATTTTTAACCCCCGAAGGTAAACGACTACTTGACGATGCTGAACGCATTCTTGAACAAATTGATTTGACTGTATCTCAATTTCAAACTCAAGCAGCCGATGAACGCCATACAATACGTATAGGCTATGCTGACGGTTCTGTGGCCCAAATTCTGCCAGCGGTATTAACAACAATTGAACAAACACTTGATGTTAATATTGTGCCTCAGATGTTAAATGATACAGAGATACCTCAAGCGCTACAGTCTCAATCCATCGATATTGCTTTAACGCCATCTACTTTAGATTCATCAGATTATCATCATACCGTATTATACGAAGAACATTATGCCGTATATGGTCACCGTGATGAGCCTATATTAAACGTTCCTAATCCACCATTACAAAGTCTTTTAAGTCACAACTTGTACGTTCACGAGCCTTTACCTACTGCGTTAAAAACATACTTACAAGACCATGCGACATCCCCTGTTTATACCATTAATCATAAACAATTCGCGCGCTTTGTTTTGCAACATGAAAAAGGGTTTGTGCTTGCACCAACTTATTTGAACTTATATAGTCAAAATGAACAATGGAAGTACGTGTTGTTATCCCATACACCACTTCAAACACGTATCCATTTAATTTATCGTAAACCACTGTCAAAACCATTAATGCAAGAGGTTATTGGTATTTTGACACGTCACTTACAACAACATACGACCTATCACTAAGGAGTTTGATATTATGTATAGACGTTATATGAAACGTCCGTGGACTTACCTCATTTTAATGAGTATCATCATCGCTATAGGATTGACGTTATTTACACGATTTAATGCAGCGTTTTATAGTACACCTATTGGCGAAGTGACCAAGGTACACCATCACCATAGTACAAAAACAACAGATGAGCATCATAATACGGATATTGCTTATAGCGATATACTAGATATTAAAGTGTTAAATACTAAACAAAAGGGACATGTCTATACTGTTGAGCATCGTTATAATGCATCAAAGTCAGAGTTTCAAGCGTATCATAAAGGTGACCAAGTCTTATTACATATTGGTAAATCTGATGCGTCGACCTATATTGTCGAAAAGAAAAGAGACACGCTTATTACTATTGTGAGCAGTGTTTTTCTGATTTTATTACTCATTGTTGGTAAAAATGTAGGACTCCAATCCATCGCATCTTTAATTGGTAATACAATTGCAGTTTTATCTGCTATTCTCATCCACCACTATCATGCACATTGGAATCTGTTTCTATTAATGGCTATTGCAGTCATTCTATCAACAACAGTTACCCTTATTTTGGTTATCGGATGGACGAAGCGCACCGTGATTACCACGTTGAGCACACTACTTGCGACGTTTATATGTATTGGTATCGCATGGGGTGTTCTGACTGTGACACATAGTCAAGGGATTAAATATGAAACTATGCCATTTCTAACGTCCCAACCTCAAACGATCTTTTTTGCTTCCATACTCATTGGCACGCTGGGGGCTGTAATGGATGTTGCGATTACGATTTCAAGTGGAATGGCTGAGATATTGCAACGCTCACCGCATATTTCAGTAAGTCGTTGGATTCAAGCAGGTCAAAATATAGGTCGAGACATTATGGGCACAATGACCAATATTTTACTCTTTTCATACTTAGCAGGAGCGTTACCTATGTTCTTAATTTTCCTTAAGAATGGAAATACACTGACGTATAGTATCTCAATGAATTGGTCTTTAGAAATTGCACGTGCCATCACTGGTGGTATCGGTATTGCGTTAACGATTCCTATCACCATCGCATTTATGCAAGTTTGGCATAAATGGAAAGGAGTGCACTTATCATGAACACGATTATCATTTTAGGATTAATCCTATTCATTCTAATGATGATGTTTGGCGGGAAAACTGGACTCATCTCTTTTGTCACACTATTTCTCAATATCGCATGCTTAATTGTGGCATTAATCTGTATCGCATGGGGATTTTCAATTTATATTGTGACATTTATATTTTGCATCGTTATCGCGTCTTTAAACCTCTTTGTTCTCAATCAATTTAACGTAAAAACGATTGCAGCTTTTATTTCAAGTATTGGAACCACATTATTGATGTTAGGCAGTATTTATAGCTCTGTACATCTGGGACATCTTCAAGGGTTTACAACTGAAGAACAAGATGAAACTTATGTTTTTTCCTTAAATATTGGTATCGATATGGAGCAATTTATGATTTTTACTGTTATTCTTGCGGTTATCGCAGCGGTTATCGATTTAACTATCACGATTAGCTCACCTATGTACGAATTACATCAAACTAACCCTACCTTATCTCAACGCGAACTATTTCAATCTGGCATGCGAATTGGACGAGAAATCCTTGCAACGTCGGCTAACACAATTTATCTTGCGTTGTTAGGTGGTGGACTGACGTTAGTCATTTGGTTCTTCAATTTGCATTACAGTTTCGGCCACCTCATCAATTCAAAACTGTTTGCACAAGAGTGGATAACAATCCTTCTCGGTGGTATCTCAGTAGCAATTTCGATTCCTATCACAGCTATAGTGACTGCATGGCTCATTAAACATATGGATCATCTCCCATTGCAGCATTCTGATGATACCCACAGTGCATCGTCGCATGTGGAATAGGGTAAAAGATAGCATTGGAGGTATCAAAAATGGCTCATATCAAAATAAAAGGTGCACGTCAAAACAATTTAAAAAATGTGAACGTTTCAATTCCTAAATATCAATTGACTGTTGTTACTGGCCGTTCAGGTTCTGGAAAGTCTTCTCTTGTGTTCAATACTATTGCTGCGGAGTCTGAACGGTTACTCAACGAAACATATTCTAGTTACATTCAACATCAATTGACGCAATATGAAAAACCAGATGTAGATGCAATTGAAAACTTGCCAGTTGCTATGGTCATTAACCAAAAGCGATTAGGCGGCAACTCAAGATCTACAGTTGGGACAATTTCAGATATTTATGCTTCTGTTCGTCTGTTATGGTCACGTATCGGAGAACCATTTGTAGGATACTCGGACGTCTTTTCATTTAATAACCCTAATGGGATGTGTGAGACGTGCCAAGGTTTAGGTTATGTAGAAGATATTGATTTAAATGAATTAATTCACTTCGATCGATCTCTTAATGAAGGTGCGATTAACTTCCCATCTTTCAAGCCAGATAGTTGGAGAGGCAAGCGCTATCGCTATTCTGGGTTATTTGATAATGATAAAAAGCTTAAAGATTATACTCAAGAAGAACTAGATACATTCTTATATACTGAACCTACAAAATTAAAAAATCCCCCTTCAAATTGGCCTAAAACAGCAAAATTTGAAGGTCTTATCCATCGTTTTCGCCGTTCTTTCTTACTGAATGATAATTTCGAGAAAAAACGCTTTTTGAAAGATGTGGAACGTGTTGTGACCAAACAACAATGTCCAACATGTCATGGTCAACGTTTAAATCAAAAGGTATTAAGTTGTCGAATTAATGGACTCAACATTGCAGATTTCACTGCACTAACCATCGAAGAAACCATTCCTTTTTTAGAGAAAATTGACAGTGATAAAGCTCGCACGATTATTGAACCTTTATTACAACAGTTAAAAGCTTTAAATCACATCGGCCTTAATTACTTAACATTAGGTCGTGAAACTACCACATTATCTGGTGGGGAGTCTCAACGTATTAAACTCATCCGTCATCTGAATAGTCCTTTGACAGATTTGGTTTATATTATTGATGAACCGAGTGTTGGATTGCACCCAGAAGATATTGAAAAAATCAATGATATTATGTTAAGCATACGTGATAAAGGCAACAGTGTCATCATTGTTGAACATGATCCTGACGTTATCAAAATCGCGGATCATATTATTGATATCGGTCCAAAAGCAGGACAAAATGGTGGACATGCTGTATTCGAAGGAACTTACGACGCTCTGCTTCAGTCTGATACAGACACAGGTCGCGCACTGCTTCGCCATCATCATTTAAAAACGACTCAATCCGAGGATTATCAAGATTGGTATCATCTTGACTCAATTACACGTCACAATTTAAAAAATGTATCCACAACTATTCCTAAAAATGCTTTAACTGTTGTAACAGGAGTGGCAGGTTCGGGGAAAAGTTCATTAATACAGGCAGGATTCGAACATCATCCGGATGCCATTTTTATCGATCAAAAACCGATTCATGCATCTAATCGTTCCAATTTACTGACTTATATGGATATTTTTGATCATGTCCGAACTTTTTTCAGCGAAGCAACTGGATTAAAGAAAAGTCTATTCAGTTATAATTCAGAAGGCGCTTGTCCTAATTGTAATGGTAAAGGTGTCATCAAAACAGAGCTTGCCTTTATGCCAGATTTCTCTCAAGTATGCGAAGTATGTCACGGGACGCGATATAAACCAGAAGTCTTAGAAGCAACTGTTAATGGTCAGTCCATTGCAGATGTGCTTGCTCTAACAGTAGATGAAGGGATCACACTTTTTAAAAATCATGAAAAAATTTATACGCCACTTGAAGCTTTACAGTCTACCGGACTTGGTTACATGACTTTAGGACAATCTTTAGACACTTTATCTGGCGGAGAAATTCAGCGCGTCAAACTCAGTCGCTATCTTACAGAATCCGTAACAGGTAAAATATTTATTTTTGATGAACCTACTACTGGATTACACGAAGACGATATCCCAATATTAGAAGGACGATTTAACGCTTTAATCGAAGCGCAGAATACGGTCATTCTCATCGAACATAACTTAACGATGATGACTCAAGCTGATTGGTTCATTGATGTCGGTCCGTACGCGGGAACACAAGGTGGACAAATACTATTTAGCGGTCCCCCACATCGCATCTTTGAGGTCGAAAATTCTGTAACAGCAGCGCACCTTAAAACGTACATTCAACCAGAGTAATGCTTAAATGACTGTAATGCGAAAAAAGCGGCGAAGTGAATGCATAGCAGGCATTCCTTCACCGCTTATTTGATATTATGCATTTTGAGGTGATGATACTGCTTTTTTACCTAATGCTTTAGATTTAATAACAATTGAGTTACCGCGATAAAAAGCGACATATGTTGAGTCTGTTTCATATATTTCGCCTAATTTTACATGTTTTGCCATATCTTGACTACTATTTTGAACCTTATCTACAAGTAATGTTAAATCGACTAATTTTCCATCTTTAATACCAATGATAATATCATTTTTCTCATAGTATTTGATGCCTTTTTCATGATAATACTGCTTCATATCTTTACCTAATGCTTTTTGAACATCTTGAAATGTAGACTCGCCCACTTTAAGACCCTCATATTTAAAATTGCCGTGTTTTAGCGCATTGTAAAATGTTGGATCTTTTAAGGCATCGTTATTTTTGTAGTTAAATACACCTTCATATGTGTAGTAAGGTTGTTGTGTTTGTGTCGCAGCTTGTGCATATTCTGCATTTGGTACGGCTGTTGTTGCACCTAATAACATCGTTGCTGACAAACTTGAAGCTAACATAATTTTTGTCAATTTTTTCATTTAACCACTCCTTAAGCTTATTTTATTATTTATTATTATTATAGAATTTGTAGCAAATTAACACAAAATTTATACAAGTTAACAACTTAATCATAGCAAAAAACCACTCTATTTTCATCTATGAACAATCATCATTAAGTCTCATATTCCTATCCTTCTAAAGTCCTAGTCTAAAGTCGTCTAATAGGACAGATACTGTAAAAGTGTTATACTAAGGTCAGTATGATTTTAAGTTTAAGGAGCGATTCAAATGACGAATAAGTCGAATAAAGGTTTAAGTTTAGTATCATTACTTTTATCTGGTACTTCAATCACGCTTGATGTTTATAATGAATTTGTTTACCGTTCAAAGCATCGTAAATTAAGCTATATCTCTATTGCGATTGGATTAATCGATGTTGCTTTAGACACTTATCTTGCATTTAAGTCTAAAAGCAAACTTGTAAGAACATGGTCTCTGATTTCACTAGGCCGTCAAATTGTATCATCTGTTCAAAAAATTAAATTCTTACAATCACGCTAAAACATATATTGAAATAGGGTAAAGCGTATCATACCCCATATCAATACATGTAATCAAGAATCCTCAACTTAAGATTTTAAAAGAACCACTTCACTATGTTATCACTTTTGAAGCAACACTGCTTCCATAAGTATACATATGTAAGTGGTTCTTATTTATGCATATTTTCAATAATCCTCTGCATTCAAGCTTTGTTTCTATGTAAATACACAGTATGAGTATGGAGTTATTACTGTGTTACACATGTGTGCTCAGCATATGTTAATGAATATACTTAAATTGCGTTGCTTGATAGCTCGGAATCGTGCGATATGTGGCAATGCCTGGCCCTGCACTATAATTCATTTCAGAAACTAAAATACTGCCATCACTATTAATACGCTCTACAAACGCGACATGTCCAAAATAGCCCATATCAGATTGTAAAATAGCGCCTACTGTTGGAGTGTAATCAATCGTATAGCCGTCACGTAATGCATTATCATCCCAAGCATTCGCGTGCCACCAATATGTACTAATGCCTTTCCCCATTGCTTGACGTCTATTAAATACATGCCATGTACATTGACCCCAATCATAATAGTTCGCATGATTAAAAACAGGAGTATAATAACCATTGGTAATCGTATTATTCAACTGACTACTTTGGTTTGTTCCCCCGTATGAAGTACCGCTCACTTTCAACTGCTGACCCGGATAAATGAGAAATGAGTTTAATCCATTTAACTGCATAATGTTTTGGTATGTTGTTCCGTAACGCGCAGCAATAGCAGATAAGGAATCTCCTGATCTTACAGTGTAATAACGTGTGCCACCTGTATTAACTTGTGGTGTACTTGTAGAAGGTGTCGACGCAGCACTTCCACTCACCTTTAGTTGTTGACCTGGATAAATAATAAAGTTAGACAATCCATTTAACTGCATAATATTTTGATACGTTGTTTCATAACGCGCGGCAATTTGTGATAACGTATCCCCACTTTGTACAGTGTAAACACTAGATGCTTGACTTATAGTATTTGAACGGTTTGCTTGACCTTGACCCGGAATCGTTAATACTTGATTTGGGAAAATAAGGTTAGATGTGAGATTATTTGCCCCTTTTAATTGACTGATTGAAATTTGGTATTGATTGGCAATTGACCACAAAGAATCACCCGCTTTAACACGATACGATGTTGCAGCATCAGCATCGATAGAAGCTAATGTCGCTAATGCCGACGTGCCAATAATCGCTGTCATCATTTTCTTTTGCACAGAATCTTCCTCCTTGATAAATTGCATGATATTCTACAATTTATTATACACCGTGTCTCAGATTATAAATATATCTGTTATATAACATTATGATTACAAATAACGATATTAAATTTTCATATCATAAAAAATATTATGTGTTGAATTAATAAACGAATCATATATTGCACGTTAATAAGAATCATTTAAACGCTTATTAAAAGTACTATATACAAAAAACTAGAGCACTAGCCAAAGTATTTACGACAAAAAGCCGCGTCACTTTGACTAATGCTCTAGTGCTGAATGGATTTATTAACTTATAGCGTGTCTAATGCTTGTTTTAAATCTGCTACGATATCTTCTGTATCTTCAATACCTAAAGATAGCCGCACTAAACCGTCTGCTATACCTTCTTTTGCGCGAACATCAGCTGGAATAGAAGCGTGTGTCATTAAACTTGGTACTGAAATCAAGCTTTCTACCGCACCTAAACTTTCAGCTAACGTAAAGTATTTCGTTTGTTGCACGAGATGTTTTGCTTTTTCAACATCTGCTACTTCAAAGGATACAATACCTGGTACACCTTGCGCTTGAGCTTGGTGTACGTCATAGTTTACATGTGACGATTGGCTTGGATGATATACGCGAACCACATTATCATGTTCATTCAACATTTCAACAATTGCGATGGCATTGCGTTGAATTTGGTCTAAACGTAATCCTAGCGTTTTAATACCACGTACAAGAAGATAACTGTCTTGAGGACCAAGTACGCCACCTGTCGAGTTTTGAATGAATCCAATTTGTTCTGCAAGTGCATCATCATTTAATGCGATAAGTCCTGCTACAACGTCACTGTGTCCACCAAGATATTTTGTTCCAGAATGCACAACAATGTCCGCACCAAGTGTTAATGGTGTTTGGAAATATGGTGTCATAAAGGTATTGTCCACCACTGAAATTAAATCATGTTTTTTCGCAATCTCGCTCACCGCTTTAATATCTGTAATACGTAGAAGCGGATTAGATGGTGTCTCGATAAAGATCATTTTTGTATTATCAGTAATTTTCGCTTCAATATTTTGAATATCTGTTGTGTTCACAAAGTCAAAAACAATGCCGTAACGTGTAAATACTTTCGTCATTGCACGGTATGTACCACCGTATACATCTGACCCAACAATGATATGATCTCCTTGATCTAATAACATGACAATTGCACTAACTGCAGCCATACCTGAGCCAAATGCAAAACCGTGTTGCCCTTCTTCTAAATCCGCAATTAACGATTCTAATGCTGTACGTGTTGGGTTTTTTGTTCTTGAATATTCATAGCCTAAACGTAAATCTCCAATTGCATCTTGTTCATATGTACTTGTTTGATAAATAGGTGTAGTAACTGCACCTGTATACGGGTCTGTTGTGTGTCCACCATGAACCATTTGTGTTTTTTTCTTCATCATTTTATCCTCCATATTCAAAAATCTTTTTAGACATGTAACGATCACTGCTATCTGGGAAAACGACAACAATTTTTCCGGATTCAATACGCTTGGCTTCTCGCAAAGCACCTTCTAATGCTGCGCCAGAAGAACTTCCAACTAGAATACCTTCATGTTTCGCAATATCTTTAACGTGCTGAAATGCAACCTCATCCGAAACGACTTCAATCTTATCAATCCAAACTTTATTTAAAAAGCGTGGCCATTCTTCAACACCGATACCTTCAGTGTCGTGACTTCCCTTTTCTTGACCACTGAGTATGGACCCAGTCGGTTCAACAACAATACATTTTATCTGTTGTTGAGTTAATACTTCTGATACACCTGAAAAAGTACCGCCAGAACCTGCACCTGCTACAAAATGCGTCACCTCAGGAACCTCTTCTAAAATTTCCTGAGCGAGTGTTTTTTGATATGCAGCTGGATTGTCATTGGTTTCAAACTGATTCGTATAAAAGGCACGATGTTCATCGGCGTAACGTTGAGCCGCTTGACGTGCACCGAGCATTCCTTCTGTTTTCGGGGTGCGATATATTTTTGCACCGAAAGCACGCATAATCCCAATTTTCTCTTCTGAAAAGCCTTCTGGTGCGAATATTGTACATTGTAAACCATAATGATTCGCTACAAGGGCTAATCCAATTCCCGTATTACCTGCCGTTGCTTCGACAATTGTATCGCCTTCTTCGAGCGCTCCTGATGCCAAAGCTTTCTCAATAATATATTTTGCCAACCTATCTTTGACACTCCCACCAGGGTTATACATTTCAAGCTTGGCATAGATCTGAATATTGTCATCACTGTAATGTTCTAATAAAACAAGGGGTGTATGACCAATTAAATCGAAGTTCTTCAACAGTGATCCTCCTGTCTAATTATAAAACTTAGTATATCAATAAGAATTATAAGTTAAAAAACACGTCCTTGCAATATCCCTGTATCAAATGCGTTACTATAACTTTCCTATATACACCTCTCAATATCAGTTATAATAGAGCATAACAATGGGAGAAAGGTGTGAAAAGTATGTGTCGTGTTCAAACAAAATTAGGTTTTATTAAAGGTCAACGTTATGAAGGATATGAAGTTTTTAAAGGGGTACCCTACGCAAAACCACCGATTGGATCACTACGATTTAAACATGCAGAACCCGTTGAGCCATGGCAAGGAGAGTGGGATGCTACAACATGGGGAAGTGTGCCCGTGCAACCTCCTAACTCACTTGAAGATTTTTTTGCAGTGGCTCACCATACCTTTACGCAGTCTGAAGATTGTTTGTATTTAAATATTTGGCGTCCTCAACGAAAAGTCAAACATCCATTACCTGTCATTATCTACTTTTATGGTGGTAGTTTTTTAAATGGGCACGGGAGCCAAGATGTATATCACCCTCACGAAATTGTAAAACAAGAAGATGTAATTGTTGTTACTTTCAACTATCGCTTAGGTGCTTTTGGCTTTCTAGACTGGTCAACAATAAATGCTGACTGGGATAAAAATAATGGATTATCCGACCAAATTTGTGCAATCCAATGGGTCGCTCAGAATATTGAGGCATTTGGTGGCAATCCAAATCATATTTCATTAATGGGTCAATCCGCCGGGGCTATGAGTATCGAAGTGTTGTTACGTTTACCTGATGTACGTCCTTATATTCAAAATGCTGTCTTATTAAGTGGTATTTTGCATATAGATACGTTAGAGGATGGCGTGCGTAAGGCACATGAATTTTCAGAACTTCGAGCACAATATTTCAAAGATCAAAGTTTTGAAACATTATCACAAGAGGATATTCTTAAGCTTATGGACAAACTTCAAGCACAACACGGCCCATCTAAAGGGCTAGAACTACTCTATCAACCAATTGAAACTGAGGCGATGGATGCTGATTATCAACACGTTCAAGTTCCTATACTCTTTAGTATGACAGAAGCAGAAGGAGATATTTATATTGCGAGTGAAGAGAAGCGGTTACCAATCGATCAATTTCAAGCTGTAGTTGAGCGTGGTGGACTTGAAGTTCCAGATAGAAATGAGATTCAAACTGCGCAACAACAACGTGACTATATTACAGAACATCACTTTAAACGTCCATATCAACAACTATTAGCCGAACTCTCAAAACATACAACCGTTTGGCCATATACATTTAATTGGTCACATCCTTCACATCCAGCTTATGCTTCACCTTATCATATATTAGATGTCATTTTTTGGATGGGCCGCCTAGATATCCTAGAAGCAAATGGTGCAACAGTATCTGATAAAGAACGACAACTCAGTCGCCATATGATTCATCAATTATGTCAGTTTGTAAAGACAGGCCAACTAGAATCATAAAAAATAGGCGTAATCGTCATCATTTCATAATAACGGTTACGCCTTTTAAGTTACGTTCTTAGATAAGTTGCAAAACAAAAACGAGTAATATAATCAATGGTAACACATACTTAACAAGCACGTACCATGGATAAAATAATTTGAATCGGTCCGCACCAAAACCTTGTTTAAGTTGTTGTCGATCTAACAATTGTCCAACCACCAAAGTCGTTGCTAATGCGCCAAGTGGCATTAAAATATTCGATACTAAGTAGTCCATATTATCAAAAATCGTACCTGCCCCAAACGTAAAGTGACTTAAAGCACTAAACGATAACATGGCTGGGACACTAATGATAAACACTGCAATACTCACCCATATCGATACTTTTAAGCGTTTTGAATTATCATTTTGCGTCAAATTAGAAACATTAAGTTCTAATAATGAGATGGATGAGGTTAAAGCAGCGAATAAGAATAAAATTAAAAATATCACATAAAATAATGTTCCAAACTGCATTTTCTCAAACACTAAAGGCAACACTTTAAACAGCAATCCAGGACCTTCTTGAGGTTGATATCCAAATGCTTTGAGTGCTGGGAAAATTGCAAGTCCTGCAAGAATAGAAATAAAAATATTCATAATGACAATCGTTAATGCTGATGATTTAATAGTCATTGCTTTAGGTGCATAACTCGCATACGTAATCATCCCTGTGGTTCCTAAAGATAAAGCAAAAAATGATTGTCCTAACGCAAATAGCATAGACTCCATAGTAATCTCTGAAATTCGAGGTTCTAATAAATATTTAACCCCTTCCATTGCACCTTCAAGCGATAAAGCTTTACCTACAACTACTAATAAAAAGATAAATAATAACGGAATCATCACTTTTGATGCTTTTTCTAGTCCTTTTTCTACACCAAGCATCACGATTGCACAAGTGATACTAATGAAAATAAATTGTCCTAAAACAGTATAAACTGGGTTGCTAATAATAGATTCAAAATGGATGTCACTTAAACTTTGAGGGAGCACATGTAGCAATTGCATCAATACGATACTAATATAAATAATAATCCATCCGCCGATTACGCTATAAAACCCAAACAATACAAAAACAGCAATATTACCGTTCCACCCGATAATATTCAGCCACTTACGATTCGTGAGTTTTCCATATATTTCTGTCGTATATGTACGTCCTATTTTCCCTACAGTAAACTCCATTACTAATAAAGGGAGGCCAATTAAAATCGTGAAGATTAAAAACATTAATAAAAACGCACCACCGCCATATAAACCCGCCATATAAGGGAATTTCCACATTGCCCCTAGTCCAATAGCAGATCCAGCACTTGCCAGAATAAATCCGGTTGACGTTTTCCATTGTGATTGCTTCGACACAGTCACACCTCCGTTACACTTTAAAGCGATAAAGTATTTTCGCTCAATTGTGGTTAATATACCATAATATAAACACCTTCGCAATAGCATATATACTTTTAATGTAAAAAGGGAATAATGTATTTACATATTGCATGTTGGAGTGGTTTTGGTATGATTAAAGTGAACAAAGAGGTGAATAAAAATGACTCAAAAAGCAAAGGAAATTGTATATCTTATCGTAATCATTTTGAGCACGTTATGCGCATTGTCTTCTGTGTTATTTCAACTTAGTCCTAGCTTCACAGCGACTGTAACATTTATTTCAGTTGTAGTTTTTGCAGTACTATATTTCCTAGTCCCAACTACAAATAATCGTGGACGTCGAATTAAATAGCTGTTATGACAAAAGCCTGATGTGTCACGTTGCACATCAGGCTTTATTTTTAATGATATTTCGGTAAAAATTTCTCGATATAAAAGGCCGATTCTTCAATAGAGCGATATTCAGTGTTAATCACTGTAGCATTTAATTTTTTAAATACCTCTTCCGCATAAGCAAGTTCTTTTTTGATGCGCGCTAAGTCATTGTAATTCGCTCGTCCTGTAATCCCTAACGTTTTCACACGCTCAGTTCGGATGTTCATAATATATTGAGGACTTGCTGTCAGTCCGAATACTTTCAAGTTCGGATGTTGATACACAGACTCAGGAATGTCTACTTCTGGAACAAGCGGTATATTCGCTATTTTATATCCTTTATTCGCTAAATACATACTAAGCGGTGTTTTCGAAGTACGTGACACCCCAACAATTAAAGCATCCGCTTCTCCAATATCTGTAAAATGCTTACCATCATCATATTTTACTGAGTATTCTATCGCTTCAATACGTCTAAAATACTCCTCATCCAACTTACGAATCATACCTGTTTCTTCAGTTGGTGTGATGCCAGATTTCTCTTCTACGATAGACATAAGTGGCGACATATAATCTACATATTGAATCCCATGTTCTTTAGCATAGGCTTGACCTGCAAGTTGATACGTTTTTAAAGCAAGTGTCGTAACCACTATTGCCTCACGTGCTTTCGCTAAATCGAGAACTTGAATTAATTCTGATTTATCCTTAATAAATGAGAATTTCTTTACTTCCACTTGTTCAAGATCTGGAAATTGACTCATCACCGCATGCACCATACGTTGTGCTGTTTCCCCTAATGAGTCTGATACGATGAAAATACTTAATTGACGTTCTGCCACATTATCTCCCACTTTCCACTTCACTTTGTGCAGTCGCTAAAATTGCGCCTGGTACTCTAAATGGTGAACAAGATACATAGTCAATGTCAAGTCCATTAAAGAAGTGGATAGATTTTGGATCGCCACCTAACTCACCACATACACCAATTTTAAGTGATGTGTTTTGTGCTTTAGCTTGCTCAACAGCCATACGTATTAATGCGCCAACACCATCAACATCAATCGTTTGGAACGGATCGATTGGTAATATCTCTTGATTGATATAGTCATTAATAAATTTACCCGCATCATCACGTGAAAAGCCATATGTGAGTTGTGTTAAATCGTTTGTACCGAAACTAAAGAAGTCACACACTTTAGCTAATTGACCAGCAATCATACATGCACGCGGTGTTTCAATCATTGTTCCGATAAGATGTGGCAGTTTCCCATGTTGTGATTCTAATTCTGTTATCGTGTCTGTAATTTGTGATTTTAAAATATTAAACTCTTCCACTGTTGATACAAGTGGTATCATAATTTCAGGCTGACATGTGATACCTTCTTGTTTGAGACGTGCCACACTACCCATCATGGCTTCTGTTTGCATCACATATAATTCTGGATACGTAATTGCAAGACGACAACCGCGGTGGCCTAACATTGGGTTAGTCTCATGTAATTCGTCCATGCGTTGCTTCAATTCTCTCTCAGAAATTGATAATTGTTGCGCAACACTCGTCATCTCTTCAGCAGATCGCGGTAAAAACTCATGAAGCGGTGGATCTAATAAACGCACAATCGTTGGACGTTCACCTGATAAACGGAAGATTTGTTCGAAGTCTTCTGTTTGGTTTTCACGAATTTTATTTAAAGCTTCGATACGTGTTGCATCGTCACTCGATAAGATGAAACGTCGCATTTCAACGAGACGTTCTGCACCAAAGAACATATGCTCAGTACGTACAAGTCCAATCCCTTTTGCATTAAATTGATAGCCCATTTCAATATCTGACTTTGTTTCTGCATTCATGCGTACATTTAAACGTGCAATCTCTTCTGACCATTGCATTAGTTGATCAAACGATGGACTGTGCTCTGCGTTAGTCGTTGCGATCTCGCCAAGATAAATATCTCCTTTCGCACCATCGACTGAAATCATATCATTTTCGTTTAATGTTTTGCCTTGGTATGTCACCGTTTTCGCAGTTGTATTGATTTCAAGATCAGAACATCCTGTTACACAACATTTACCCATACCACGTGCAACAACTGCCGCATGCGATGTCATACCTCCATGAGTCGTGACGATCGCTTCACTCGCAATCATCCCTTCAATATCTTCAGGAGACGTTTCCGGACGCATTAAAATAACTTTTTCGCCACTTTCTGCACGTAACTTGGCCGTTTCCGCTGAGAAGACAATATGTCCTGTAGCTGCACCTGGACTTGCAGGTAAACCTGCTTTTGAAATCACTTCTGCTGCTTCAAGTGCTTCTGGTTTGAATGTAGGATGTAATAACGTATCAATCGATTTAACATCGACTTTAGTAATGGCTTCTGCTTTGGTTAAGATACCCTCTTCAACCAAATCAACCGCGATATTAATTGCCGCTTTAGCTGTGCGTTTACCGTTACGGGTTTGTAATAAATATAACTTACCATTTTCAATAGTGAATTCAATATCTTGCATATCTTTATAATGTGTCTCAAGTCGTTTGGATACATCTACAAATTCTTGATGCACGTGAGGCATTTGATCTTTTAACGTTGAAATATCTTGCGGTGTACGAATCCCTGCTACAACGTCTTCCCCTTGCGCATTCAGTAAATACTCACCAAATAATTTATTTTCACCTGTACCCGGATCACGTGTGAACGCAACACCTGTACCACTATTTGAACCACTATTACCAAACACCATTTCTTGAACATTTACAGCAGTTCCAATTGTATGTGGGATATCATTGAGATCACGATATACACGTGCACGATCGTTATCCCACGATTTAAATACGGCTTCTACCGCTTCAAGCAATTGCTTTTGAGGATCTTGTGGGAATGGTTTACGCACTTCTTCAAGATAAATCGTTTTATAATGCTCACAAATGTCTTGAAGCCCTTCCGCTGAAATATCTGCGTCATTCGTATAATTGTGTTCTTGTTTAAACGTATTAAAGTATGTATCAAATGCAGTCATTGGAATACCATATACGACTTCACCGAACATTTGTAATAAACGACGGTAACAATCATAAGCAAAACGTGCATCGCCTGTTTTTTCAGCAAGCTTTTTCACGTTATCATCATTTAATCCTAGGTTTAAAATAGTATCCATCATACCCGGCATAGAGATTTTAGCACCACTACGTACAGATACTAATAACAACTGCTCGTCTGAAGAAAAAGCTTTTCCTGTACGTAACGAAAATGCTTCTAATTGATCAGCAAGTTGTTGAACTACTTCATCTGATAATGTTTCACCTTGTTTTAAATAATTAATACACGCTTCTGTAGTAATGGTAAAGCCATCTGGAACAGGTAGGCTTAAGCGTTTCATTTCAGATAAGTTAGCCCCTTTCCCTCCAAGTAAATCTTTCATATCTTTTTGACCTTCATCAAAAGCATACACATATTTAGTCATTTTTAACACCTCATATTTATTATGTCATACTATTTATAAAAAGTATGTCACATTGAATCTAAAATGACAATCAAAAACATGTAAAAATATAAATATTTAATAGATTTAATTGTTGAAAAGTTGTAACAATAACTATAAAAACGTTGAATTAACCGCTTTCATTAACTTAATATGGAATCAAATGATATTAAAAAAGAAGCTAAATTGACGTTACGTCTCTTTATGAGGATATACGTCAAATTAGCTTCTTAATACTCAATTCAAAATTCAAACATAGTGAGTATCTTTTTATTGAACTATTGTATTTTCTTTTTCTGTAATCATTTGAACAATTTGGTTATCTTCATTCATCACGGCAACTTTTGGACTATGTGTGAGTAACTCTTTTTCATCGAGTTGTGCGTATGTCATGATAATGACTACATCGCCTACTTCTACTAATCTTGAAGCCGCACCGTTTAAACAAATTTTACCACTTCCGCGTTCTCCTGCAATCACATAAGTTTCAAAGCGCGCACCATTGTTGTTATTCACAATAGCCACTTTTTCATTCGGTAAAATATCAACAGCGTCTAATATATCTGAATCAATTGTGATGCTACCAACATAATTTAAATTTGATTCTGTGACACGGGCACGATGAATTTTAGCGTTCATCATTGTTCTAATCATTCTTTTTTCATCTCCAAAGTATTTTGATTGCTTCATCATAATGCATTTACACGGATTTTTCAATCACATGTGCTCGGTTCAATGTGTGATACTTATCTGTCATTAGGGTCAATGATGATATTATCAATCAGTCGGGCTTTTGAAAATTTTACCGCTAATGAAATAAAAATACGACCTTCGATATAGTGTTGTTCTTCAAGTTCTGGATAGCTATACACCGCAACTTCTTCGATACGCCCACTTGTATGTGTTTTTAAATAATTTGTAATCGCGTCAACAATGACTTGGCTTTCTCGCTCACCTTGCATATATAATTGATGCGCGCGTAACAAGCTCTGATGCAAATGTACAGCTTCTTCACGTTCTTTTGGTGTTAAATAGACATTTCTAGAGCTTTTTGCCAGACCATCTGCTTCTCGAACGATATCGACACCATGTATCTGTACTGGATGATTAAAGTCTTGAACCATTTTTTCAACAATTGCAAGTTGTTGCGCATCTTTTTTTCCAAAATAAGCATGATGCGGTTGTACGATGTTAAATAATTTATTCACAACTGTTACCACACCTTCAAAGTGCCCCGGACGTTTTGCACCTTCTAACACTTCCGCAAGACGGCCTACTTTTAATGTGATTCCTAATTCATCCGGATACATTTCTTCTATTGTCGGATAAAAGACATAATCAACACCAATCGCTTCGACAGCTGCAACGTCTTGCTCAATTTGTCTCGGGTAGGCATCAAAATCTTCGTGTGGACCAAATTGAAGCGGATTTACGAATACACTGATAACAGTAATGTCATTTTCATGAATCGATTGTTGCATCATTGTAAGATGCCCTTCATGTAATGCCCCCATTGTAGGAACAAAACCAATTGTTTTACCTTCTAAACGATGTTGTGTTGTCCGTTGTTGCATTTCTTGTATAGTTGTTACGACTTGTGTCATGCGTCTACCTCACTCATAATTTGTTTCTTATATGTGTATGCTTCAGATGGGAAGGCGCCACGTTTTACTTCGCTATGATATTGTTCTAGCGCAGCGACACCAACTGAGAAATCCTCATATTGTTTCACAAATTTAGCATGACGATCAACACCGTAATTAAGCATGTCATGATACACTAACACTTGGCCATCGGTATCTTTTCCTGCACCAATACCAATAACTGGAATCGTTAATTGTGAACTAATAGCTCGAGCTAAATCACTTGGTATTGCTTCTACTACGAGCGCTACGGCACCTGCACGTTCTGCCGCTTTAGCATCTTCAATCAATTGTGTAGCCGCTTCTTTTGTAGCTCCTTGTAATTTATAGCCCATCACACCTACACTTTGCGGTGTAAGACCAAGATGCGACACAATTGGAATCCCCATTGCTGTTGCTTGTGCAATAAATTGTGTAAGATGCGCACCCTCAACTTTCAACGCATTTCCACGACTTGTTTGATATAATTGAATCGCATTTTGTATATCTGTCGTTGGATCGACACCGACTGTACCAAAAGGCATATCTACCACAACAAACGTATCTGGTGCACCTCGACGCACAGCACGGCTATGATGAATCATATCTTCTAATGTCACATCTACTGTACTCTCATAGCCAAGCACCGTCATGCCTAATGAATCTCCAACAAGAATCATATCAATATTAGCTTGTTCCACTTGTTTAGCGCTTGGGTAATCATAAGCTGTTACCATTGATATCTTTTCGCCATCTTGTTTCATTTGTTGAATATTACTTAAAGTTTTCACACAGTTTCACCCTTTTTGTTATACTATCATACAACAAATAGTATAAACAAAAACGGAACGAGGAAGAAATGATATGACTAAAATTGCAATCATCGGACCAGGCGCTGTCGGAACGTCTCTTGCTGTCGCGTTACAGGACTATCCACATGTGACTTTGCTAGGACGACGTGCAACCACATTAATCTATGAAGAAGCAAAAACTTCAGAAACACAATCAATAGCTGTACAAGCATTACCTAAAACTACTGAACGCTATGATGTCATTTTCATTGCCGTCAAAACTTATCAACTTGATAGCGTTTTGCCTTATCTACCACATATGACTCATGACAAGACGTGTATCATTCTCGCACAAAATGGATATCAAAATTTACAACAATTCGCACCTTATCGCGTTTATCAAGCAGTAGTTTATATTAGCGGTCAAAAACAAGGCAATCACGTGACTCACTTTAGAGATCAAGTGCTACACATTCAACGTGATCACATTACAGAACAACTGGCTGAAACCCTTGCACATACACAGTTAATCTTACACTTAGAAAATGAAATCGAACATAAAATATGGTATAAATTACTTGTTAATTTAGGGATTAATACTATCACCGCACTAAGTCGTGACACTGCACAAGTGCTCAAAAATAAAGCCATGGTACAATTATGTGAACACTTATTACAAGAAGGTGTGGCTATAGCACAACATGAAGGTATTCCATTCTCTCAATCCATAGTGAAAGATATTATGAAGATTTATCAAGGATATCCGGATCAAATGGGGACAAGTATGTATTATGACATCATTAACAACCAACCGTTAGAAGTGGACGCTATACAAGGCTATATTTATCGAGCTGCAACACGCCATCAACTCAAAATGCCTTACATTGAAATGGCATACACACTGCTATCACATCATCATCAAAACGCACTGCAACTGCAAAATTAAAAAAATAGCTTGAGATTGGAAGACCACCCTCTCTATTCAAGGACATGATCATCATTCCAATCTCAGGCTATATCTTACTTTTAATTAGCTTGTACAAATTGTAATTCGTAAACCGCTGTTTCATGATAACGATTGAAAATATCAATCTTACTATTTAAGTTAATTTCTTGCGTTTTACGACTGACATTATGTTTATATTTAATGTTAATTTGTAAATCCGCTTCATATCCATTATTTTCAATGGTACGATCTAATTCGTGAAAGACATCCTCATTAATCGGCAGTAAATAACTTTCTTTACTTGGCAAAATACTAATATACTTCTCTTGTAGTAACTCTCCACCATTCAAGTAAATTTGAATAACAATTTGTTTCGCTGCACCAGCACCTAAATTGTAAAGTTTTAAAAAGTCATCCCCCAACTCAGGTGTGTCTTGATTGGTCGTATTTTTTAACGTTAATCGATTACCGTCACGCGTCATCAAGATTTGATTAAACCCAAGTGCCGGTAAAAAACTCATCTTCATTTGATACAGTTGCACTGATACCGAAATGAAATAAAAAAGTGCCATGATAAATGTCCCAATCGAACCAATCGCAGAAATAACATCAATCATACTTATTCTCCTTTTCTAAACATAAAAATAGAGGTAGCGGTTCGTGTTTACCACGTCCAACTTCCTCTTAAACGATTTATATTTATTTTTAAAACGTATGATGTTCTTCATTTGTATGGCCACGCAATGTAAAAGGCGTGATAGGATTTACTGACCATGTTACTAAAAGACTTAGTAAGAAAGATAAACTTAAAATATGAAGCCATGCAACATCATGCGCTACGAGTCCGCCAACAAAAAAGCCTATCAAACTTAATAAGAACGTTACACAAAAAACTTTTATAAATTGCACCTCTACACACTCCTTTATCCAAAATTTACGAACACACCATTATCAACAGTAACATAAACAAAAAAGTTAAGAAAGCACTTGCGTTTAAATCAACCTAAACTTATTTTTTAGTTTTTAACATAAAAAGATAGAGCATCTAACACCTTTTCCATATGTGTTAGTGCTCTATCCTTAATTACTATGAGCTTTGTTTCTTCATTTGATAAAGATAAATCGGTATACCTGTAAGTGTTATGATAATACCTGTTAATGCTAAGACTGGTTGTGTGAATAGCGTATTGATTAACACAAAAATCCCAGATACTAATGCGATAAGTGGTACCACCGGATAAAGTGGCACTTTGTAAGGTCGTTGCATCTCAGGTTCACGTTTTCTTAAGATAATAACTGCTACAAAAGCCATACTATAGAACGTCCAAATCACGAAAATCAACATATTTGTAATCGTATCAAACGCACCTAATAGCATCATAAATACCGCAATAACTACTTGCACCACACCACTTAACCATGGTGCACCTGCTTTCGTTAAACTTAAGAATAATTTCTGGAATGGCAGTTGTTTTAATTCAGCCATTGCATATGGAATACGCATGCCTGTCATCATATAGCCATTCATTGTACCATATACAGAAACTAATATACCAAGCGTGATGATTTTTCCACCATTTTGACCAAATAACGCTATAGATGCATCACTTGCAGCATTTAAATTTCCAGCTACATGTGATATTGGTAATGTCATTAAAAATGTAGCATTAATTAATAAATACACTACCATAATACAACCAATACCTAGTGCAATTGCCAATGGTAAATCTTTTTTAGGACGTTTAAGCTCACCAGCAATATTTCCAACATGAATCCAACCATCATACGCAAACATTGTCGCAAGTAAACCACTACCTAGTGCAGTGAAAAATCCTGATTGTGTACCATTTTCAATTGGAAATAATGAAAATGCTACATCATTGTCTTGAAATGCGCCTGCAATCACGATAATAATAATAGGAATCAGCTTAATGATTAACGTTGCCTTTTGCAAAGTATCTGCAGCACGTGATCCCATACAGTTAATAATTAATATTGAAACCGCACTAATGATAGCTATTGGTACAATGTATTGGGGCGCGATTTGAAAGAGATTGACGATTTGTGTCGCAAAAACAATAGCGAGCGCTGCGATATTAGCTGGAAAATAAATAAAACTTTGAGCCCAACCTGATAAAAAGCCCCAAAAGTTACCATACGTATACTCAATATATTTCGTTAAACCACCTGTTTCAGGAATAGCAGCAGCCAATTCCGCTCCTGTCAATCCTGCACAAATTGTGATTAATCCTCCAAAGAACCAAACGAACATTGTTAAACTTGTCGATCCTGTCACTTCGGTAATATTGGAAATTTTAAAGAAGACACCCGAGCCAATCACCGATCCCATGACAATAGAAAGTGCCGCGAAAAAACCTAAATTTCGCTTCAAATCTGTGTTACCCATTGATGAGAACCTCCCAATATTTATTTTAAATTAAAATTAATCATAATTAGTGTTAAATTCACTATCACTTTATTTTGTGATTCATCTCACATTAACGCGTCTTACTGTAAAAGTCAATAGCTTTATTAAAAACGCTTTCACTTTCAACAAAATATATGTTTTTTCATAATTTAGACATTTAAGTCATCCTAACTGTCTGAAATTTGTCACTTTAAAGACACATAAGCGTTTATTTTATTAAAGTACGAAAAATCGCCCTAAAAGTTCAAAATTGCCGATATAATAACATTAAATCAACTACAGGAGGTGAGTTCACATGACATTCATCGTTGACTTAATTAAAAAAGCTGTAGAATTCTTCACTGGTTTATTTAACAAATAATTGAATACTTCTAAAGACATGAAACACTTTAGCAACATATAAAAACCCGGGGCATTCACTTTTACTTGAATGTCTCGGGTTTTTAAGTTATACAACTATTTTTTTATGCTATATCTCCAAAATATTAAAAAGATACTATTTACATACTCAGTTTCAACCGTTTTGATAATGATGATATAGAATTAAAAATAAATTAAAAATGCCGCTTTAGACCCTGTTTATAGTGGGTATTACATTAATGTGTAAGGAGGTATAGCTTATGAACTTATGCCATCAAGATAAATTGTATATCATTAGTGAAAATCAAGATATTACAATTTATAAAAATAACGAATGGAAGACATATTCTGTCTTAGAAAGTGTCGGTCAATTAAAAAAACAAACGTTTTGCGTTTTAAATTATATTAAAGTCATTAATAATAAAGCAGATGAATTTGAATCTAAATTCATTGATGTAGATGAGCAACTTGAAGATTTAGAAGGGTTTGTTGCATTAAGAATCCTAAGACCTCAAAAGCCTGATGATTATTATCTTATCATCACTTTATGGGATACGGAATTACACTTCAAAATGTGGTATCATTCTCATCAATATCAAAACGCTTATCGTAATTGTGAATTAGTCAATCAATACCCTTACAAAAGCGTTATTGATCCTCAAATCTCATATCGCATCAAATTCAATACAGCATAGCAATCAATGCTTAAAACCGATTATAAATGAACCAATATATCATCTTATACTCCAAGGTTGATTGTAAAATGTCTAAAAATCTAATTTATAACAGAACACACTGTTTTTTAATTAACTGTCTTGGTGACAAAAAGGTTCTATCAATGGGTGTAGTGTGAAACTTCACTATAACACCATTAGATAGAACCTTTTTTGCTCTTTGCCAAAACAAACTAACTAATTAAAATATATAATTACATAAACGCTAATATATTTAACACTAGATTTATATGTAACGCCCTAGAAAATTAAATTTACATACCTAATTTTAACCATCTCTTTTTTGCTAAAACCAATGTTATAGAGTTAACCGTTATAATGAGAATAAAGAACAAAATTATTGTCCATACATCATGTGAAGTAATCATCATCATTTTATTACTAAGTATTTGATCTATAGACATATACATAGTATTACTAGCTTCAAACGGTGCAATAACACCAAAAATATTTTTATTAATAGCTACTAATATTATAGAGCCAATCCAGTAAATAATACTTATACCAATACTTATCAATACGTTAGGAGAAATAAGACTAATAGTACCAACAATTAATATATATTGAAAAATAACTAATGAAAATAAAATTAACAAAAGAAAATAATGTGAAAAATTAGAGTAAACCAAAGAAATAATAGTGATACCTAAGAATATAAAAATAAAACATTCGAAAAATAGTATCGCAACTTTTTTGTAAAAAAATGAAAAAATATTATCACCTATAAGTTTATAAAAAAGCGTGTTACTATTTGAATACTCTTTATTTATAAAATATGCAATAATAAAAGAGAAAAATAAAAAACCAAACTCTGTTGCAACAGTATAAGCACTAAAAAAATACTGACTATAACTTAAGTTATTAACTTTGTCTATTCCAACTGGTAGAAAATAACCTAATAAAAAAAGAAAAATAAATAAAATTCCTAATGTCAATATTATTTTATTTGAGATACTCTTTTTAAATTCTAATTTCAATATTTACACCCCTTTTTATAGATTAATATAATCTTCTATTAATTGATCTTTAGATAAATATTCTTCTATTTGGCGATTTCTGAACATAAAATATTTCCCCGGTACATTGCTTAAGTCTGATAAATTATGAGTAATATTAACTATAAGTTTAGATTTGTCATTATGTATAAATTTATTTAAAAAATTGTAAATCTCATTAACTGTTTTCTTATCTAATGCATTGGTCACTTCGTCTAAAATAATTATTTCATTATCTTCTAATAAAAAGCTTAAGAATTTAAGTTTTTGCTTTTGACCATCACTTAGATTTTTAATCAATACGTTAGATGGTATCTCTTTAATATTAAGTACTTCAATGATTTCAGTAAATGTTTGAGCTGATGCTGGAAATTTAGTTTGTAATAACTTCAACAAATCTTTCTTTGTTATATCTGTCGGAATATTAGAGAAGCTAGAAATTAAAGTAGTTTTATTTGTAATAGTTTTAGGGATATTACCACTATTATTTAATACAAAGTCTTTTGCTAATTGTGATTTTCCCACACCATTTTTACCAACAATATGATTAACGTAACCAGGGTAGAAGTTTAAAGTACAATTATCAATTAAACTTTTCCTCTTAATTTTTAATGAATAATTATTTATTTTCAATATTTACATCCCCCTATGAATAAATGTATTTACTACTATGTCTTACAGTATTTAAAGCTATTGTAATACCATGATTTTTAGTATTAGGGTAAACCATTAGTTCTTGTAAAATAACAAACTCTGTATCTACTCTTAATAAATATATAAGCTTTTGAATGTTCCATAAATTATGTATATTGTTTTTACCATTATTATAATTACATTTCTCTATAAGAATATATTTAGTTTATCATACTTTATATTGTCATAGATGTATTTTCTGTGAACTAAATCTTAAATTCAATATCAACTCCCCACCAGAAACCTATTACATATATCAAAAAACTATTTTCATTCAATAAGTAAGATATAAATAGCAGCTTATTACAGATTAATTGTACTATTTTGGTACATCTATTCTTAATTTAAACATCGTAATCCTATAATAATCATTATTAACATACATTAGAAATTTTTCGTAAAATAACTTCTCTATGATGCTCTTTGAGTTTGCTTGTTTATAATAGTTTGTATATATAGCGCTAACAGTAGTTCTAAACAATGATGATCATTAGTAAATGTGATAGTATGCTTTTCTCCGCGTTTCTTTGTACTTTTATTTTTAGAGAAATCCAAAATACTTCTATTTGATCGAACCACTACTTCACCTTTTGTATTTGAAATAGTAGTATACGTACTCATATAAGCGTTATTAAATGAATAATTTACACTGTCAGATTTGAAATCATAAGGTAATTGTTGTTTAATCCCTTTATCCTTAAAAAGTTTTCTCATTTCAAAGATACCTATATTTTTTTTATTTAAATATACATTGTATTTATATCTAAGTGGAAAAACACTTTTTGGAATAATTTTAACTTCATTATTTTCAGAATTCAAATAAGTGCTATACATGGGAAAAAACCCAAATAAGCTCATAAATTTATGCTTTTTATTATAAAATGTAGGAGTAAATGTTATATTCTCCACCCCGTATACAGGAATTACTTGGTCATCTACTACATAGAGGGGGAATTGAAAAAAGTACTCATTTGATTTTAAGTTTAAATCATCATTACTAATAAATTCATATGTTTTATATTTTGTTTGTAAATACTTTCTAAATAAAAGCATTAGTATCATAATAATTGTCATACCTAAAAAAAGTAACCACGATAGCCACAATGGGATATTTAATAATGTATCTTTAATTAATATAAATGAAATTGTGTTAATAATACTAAGTAATAATAAAGTAATCCATATCAATGTCTCTCTAATCATTGCCATTGGTATAACACTCCTAGCTATGTTCTATAATAAATGATTTTAGAATAGATCGAACTGGTGACATTTAAATTACAAATGTTGCTAGTTCAATTTTTTACTTTTTAGATGCAAAAAGGCGCAATGACCTCTATTATTGAAAGTGACCAAACCCTAATAAATGAGATCATGCGCCATGAACTGTTTTATATCAAAAACACTTAATATTAAAGATGAAAATAAATATTTTAAAGAGATTAACAACGTCAAATGGTTTAGTCCCTTAATTAAATTGAACAGTTCTATTTGACGGAGAACCCATAAAAATAACCCTCTAACCATTAGTTAAAGGGTTATTTATTTTCATATTGTTATTCCCATTCTATAGTACTTGGTGGTTTTGAAGTAATATCATATACTACACGGTTAACGTGATCGACTTCATTCACGATACGTGTTGAGATTTTTTGTAAGACTTCCCAGTCAATACGTGCAAAGTCACTTGTCATACCATCGATAGATGTGACAGCACGGATTCCGATTGTGTAGTCATACGTACGATAATCACCCATCACGCCGACTGAACGAATATCTGGGAGTACTGTAAAGTATTGCCAAATTTCACGTTCTAAACCTTCTTCACGAATCACTTCGCGTAAAATTGCATCAGATTCACGTACAATTTCAAGTTTGTCTTCAGTGATTTCACCTAAGACACGAATACCAAGCCCTGGGCCTGGGAATGGTTGACGCCATACTAAATGTTCTGGAATCCCTAATTCAATACCAAGCGCACGTACTTCATCTTTAAATAGTGTGTTGATTGGTTCAATTAATTCGAATTCCATGTCTTCAGGTAATCCACCTACATTGTGGTGTGATTTAATCGTTTGTGCTGTTTTAGTACCTGACTCAATAACATCTGTATAAAGTGTACCTTGTGCTAAGAAATCGACACCTTTCAATTTTGATGCTTCATCGTCAAACACATACACAAACTCATTACCAATGATTTTACGTTTTTGTTCTGGATCTGATACGCCTTTAAGTTTAGACATGAAACGGTCTTTTGCATTAACGCGAATGATATTCATGTTGAAACCTTCACCGAATTGTTCCATAACCATATCGCCTTCACCTTTACGTAAAAGACCATGATCTACAAAGATACAAGTGAGTTGGTCACCAATCGCTTTGTGTAATAACACTGCAACGACAGATGAGTCTACGCCACCACTCATTGCACATAACACTTTGCGATCACCAACGCGCTCACGGATTTTTTCGACTTCAATATCGATAAAGTTTTCCATTGTCCATTCGCCTGTACATTGACATACACGACGTACAAAGTTACGTAATAAGTCATTACCAAATTCCGTATGACGCACTTCTGGATGAAATTGTACGCCATAAATGCGACGCTTTTTATCTTCAATTGCAGCATATTGTGTGCTTGGACTATCTGCAATCACTTCGAATCCTTCTGGAATATCAATCACTTTATCAGAGTGGCTCATCCAAACTGTTTGTTCTTCAGGTAAGCCAAAGAATAATTCATCAGACTTCGCATTAATCGTTGCTTTTCCATATTCACGTTGGTTCGCACGTTCTACTTTACCACCTAATAATTTTGTAGTGAGCTGCATACCATAGCAAATTCCTAAAATCGGTACACCTAAGTTATAAATTTCTGGATCTATGGTAAATGCATTCTCTTCATATACAGAGTTTGGTCCACCTGACAGGATAATGCCTTTTGGATTCATTTTTTTGATTTCGTCAATTGAGATTTCGTGATCATGCAATTCACTGTAAACGCCGATTTCACGGATACGACGTGTAATTAATTGGTTGTATTGACTCCCAAAATCTAAGACAAGAATAAGCTCTTGTTCTTTTGCCATTTCCATACGCGTAATTACTCCTTTATTCCATTAATATGAGTAGTTTGGTGATTCTTTAGTGATTTGAACATCGTGTGGGTGACTTTCAACTAAACCAGCCGCACTCATTTTTGTAAATTGTGCTTCTTCACGTAACGCTTTTAAGTCTTTTGAGCCTGTGTAACCCATACCACTCTTCACGCCGCCGATAAGTTGATAAATTGTATCTTGTAATGGTCCTTTGTAATCGATACGACCTTCTACACCTTCTGGTACATATTTTTTAGGTACTTTGTCTTCTTGGAAATAACGATCGTTTGAACCACTTTCCATTGCGCCTAATGAACCCATACCGCGATAAACTTTATATTGACGGCCTTGGAACATTTCAACAAGTCCTGGACTTTCTTCTGTACCTGCAAGTAAGCTACCTAACATAACGGCATGACCACCTGCTGCAAGGGCTTTAACGATATCTCCTGAAAACTTGATACCACCGTCAGCGATAATTGTTTTACCATGTTTACGTGCTTCTGTAGCACAATCGTAAACTGCTGTAATTTGTGGTACACCTACACCTGCAACGACACGTGTTGTACAAATTGAACCAGGTCCGATACCAACTTTAACAACATCTGCACCTGCTTCATATAGTGCTTTTGTTGCTTCTGCAGTCGCAACGTTACCTGCAATCACAGTGATGTCTGGATATTTACCTTTAATATTTTTCACTTGTTCGATAACACCGCGAGAGTGACCGTGTGCTGTATCGATAACTAAAGCATCTACACCCGCTTCAACAAGTTTTTCTGCACGAATGTCTGTGTCTTTAGAAATACCAATTGCTGCTGCTACTAATAAACGGCCATGGCTGTCTTTTGCAGAATACGGATATTCGTGTACTTTTTCGATATCTTTAATTGTAATTAAACCTTGAAGCACATCGTTTTCAACAAGTGGTAATTTTTCAATTTTATGGTCTTGTAATATTTTTTCTGCTTCTTCAAGCGTTGTACCAACTGGAGCTGTAATTAAATCTTCTTTTGTCATAACATCAGAAATTTTAATTGAGAAATCTTCAATGAAGCGTAAGTCACGATTTGTAAGAATACCTACAAGTTTACGTGTATCTTTATTTTCAACAATCGGTACACCTGAAATGCGATATTTACCCATTAACGCTTCTGCTTCATATACACTTTCTTCTGGTGTTAAGAAAAATGGATCTGTGATGACACCATTTTCTGAACGTTTTACTTTTTGAACTTCATCAGCTTGGTGCTCAATACTCATATTTTTATGAATTACACCTAAACCACCTTGTCTAGCCATCGCAATCGCCATTTTAGATTCTGTAACAGTATCCATCCCTGCTGAGATGACTGGAATGTTTAATTTAATCTTATCTGATAACTCAACACTTAAATCCACTTCTTTTGGTAATACGTTAGACTCAGCTGGAATTAATAATACATCGTCAAAAGTTAATGCTTCTTTCACAAACTTGTTTTCCCACATTTTTTTACAGCCTCCATTCAAATTGATAGTTTTATTATTTCACATTTTCTTCATTTTGTTGATAGTTTATACCATTAAAAAATAAATTCAAGATAATTGCTGAAATTGTACCTAATACGATGCCATTTTGCGTAAACCATGCAAATTGTTCGCCCAAAGCTTCAAAGGCTTCGGGTACTGCTGTTACCCCTGCGCCGAGGCCTACAGAGATAGCGATAATGAGTAAGTTATTTTGATTTTTAAAGTTGATTTCATTTAAAATGCGCATCCCATAAGCCATAACCATTCCAAACATCGCTAACATTGCACCGCCTAAAACAGGGAGTGGAATTACATTTGCCAATGCACCGAGTTTAGGAATACATCCACAGATGATGAGCAGTATCACCATACCGTAGATGACATTATTCTTTTTAACACCTGAAAGTGAAACTAATCCGACATTTTGAGAATATGCCGTATACGGAAACGCATTGAAAATTGCACCGAGCATAATAGCGATACCTTCAGCCATATACCCTTTACGAAAATCTTTTCGGATGAGTTCGCGACCTGTGATTTCACTTAATGCTTGATAGACACCCGTTGATTCAATCAAACTCACGAGCGCAACGATAAAAAATACAATAATCGCACCAATATCAAAGGCGAAACCTGTGAATCTAAACGGTCTTGGTAATTCGAACCAGTGTGCCGATTGGACTTCAGATAGGCTCACGAGCCCGAAAGCACTTGATATTACTGTACCTACAATCAGTCCAATTAAGATGGCAATCGACTTAATAAAACCTTTTGTAAAGCGCTGGATGACTAAAATCACAATCAGTGTTGTAAATCCTAAGGCAATATTTTTCGGATCTCCGTAATTTTTAGACCCTTCACCACCAGCAATATAATTCATTGCAACAGGCATTAATGTAATACCAATAATTGTTACAACGCTTCCTGTTACAACAGGTGGGAAAAATCGGATTAGTGATGCAAAAAATGGTGCTACAATAACGACTAAAATTCCTGATGCAAAAAGAGAACCGTATAAAACATCAATTCCTTTAGTCTGACCAATTAATATCATTGGCGCAACTGCTGTAAAGGTACACCCTAACACAACAGGTAAACCAATACCGACACCACGATAAACTTGTAGAAACGTTGCAACACCACACATGAAAATATCTGCAGTGACAAGATATGCTATTTGTGAGGCAGAAAATCCTAAGCTGGTCCCTACAATGATAGGTACTAAAATCGCACCTGCATACATCGCTAAAAGATGTTGTAAACTTAACAGAAACGATTTCATACTTACATATCTCCTACAAGTGTGATTTGATTGTTTTTAAGGGAAGCGACACGGCATAATGACATCACATTAAGACCTGCTTCTTCCAATCGTTGACGCCCAGGTTGAAAGCTTTTTTCAACAAGAATGCCAACACCAACAGTCGTTGCACCTGCTGCCTGAACAAGACGGTTTAAACCGAGCGCAGCCTCACCATTTGCTAAAAAATCATCAATAATCAATACGTTGTCATCCTCTGATAAATACGAATCAGATACAACAATAGTATTAGTTTGATTTTTAGTGAATGAATGCACATCTGTTTGGTAACTCCCTTGTGTTATAGTGCTTGGTTTTGCTTTTTTCGCAAAAAGACAAGGCACTTTAAAGCGATGTGCAACCATTATAGAAGGTGCAATACCAGATGCTTCAATCGTTAAGATTTTAGTCACACCTGAATTTTTAAACTGCTCGTAAAACGTCTGACTGACTTCATCCATTAACATTGGATCAATTTGATGATTTAAAAAACTATCGACTTTAAGGATAGATTCGTCAATCACTACGCCGTCTTGAAGTACTTTCTCACTTAAACTATGCACGACGATTCCTCCTTGATAAAATTAGGTACAAAAAAAGGCTAAGACTGAAATACTAAGCGTAAACATAGATATTAATCATATTCATGAATTTAAATGAATATCATTAAACTCCACATCAATCCTAGCTTTTAGAGTATCTGTTATGGTCTCCCAGAACACAAACCTTTATGTCTCAACCTCACTAAGAGTAATCGTCATGCAATTGTTGAATAACGCTAAAATGCTTATACCGAATATATACATTATTTGAATGTAAATATGAATTGAGCTAATTTTAGCGCTCATAACTATAACAATTACTCATAGTCACGTCGTTTAAGGCGACATGGTAGAAACTTCTAAAGCCATATTCTTCAGATTATATGAGTATCTAAATTATTAACCGATAATAGCAAATTTATAAAAGAAGCGCAACACCATTGTGTTATATTGATTAAATTCAGAAATTTATGTAAATTAACGGTATATCGTTAATATCTTTATAAACGTTTTTGAAACCGTTTTAACTTCTTAAAAGCGGGTAAATATAATCATGGATGCTATCAAGGAGGCGCTAGAAAATGACAAAATTTGAAGTAGCTCGTAATGAAGAAGAAGCAATTAAAATTGTTGAATCATTTTTAAGAAATGGATACAACGAAAATGAAATTACTGTAATTAGCCGTGAAAAATTAAAAACTGATCGCTTTAATGACTCACAAATTCAACATAAATCAACGAATGCAACAATTAGTGATAAATTTATGCGATTCTTTATTGGTGAAGATGCGGAAGAAGCTGTACTAACACGCTACAATTTCAATGACAACGACAAAGAAGACTTAAAGCAAGACATTTCTAACAACAAGATTGTGATCATCGGTCAAAAAGATAACATTAAAAACGGTGAAGTTGCAAACAACGCCGCATACCAAGACACTGAAATTGATCGCAATCATAAACCATCAGAACATAAAGGCGACATTGAATAATATTTACATTAATACACTAGAGGTTAAGAGAGAAGCTTGAGAATATCATGATATATTCTAAGAAAGTTGCTTGAACTTAACCTCTTTTTGTATGTAAATTTTCCTCTTCTCTCTAACTAAAAGATAGTTTGCACCACAACGTCTGTAATTCGATATGCTATACTAAATGAAATAATGAGAGGGGGATATCAATGGAATTTGTACAGATAAAATCAACGCAAGATCAGTGGTACAAACCCGCAATGGAATTCTATCGCGGTAAACTCGATCCACTTGTGACAGAAGACGAATCTGTTTTTGTTCAATCTTTAAAAACTGAAAAAACACAAAATGATTATGTCTTTTTAGTAGGCGTGGAAAATGATAAAGTTGTGAGCTTTGCCACGGCTCATTATGAAGCAACGACGAATGCTGGATTTATTATTTATTTAATTGCTGATAAAGGGCCTGAGTGTGAAGCGTATTTAAAAGAGACACTTGAAGAAGTTGAATTAGGCATTAACGCCTTAGCTCATCAATTACATGGTCGTGATGTGAATTTCTTCATGTTTGAATCAACATTCGAGTCACCCAATGTAGATAATGAGACTGCTGCGGATATTGCCTTTAGACGTCGCTTTTTACTTCAACATGATTTTGAAAAGCAAACTGTCATTAACTACGTGCAACCATCTCTAAATCGGAATGGCAAGCCTGTCCCGTTAGAACTCTATATTAAATCTAATGTACCTTTAACGAAAGATATTTATGGCGCGAGTATTAAATCTTGCTATATCTTAAAATATGTTTTTGCTAATCGGTTACCTCGAAAAATCATCTACCCGTTATTAGTTAAAATGGATTTACGTAAAGAGATAGATGACTAACCCCTTGAAATCAGTCTTTAAAGCCGTTACAATAATGTAAAGGTAAGACTCACGGCTCACTGAACGCACTCTGCCGTTTGTCTAAAAAATAGACTTAGAAAGGATCCTGACTTATGCTAACTAAAGAGTTTGCCGAACGAACAGGCTTAAGTGAGAAGCAAGTCCGTAAGATTGTCCAACATTTAGAAGAAAGAGGCTATCACCTTCAAAAAACTGAATACCGTGGCCGTGAAGCTACAGATTTCCAAGAAGACGATATCTCATTATTCCAAGAAATCGCTGAACGCGTTGGACGTACTAATAGTTATGAACTTGCTTTTGAAGAACTAGAAAAAGAAAAAGATTTCTTACAAGTGATTGTGAAAGAAGATAATCAGAATCTACCAAGCGACCAACAAGTCCCTCACCTTTTAAACGAACTACAAAATGAAATTCGACAAATGCGTGAAGAACGTCAAATGCTTGGTCAAATGGTTTCACAAGTTCATCAACAACAAGAAGAGCTTAAAGCATTACATAATCAACTTAAACAACAACTTGAAACAAGCAATCAATCACTTGCAACGATTACTGAAGCTCAAAAGCAACACACTGAACAAATGAATCAAACACAACAAACGATTGAATCACAAGCACAACAACATAAAGCACTTGCGCATACGATTGAGCGCAATGAGAAAAAAGGCTTCCTACAACGTTTATTCGGTGGCTAAACTTTACATCCCTCACTTTCGAGTTTTATAATTGATTATGAATTATAAACTTAATACAGTGCTAGGGGTGCTCGAGGTGAGCTGAGAAAGAAGATTCTTAACTCTTTGAACCTGAAGTGGTTAGAACCAACGAAGGGAAGCTTTAAACATACTATTTAGTATCATCTAGGTATGGTCATGAATCAATTTCAATCTTCATATAACCTCCTGCCCTCTAACATTGGTAGGAGGCTTTTTTATGTTACAAACTGTCATCATCGGTGCAGGTGTAATGGGGTTATCTATTGCACGTCAGCTGGAGACCACACATCGAAACGTCCAAATTATTGATCGCTCGACTCCTCGTATGAACGCATCGTATGCAGCTGGTGGAATGTTAGGTGCACAAAATGAATTTTTCGAAGATACGTCCCTTTACCGACTCGCTATGAAGAGTCGTGAAATGATGCCAGAAACAGCACAAGCGTTACAACGAGAAACTGGTATGGACATTGAATATCAAAAGTATGGTTTGATTAAAGTGGCATCGAATCTCAAAGACATCCCTACTTTAGAAAAGCAACTCGCATTTTTACAATCTCATGATCACTCAATTAAAGCACTTTCTTCATCGGAAATGACAAAGCGTTTTCCTCATCTTGATTTAGACCAAAGTGCTGCATTTAAAATACAAGATGATGGTCAAATTAACGCTAATATTTATACTCAAGCACTGATACAATCGGTACTCAAACGTCCATCAGTATCATTGATGACACATACTGAGACTTATGGCATTCTCAAAGAAAATGAAGGTTATACTGTTCAAACCTCTAAAGGCGACATCAAGGCGGATGAGTTAATCATTGCAGCTGGTGCCTGGAGTGGCGCGTTACTTAACCATTTGGATATTCAACTTCCTACTCATCCGGTTAAAGGAGATGTCAAATTAATAGCGTCAGATTATAACGGTCTTAAAGAGACAATTTTTAATGTGAATGGGTGCTATATCGTTCCCAAAAAACCAAATCGATTTTTAATTGGTGCCACATCTGAATTCGATAATTGGAGTACTGAAAATAATGATGACAATATCAAATGGTTAGATAGAGAAAGTCAACGCATGATTCCTGAACTGGCACATAGTCACACAATCAAATCTTGGACAGGAATTAGACCTATTACACCTGATGAAGTACCGATAATGGGCACAGTGCGCCCGAACTTATATGTAACAACCGGTCATTATAGAAATGGAATTTTACTTTCTCCTATCGTCGGAGAATTAATGGCTAAACTCATAGACGGCGATACAAAAGCGCACGCAACACTTGCGCCTTTCACACCATAATCGTATACAACAAAAAAATTTTTCTTGATTTTATATACGCTTCCCATTATTCTTATAATATAAATCGGAATTAAAAGGAAGCGTGTTTTTATGTCTATTCTATTTATTATTATCAACTTAGCTATCTTTGTATTAGCCATAGCCGGCTTAGCAATGATGGCTAAAAAACATGTAAAATTTCCTAAGCGTGTATTTTTAGCGCTAGGTCTTGGTATTATTTTAGGTTTAATCTTACATCTTATTTATGGGTCGGACAGTAAAGTCACAACTCAAACTACAGAGTGGATCGGTATCATCGGAAATGGGTATATCTCGTTACTGCAAATGATTGTTATTCCACTAGTATTTATATCGATAGTAGCAGCATTTACAAAAATAGACATTGGAGAAAAGTTTGCCAAAGTCGGTAGCTTAATCTTTGTCTTTTTAATTGGTACTGTTACCATTGCTGCTATTGTCGGTATTATTTATGCCTTAATTTTCGGTCTTGACGCTTCAAATATTGATTTAGGTCAAGCTGAAAATGCAAGAAGCAGCGAGATTACAAATACTGCTAAAGAGTTAACAGCAACAACGTTACCGGCACAAATTTTAGAGCTCTTACCTGCAAATCCATTCTTAGATTTCACAGGTGCTCGTGCAACATCTACAATTGCTGTTGTGATTTTCGCAGCATTCATCGGTTTTGCGTACTTACGCGTTTCACGTAAACAACCTGAAAAAGGTCATCTGTTAAAACGCGGTATCGATGCAGTGTATGCACTTGTGATGTCAATTGTAACGTTTGTTTTACGTCTAACACCTTATGGTATCTTGGCCATTATGATTAACACAATGGCGACAAGTGACTTTGGTGCGATTTGGACACTCGGTAAATTTGTTATCGCTTCATATGCAGCTTTAATTACAATGTATCTCATTCATTTAATTATTTTAGTTGCTTTACGTATTAATCCAATTCAATATATGAAGAAAACAGCTGAAGTTATCATATTTGCCTTCACTTCTCGTTCAAGTGCGGGTGCCTTACCGTTAAACATTCAAACTCAAACAAATCGCTTAGGTGTACCACAATCCATTGCGAACTTCTCAGGTTCATTTGGTTTATCTATTGGACAAAATGGTTGTGCGGGGATTTATCCAGCGATGCTTGCTATTATGGTCGCACCAATTGCTGGTGTTGATATTAACTTACAATTCATCGCAACATTAGTCATTGTAGTGGTTTTAAGTTCATTTGGTGTAGCCGGAGTTGGTGGTGGTGCAACATTCGCATCTATCCTTGTCCTTTCTGCATTGAACTTACCAGTTGGATTAGCGGGTGTACTTATCTCAGTTGAACCACTGATTGATATGGGACGTACAGCCCTTAATGTTAATGACTCAATTTTAGCTGGAACTGGAACAGCAAAATTAACAAAACAATTAAATCAAGATACATTTAAATCTAATGACTATAACGAGTTAACATCTCAACATTAATATGAGCGAAATAAAAAGCTAGTAGGATGAAGCACACAGCTTACATCTTACTAGCTTTTTTATGATTATTTTTTATTAAATCCTGACATTTGTAACCAATCTAACATTTCAAGACGTTGTTTACTACTCATAAAGCCGGCAATTTGTTCTGACCATGTCTCAGTACGCGCACCATTAGTACGGTCGCTATAATATTTCGATACAGTTTGGTCATAATCTTTAAGTTGCTCGAGTTGTGTCTCTTTATCTTTTTGGTACCCATCAATGTGAAATACGTGATCAAGTGGCAATCTTGGTTTTGGCGAACCATTTTCATCATCAGCTGGCACACCTAAGGCCATACCAAATAATGGGAATGTATGTTCAGGTAATCCTAAGATTTCACGTACACGCTCACTGTTGTTACGTAGTGAACCTAAATAAACAATGCCATAACCCATGTCTTCTGCTGTAAGTGCGATATTTTGAGCCGCAAGCGCCGCATCTACAGAGCCTACTAATAAGCCTTCAGCAGATTGGAAGCTATCTTCCATATTTGCGTCACGTGCTTCATTAATCAATTGATGACGATAATAATCAATCACAAATACAAGTAAATAACCATTTTCAACGACATAAGGTTGACCTGATACTTCTCGTAAAGCTTCTTTTTTCTCCACATCTTCAACACCAATAAAAGATGTCGTTTGTAAATAACTTGAAGTCGAAGCCATTTGACCTGCTTCAATTAATTTACGAATGACATCACGATCAATTTTTTCATTTTTAAATTTACGCACAGAATGGTGTTGTTGCGTTAAATTATAAACATGTTCAGACATTTATAACACTCCTTTGATTTTTATTTACTTTCATATTATCAAAATTCCCAATAAAACGGCATTATAATCACTTTTCAATTAGACTTGCAGACTTTCACATTACTTAGTATTATAATAGTATAAATTTTCTGAAAAAGGAGTTATCGTTATGACACAAGAATCACAATTAGCCACTAAAATCTTTAAAGCTTATGAAACGAAGGAGCCTATTCCATTCCTAAATCCATCAGAAGATATCGATGAACATAAAGGGTATGCAATTCAAAATCTTTTGGTTAAGCAATTACAAGACTTCTACAAAGCTTCCGTTAAAGGATATAAAGTCAGTATGACAAGTGAGGAAACACAAGCCTACGCAAATACTCATGAGCCTGCATATGGTACGCTTTTTGAGACTTCATTTTATCAATCAGGAGACACGCTAAAGTTAGATCAATTCTTTGCGCCACTCATCGAACCTGAACTGGCTTTCATCGTGACGGAAGATTTACCTGAAAATCCTACTGAAGCTGATATTTTAAATCATACCCAACTTGCACCGGCCATTGAAGTGCCTGATGCTAGATACATCGATTGGTTCCCGAACTTCACCCTTGGCGATATTTTAGCGGATAATACCGCAACTGGTGGTGTCGTTTTAGGTGAAACAATCCCACAATTAGACTATGACACGCTTAAAGACGTTGAAATGACCCTAACATTTAATGGCGAAGTTCAAAAAACTGGAAAAGCCACTGAAGTACTTGGTCACCCTGTAAAGGCTGTACAATGGCTCGCTCAAAAACTTGTATCACACCAAAAATCATTAAAAAAAGGAGACATTATCTCTTCTGGAACATTTATTCCACCAATTAAAGCAGAACGCGGTACGTTCTCTGTAGAATATTCAAACGTCGGTACAGTGTCAGTCACATTCGAATAATAATATTTTTATAATCATCCTAGTACATTTAGCTGGGATGATTACTTTTTATCTAATAAGTGTATAATACATCTAGACACTTCATTGATATCAAATGCTCTTTACATTCTCATCAAGCAGTGTCTATCGTTTAATATGACGTTTTTATTGTTGAATAAACGGTTTTAATTGAGAAAATAAAATGATAAATGATATTATGATTTTGTGGTAATCGGTAACGTTGATATTGATTGATTTTTAACAAATCCCCATTATACCGGGATTTTTAATTCCTTTTCCAATTTATTCAAATATCATTTGACGTTTCCGACAATCCATGTCATAATAAATATCGAGATTAGAATTATTATTAATAAGGAATAATAACAAATTAGCCTTTTTTATTATTCTAATCTAATAATAATGAATATATTACTAGGAGGATATCCATTATGTCTTTAATTGGTAAACAAATAGAAGATTTCACAGCACAAGCTTATAACGCTAAAACAGATGAGTTTATTGAGGTAACTCAAGAAGATTTAAAAGGTAACTGGAGCGTTGTAGTATTCTACCCTGCAGATTTCTCATTTGTATGTCCTACAGAGTTAGAAGATGTTCAAAACCACTACGAAAAATTACAAGAGTTAGGCGTTAACGTTTACTCTGTTTCAACAGATACACACTTTGTACACAAAGCTTGGCACGACCATTCAGATGCTATCAGCTCAATTGAGTACACAATGATTGGTGACCCATCACAAACAATCACTCGTAACTTCGATGTATTAAACGAAGAAGCTGGTTTAGCTCAACGTGGTACTTTCATCGTTGACCCAGATGGTGTTGTTCAAGCAGCTGAAATCAACGCAGACGGTATTGGCCGTGACGCTAGCACACTTGTTCACAAAATCAAAGCGGCTCAATACGTACGTCAAAACCCAGGCGAAGTTTGCCCTGCTAAATGGGAAGAAGGCGGAGACACTTTAACACCTGGTTTAGATTTAGTAGGTAAAATTTAAGGGAGGCTTTTCTAAATGTTAGATCAAGAATTAAAGAAACAATTGTCTCAATTTCTTGATTTGATGGAAGGTGACGTTGTATTCAAATTGAGTACAGGTTCCGATGAACAATCACAAAAAATGGAAGAACTTGTGAATGAAGTAGCGGACATGTCACCTCGTATTACAGTAGAAAAAGCTCAATTAAAACGCACACCTAGTTTTAGTGTGAATAGACCTGGAGAGGACACTGGCATCACTTTTGCTGGTGTCCCTCTTGGTCATGAATTCAATTCTTTTGTGCTTGCATTACTTCAAGTAAGTGGTCGTGCACCAAAAGAAGAACAATCTGTAATTGACCAAATCAAATCAATCGATAGACCTTTAAATTTTGAGACTTTTGTTAGTTTGACATGTCAAAAATGTCCAGACGTAGTACAAGCAATTAACTTAATGAGTGTAATCAACCCTAATATCACTCATACAATGGTTGATGGTGCTGTATTTAAAGAAGAATCAGAAGACATTATGGCTGTACCTGCGCTTTTCTTAAATGGAGAGCAATTTGGTAGTGGTCGTATGACAATTACTGATATTTTAAACGAACTCGGACAAGGTCCAGATGCTTCTGAGTTCGAAGGTAAAGAGACATTTGATGTCCTTGTTATTGGCGGCGGCCCTGCAAGTGTAAGTTCAGCAGTTTACGCTGCACGTAAAGGATTACGTACAGGCCTTGTTGCTGATCGCATTGGTGGTCAAGTGAATGACACTGCCGATATCGAAAACTATATTGGTGTGACAAAAACAAATGGCCCTGCATTATCAAGTAATTTAGAACAACACCTTAACGATTATCCTATCGATATCATGAAAGGTGTACGTGCTGAAGAACTTCGTACAACAGACGAAGTGAAAGAAATCGTTCTAGATAACGGTGCAACACTTAAAACAAAATCATTAATCATCGCAACAGGTGCACGTTGGAGACAACTTGGTGTTCCTGGCGAAGAAGAACTTTCAAATAAAGGTGTCGCATACTGCCCGCACTGTGACGGCCCTCTATTCGAAGACAAAAATGTTGCTGTTGTAGGTGGCGGTAACTCAGGTGCTGAGGCTGCGATTGATCTTGCAGGTATTTGTAAACACGTTACATTACTTGAATACGGTTCAGAAATGAAAGCCGATCAAGTATTACAAGAGCGTCTTAAATCATTACCAAATGCGACAATCATCAAGAACGCTGCGACATCTGAAATTAAAGGTGACGACCGCGTTAACGGTCTCGCATACACAGACACAACTTGTGATGAAGTAAGACACCTAGATTTAGATGGTATTTTCGTTCAAATCGGACTATCTCCTAATACAGAATGGTTAGGCGATACAGTTCAACGTAATAAAATGGGCGAAATCGAAATCGATCGTTTAGGTCGCACAAATGTACCAGGCGTTTTTGCTGCTGGTGACTGTTCTGACCAACGTTATAAACAAATTATTATTTCAATGGGTTCAGGTGCAACTGCTGCATTATCAGCATTTGACTACCTTATCCGTAATTAAAATAAATGATGAAAAGTTGGGATATTTCAAATCGGTATCTAAACCGATGAATGATATCCCAACTTTTTTACATATTCTACACAAATTTATAAAAATGAAGTAAGCCAGTGCCATAGTTTTGTAAACAACGCGACAATCGCATCCCATAATTTTTGTAATGCGTTGCGATTTTCTTCTGTATCGAGTTGTTTCAAATCATCTAATTTGTCGCCAGCTTGACTTTGAATTTGCTTCATCAAGTCTTTCGCTTGTTTTTGATACGCCTCAGGATTCTGATTCATTACGTTAGACTGCGCAACTTCCATCATCATATTTTGAATGATCGCAATTTCATTATCACTTAAAATTCGATTCAATCCTTTAGCGTTCAATGTTTGTATCACAATTTGATTAATGGTCACTTGGTTAATTTGTTGTTCAGATGACTTAGCTTCAGCAATTTGACTCTTCATATCTGCAATAGCTTCATTTAACGCCTCATCTGAAAAAGCCGCTTGTCCTTGATGATTTTCACTGATTTGTGCTAATTCATTCATTTCTTGATGGGCATTTTGAATGTCACCTTCATTTAAGGTATGGCCTTGCGCTTCATACGCTTTGTAAATACCAGTTAATGCGCCCTCTCCAGACACAGGGTCAATAGAGGCGATTTTAATGACAGCATCTTGTATACCTGCAGTAATCGCAGCATTAGTGTATTGTGCCTGTGTAATTCGTGTAATCGTTTCAGGTGTTTCAATTTCCACATCTACACCGCTTGTAAATCGTTTAGGTTTTATGACTGCACTTGAATGAATATAATCATACTCAGTGCCTGTATAACGCACGACATCTGTACTATTTACAGTATACGTTGTCACATTCTGACCTACACCCAATTTTTGTTTGGTCTCTTCAAGTTGTTGAGGATTCAAATCTGCCCCTTGTAAAAATATCTCTTCTTTTGGTTTGAATTCACTAGCTGCATAGCTATTTGCAATTTGTCCATAAATCAATGCAGATATCATCGCACTACTCACTAATAACTTTTTATACATTGTTTCACTTCCTTTGATGTCGAACTCATTTTAGTTATTGTAGCACATTTATCATGGTCATATTATCATGCTAAGGCCTTAAGCTATGAATTTTTAAATAAAAACGCACCTCACATCCCATTCGGAATGTAAAGTGCATTTTATATTATGATGTTAAACCGTTGTAGGTTCATCAACATAATCAATCTCATACCCCATATCTTGAATCATATCATAATCCATTTTGTTCGGCTGACCACCTGTAATCAAATAGTCTCCCACAAAAATAGAATTTGCGACCATTAGTGCAGTCGCTTGTAATGAGCGAAGATTTACCTCACGTCCACCAGCAATGCGTATTTCCTTACTTGGATTGACTAAACGGAACAACGCTAAAATTCTTAAGCAACGCATTGGTGTGAGTTGATCCATATCACCAAATTTAGTTCCTTTTATAGGGTGTAAAAAGTTCACTGGAATACTATCAGCATCAATCGATTTTAACGCAAACGCCATATCCACAATATCTTGATCTGTTTCACCCATTCCGCAAATCACACCAGAACATGGTGAGATATTGTGTGCTTTCATCGTTTCAATCGTATCTACACGGTCTTGATATGTATGTGTTGTTACCACTTCTTCATGATAATTTTCACTCGTATTTAGGTTATGATTGTATCGATCTACGCCTGCTTTTTTTAGACGCTCTGCTTGTTCATCATTTGCTAATCCAAGACATGCACATATTTTAAGCTGCGGATGTTCAGCTTTAATACGTTCAACAGACGCTGTAATATGATCCACCTCTTTATCACTAGGCCCTCTACCACTCATGACAATACAATAAGTACCAATATTATTCTCAGCAGCAACTTTTGCCCCTTCTGTAATTTGATTTTCTGGAATGAGCGCATAACGTTGCTTTTCTTTCATTTCACGTGATTGACCGCAATAACCACAATCTTCAGGACAAATTCCACTTTTCGCATTTAAAATCATATTTAATTTTACTTTGTGGCCGTAATAATGTTTCCGTAACTGATAAGCTTCGTTTACAAGATCCATAGTATCAACAGTATTATCTGTAAACAGATGATATGCTTCTTTCGATGTAAGTGCTTCACCTTCTAAAATTCGAGCTGCGATATCCATCCTAGTCCCTCCTATATTAGTAATATAACAGAGATATTATACTACAAATGTAAATTATTTTAAATATAAGTTTACATTAAGTAGAAGTAAGTATTTTCGATAAATATGGAAGCTGTAACAGAAGATTAAGACTGACGGATGTCTAAAATCACAAATTAAGGTTAAGTATTACGAACATAATACAGTAAATAATACATTATCCACCCAAAATTTCTACTTGTTCGTAATGACTTAACCTTTTTATACTACAAATGCTAAACAAAAATTTTAAAAATTCCTCAAAATGAGGATTTATTTCAATTGAGTATGGGTATGTTTTAGAAACTCATAGTTTATGAGTTAAAAGGAGGCAATAATGAAAATAAATTTAAATGAATTCAAATATACAGGCCAAGAAGCTTTTCACTTTAACGATTACCCTTACTATAAAGATATTGACATAGATGAAACGACAATTCAAAATGAGGTTATTCCTGAATTAGTAGAAGAACTTAAAACACTACACTTAAAACTATTTGCGGAAGAGAAAAAAGGTGTTGTCGTTGTGCTTCAAGCAATGGACGCTGCAGGTAAAGATGAAGCTATCAGTTATATATTTTCAAATCTTAACGCACAAGGATTAAACACTGCTTCTTTTGGTAAACCAAGTGAAGAAGAGGCAAAACATGACTTTATGTGGCGTTTATATCAAGACTTACCAGCACGTGGTGAGTTTAGTTTACTTAACCGATCATACTATGAAGAAGTGATAGTTACACGTGTGCATGATTTACTTGATGATACTGAACACAACGCGATAGATGATGAAAATATTTGGAAAATGCGTCATCGTCATATCCGTGAACATGAACAATATTTAGTTGAGAATGGATTCCACGTCATTAAGTTTTTCTTTAATATGTCGAAATCCACTCAAAAAGAGCGCTTATTAGAAAGAATGGAAAACCCTGAAAAACACTGGGAATTTTCATTTAATGATGTCGAGGAACGTGAACATTGGGATACGTATCAAGATGTATTTGAAGATATGCTTACGCACACAGCTACTGACTATGCGCCATGGTATGTACTACCGGCTGATAATCCATGGTACTCAAGAGCAATCGTCTCTTCCGTAATGATTGAAGTTCTTAAATCTATTAATCCACAATTCCCATCTTTTTCAGAAGAAGATCAAAAAACTTTAAATGAATATATCACCAAATTAAAAAACGAAGCAGATGAGTAAAAGCACATGCTTATATCATTTTAAAGATTAAATATCACTAACTCGACTTATTACGAACGCCAAAAAACCCCGTACACTCCTAATGTACGGGGTTAATCACGTTATTAAGCTTCATCTTTAACGAATGGTAATAAAGCCATGTGACGAGCACGTTTGATTGCTGTAGTCAACATACGTTGATATTTAGCTGAAGTACCTGTTACACGACGTGGTAAAATCTTACCGCGTTCTGAGATGAAACGTTTTAATAATTCAGTGTCTTTATAGTCGATGTGTGTAATACCGTTCGCTGTGAAGTAACACACTTTTTTACGACGACGACCGCCTCTTCTTGGTCCACCTGCCATGATTTGTGCCTCCTTTACTTTAAAAATTTATTATTTTACTTCTAGAATGGTAAATCATCGTCACTAATATCAATTGGGCCATTCGCATTCGCAAATGGGTTATCGTTATTAGCGGATTGATTGTTATTTTGATATGACGCGTTTTGGCCTTGTTGTTGTCCACCAAAACCTTGTCCATAACTTTGGAAATCATTTCCACTGTTATTGGCATGGCGTTGGTTTTGTGATTTTGGTTCAAGGAATTGAACACTATCACATACAACTTCAGTGACGAATATACGTCGGCCTTCTTGATTTTCATAACTGCGTGATTGTAAGCGACCATCAACGCCAGCGAGACTACCTTTAAATAAGAAGTTACTTACATTTTCTGCTTGTTTACGGAAAACAACACAGTTAATGAAGTCCGCTTCACGTTCCCCTTGCGCATTCGTAAACGTACGATTAACCGCTAAGGTAAAAGTCGCTACACTAACGCCTGAGGGAGTCGTTCTGTATTCTGGATCTTTTGTCAATCGACCTACTAATACAACTCTATTAATCAATATTCACGCCCCCATTTTATTCTATTACTTGTCTTCGTCTTCACGGACAACAATGTAACGAATGATGTCGTCATTGATTTTAGCTAAACGTTGGAATTCGTCAGTAGCTTTATTGTTATCTGATTGAATACGTACGATGTTGTAGTAACCATCTGTAAAGTCTTCAATTTCGTAAGCTAAGCGACGTTTACCCCAGTCCTTAGTTTCCAATACTTCAGAACCTTCAGAAGCTAAAATTCCGTTAAAACGTTCAACTACTGCTTTACGAGCGTCTTCTTCAATGTTTGGACGCACGATGTACATTACTTCATATGTTCTCATTGTATATTTGCACCTCCTTGTGGTCTAAACGGAGAGGTTTATGACATGTGCTTGACACAATATCAAATCCTCCCAAGGAATAATTTTCATTACTCACATTCAAAGATTGTATCATAGTCCTTTACTTTTTACAATCATTATTCCATCAATTTTACCGTAATTATTTTGTCGTAATTAATCACTCTACAAAATTAACATAAGATTCTGCGTTTGGAATATCTTTAAGTCTTTTATCTTCATAAACGGATTTGAAATGATATAATTCAGGAGTATGCCATGTATTTCCGTCATAATCTTCATATTCTACAATAATCGTTTTAAATGCGTGAACATTATGATCTTTGTCTAATTCAATGCCCATATCTGAACCGTATGTACCACCTGAAATAATATTAGCTTTCTCATCTTTTACCATTTCAAAAGTTCCCTCTTTACCAAAACTATATTGGACTGGAATTGAAATAGGTAGTCCATTATTGTCCCAAGCTACTACACCAATTACAATCTTCTTAATGTCATCTGATGAATTGTTTTGAACAACTGTTTGAATCAAATCTGGATATAGTGATTTATATTCTGGATGTTGCACTGTAAAGTAAGCATCTTGAATTACAACTTCTTGTGCGTCTAATTGTTTTTCTAAACTTTCAGGAGTTACCTCCTCGTTCGTAGAATAAGATTGTCCATCTTTTGACTTGGAATCATTATCAGGTATCAAAATAAGGACTGTAATCACCATAATCAACAACAGCATTAATACACCTTAACCAATAAATATCCCTTTTACTACTCTCATGATTTTATCTCCTTGTCCACCTTATTATCGTACATTACTGTTTGTGAATATGCAGTAGGATTATAATTTTTTACATTATATTGATAATTCTCATACTGTACTTCACGCTTTTTTCGAAATATCGTCATTATCGAACGATATTCTCCCTTTCCGTATTCAATTAGATACATGATTTCAGTTAGTAATCCCCCAATCATGAGAAATCCTGAAATCGTAAAGTACGCTGTTGCACGATTCGCATTAATAATATAATTGTAAGCATCTCCACCAACATACGTATTAATACTTCCAAATGCACTATTATCATAGACATAAAGTTGATAAAGTGCTTTGAACAAAATCAATACTGACATTACAAAGAAAATAGTTGATAACCACTTGTATGACATCATTTGTTCTCCTTTCCATCTTACTTATCTTTATTATTATATTTGACTAAACTCAAAATTTATAGCACTTTTATGATAATTTTTTCAACAATTTTAAAAATTTATATTGAAGCCCAAAAGAGATGATTATTAATGTTCTATATGCACAAAAAAACGGAACACTCTTTAAAGCATTCCGATTCGTTTATAACATTTAACTATGAAGATTTGTATTGAATTGTCGCAATAAGTGAAGCTTCTTGGTCTGTAGGATTATGATAAGTATGCGGTATATCTGAAACAAAATGAATCGCATGATTGGCTTTTACAGTATAAATCTGATTATTCATTTCCATATTAATTTGACCTCGCGTCACAATAATGTATTCTTCAGACCCTTTAAAATGCCCTTCAGATACCATTTGACTATGAGGCGCAATGGTCATATTAAACATTTCAAAATGTGTTTCTGGGTTATATGGAAAATATGGATACACTACAACTGTTTGATCTTTATTATAAATTGCGGTGATATCATCAGGATGTACTTGCGTTACTGCATCCATACTATATGTAACAAGTTGTGATAAAGGAATATGTAAACCGTTCGCAATTTTAGATAGTGTATTAATTGTTGGGTTAGAATTACCTTTTTCAATTTGAGCAAGCATATTTTTACTTACACCTGTCATTTTAGATACATCATCTAAGCTGAGATTCGTTTCAAGTCGATAACTTGAAAGATTCGTTGCAATTGTCGAATGAATATTAAACACAATAAGCCCTCCTATTTTACATTATAACGAACATAATGTACCATATAAAATTATGACTCAACATTTTAGTATAGATTGGAGATAAAAGTTTATGAGACAGAATGATTTAAGATCTCAAAATCGTATGAATTGGCTATTATTTTTCGGCATAGTCTTAGTCGGCGCCAACTTAAGAGCACCGCTAACTTCTGTCGGTGTAGCCCTACCAAGTATTAAAGATGCGTTGTCATTATCAAACGTGTCTGTCAGTGTTATCACAATTATACCGTTGCTAGCGTTTTCTGTCATTTCCCTATTAGCCTCACGTACAGGTGAGCGTTTAGGCCTTGAGAAAACGATTTTTTATGCTCTTATTTTGATATTACTCGGGGTCGCTATTCGTTCAATCCCTAATGTTTCTTTATTATATGTGGGAACGATTTTAATTGGTGTTGGTATTGCTTTCGGTAACGTTTTAACACCTGCAGTAATTAAGTCGAACTTTCCGATGAGACTCGGTATTATGACAGGATATTATACAGTGGTGATGAACGTTTTCGGAAGCTTATCTTCTTATATTTCAGCACCTTTAGTGAAAAGTTTTAACTACCAAATTGCGTTAGGTAGCATTGGTGTGGTAACATTAGTCACATTATTTGTTTGGGTATTCCAACTTAAAAATAACGAGAAAATTCAACATACCTCACACTCAGATGGTGTCAATGTTTGGAAATCACCCATCGCATGGAGAATTACACTATTAATGGGAAGCCAATCTTTAATCTTCTATGCATTAATCAACTGGTTACCTGCGTATCTCGCAGATTATGGCGTATCATTAGATACTGCTGGTGTCTATTTATCTATTTTACAATTGGCTATTATTCCATTAACATTTGTCACACCAATTTGGGCAACAAAAATGCGTTCACAAGTGCTACTCACCATCATAACATGTCTCTTTTTCGTTGTTGGCATTGTGATTATTACCTTTTTCCCAAGAGCTGCTCTTATTGGAATCTTAATTTTAGGTATTACAAATGGAATTTCTTTCGGTCTTGTGAATACGTTCTTTAGTTTAAAAACAGAGCAACCTATTACAGCTGCCAAACTATCAGGTATGTCTCAATCTGTAGGTTACTTATTTGCCGCAACAGGACCATTGTTATTCGGTGTATTACATGACGTCACAGGCACTTGGTTAGCTTCATTATCAATTTTACTAATTGTTTCACTAGCTATGCTTATTTTCACACCACGTGCTGGACGTTCTATTACAATTGAAGCCAAACAAAAACAAGGTTAAAGATTGAACATTATCGAATTCGGACACGTATTGCTTAGTTTGCGATAAGTGTCCGAATTTTAAGTTCAACCTTTAACCTTTATATATTATTGATATGAAATTAAACGTTAAATCTAAAATGCACGACGTCTCCGTCTTGCATGATATAGTCTTTTCCTTCTAAGCGCATTTTACCTACTTCTTTTGCGCCTTGTTCTCCACCGTTTTCAACAAAATCTTCATAACTTGTCACTTCAGCACGGATAAAACCACGTTCGAAGTCTGTATGAATGATACCTGCACATTGTGGAGCTGTCATACCTTTTTTAAATGTCCATGCACGAACTTCTTGAACACCTGCTGTAAAGTATGTTGCAAGTCCTAAAAGTTCATATGTTGTACGAATTAAACGGTTAAGTCCTGGTTCTTCAATGCCTAGTTCTTCAAGGAACATTTCTTTATCTTCATCATCAAGTGTTGCGATTTCTTCTTCGATTTTGGCACTGATCACAATAACATCTGAATCTTCTTGTGCGGCATATTCACGAATCGCTTTAACTTTGTCGTTATCTTCATCATTAATTTCATCTTCACCGACGTTTGCGATGTAAAGCATAGATTTTGATGTTAATAATTGTGCTTGATTAACGTATTTTTGATCTTCCTCGTTAAACTCTAAACTGCGTACAGGTTGACCATTTTCAAGTGCTTCTTTAATTTTTGTTAAAATACGAACTTCATTAACTGCAGTTTTATCTTTTTGTTTTGCCATTTTTTCAAGACGTGGTAAACGTTTTTCTACAGATTCTAAGTCCGCAAGTACAAGCTCCATATTAATAACTTCAATATCTTCAATCGGATTAACACGACCTGCTACGTGTGTGACATTCTCATCGTCAAACGCTCTTACCACTTGACATATTGCGTCAACTTCACGGATATGTGATAAGAATTTATTACCAAGGCCTTCACCTTTTGAAGCCCCTTTAACAATACCTGCAATATCTGTAAATTCAAATGTTGTAGGTACTGTTTTCTTCGGTTGTACAATTTCTTCTAATTTTAAAAGACGTGTATCCGGCACTTCTACGATACCTACGTTCGGATCAATTGTTGCGAATGGATAGTTTGCTGCAAGTGCTCCTGCTTTTGTAATTGCGTTAAATAATGTAGACTTCCCTACGTTTGGTAATCCTACAATACCTGCTGTTAAGGCCATTATTCATTCTCCTTCTCATCTGTATTTGCTTTTTCAATCACACGTTTCAACTTTTTATTAAATTCTGCGCGTGGCATCATGATACTTCTTTGACAGTGCTCACATTTAATTCGTATATCAGCACCCATGCGAATGATGCGAAACCGATTTGTGCCACATGCATGTTGTTTCTTCATTTCTACTATATCATTTAATTCATATTTTGAAGACACAGATATCACCTCTATTGGTCTGTACTTTGTTGATACATTTGAACTAAAGCTGGTGTAGGTGTTTCAATTCCTTCTTCATCTAAAAATGCTTTTAATTCACGTCGTAAAATACGTGCTCCTGTAAAGTGTTCACCTGGTAAAGTTTCACCTGCGATACGCATCGTTGCTTGATAGCTATTAATTTCGTTGACACCCCATACTTCAGGTACTGCTGTAAACAACTCGTATCTCTCCGGTATCACTTTTAAGAATGTTTCCATTTTTTGTTCGACTGAATCTAAATCTTCATTAATTGAGATTGGAATATCAATAATCGCAACCCCATTTGTGACTGAAAAATTCGTAACTTCACTCATTGTACCATTTGGAATTGTACATAATTCGCCAGTCATTGACAGAATACGCGTTGAACGTAAACCAATGGATTGAATTGTCCCTTCAGCAATTGGTGCACTGTTGTTTTTAATGCCAACATAGTCTCCGATATCGAAAGTGTTCTCAAAAATAATGAAAAATCCAGCAATAACGTCTTTTACTAATGTTTGAGCACCAAAACCAATCGCTAAACCAACAACTCCAGCACCGGCTAAAATACTTTCAACACTAATACCAAACTTACTTAATACTGTTGTAAGTGTAATGAACCATACAATATAACCTACGACATTTTGTACAAGCGCAATTAATGTTTTCGAACGTTTTGCACGGTTAGAAGATTTATATTTGCTAGATTTAGCTGTCTTACTATTTACTTTAAAAAATTGTTCAATAACTTTATTTAAGATGCGGATTACAATAAAGGCTACAACCACATAAATGAGTACTATGACGAGTTTCGTCAATAAATTTGAATATGTTTCTGGTTCTAAAAATGGTTGAACCATGCCTTTCAATATTGCTTCAAGTTGATTCATATAAACGATTTACTTCCTTTCCTATTCTAGTATGTTTTTTTGTAATATTTGAATGAGTCGACGGTAGTCTGCTTCTGAATGAAACTCAAATGTAACATGTCCGACTTGTTTATCCAACGAAATATGTACAGCTGTATCATAGTGTTGACTTAACTGTTGTTCATGATGACGAATAAGTTTAGGTTTGGCAACAGATTGAGTCTTATTTTTTGGTTTGGATTTAGAAGGGGTCTGTGTGGCAGCTTGTACTTTTTGTTCTAACTGACGTACACTCCAAGACTCCCGGACGGCTAAATCTGCATACTGTAACATGCGTTCTTCTGATTTTAATGCGAGTAACGTACGGCCATGACCACTTGATAATATGCCTTTTTGAATCATTTCTCTAATCTTTTGAGGTAACTTTAATACACGTAACATATTTGCAATATAAGGTCTAGACTTCCCAAGACGTTCGGCTACTTCTTGTTGTGTCAAATTCAAGTGCGTCATCAATGCTTTATAACTTTCTGCTTCTTCAATTGCGTTTAAATTTTCACGTTGTAAATTTTCAATAATGGCAATTTCACGCATTTCAACGTCTGTAAATGATTTAACGATTGCGGGAATTTGAGTTAGACCAGCTTGTTGACTTGCACGATAGCGCCGCTCCCCAGCTACAATATAATAGCCACGAATTGAAGGCGTTATGATAATTGGCTGAAGTACACCATGTTGTGCAATCGATTGTGAAAGTTCATTCAGTTTATGCATCTCAAAATCTTTTCGCGGTTGATATGGATTGGGACGAATTTGATCTATTTCAACAAATGTCACATCCTCATGTTTTCCATTATCTTTTATTTCTGCCATCATGACACCTCCGAAAAGATTTTCACTACTCTATTTTACTGATAGAACCCTTGATATACAAGACTTTCACCGCTTTTTAGAAATCTAAAATTTGTACCTAATCAAAATTTTCTGATAAAAGTGTTGACTTATTTTCCTCTATCGTGTAAAGTGTGACTTATCAAATCGAAACACAATATTTTACACACTATAAAAAGGAAAGTAGAACTTACACTGCTTTTACAGAGAATCTTCGTTTGCTGAGAGGAGATATTGAAAGAAAGTTTGAAAATGGCCTTGGAGTGTTGATGCCAATATGAGGTGTCACCGGGTTCGCCCGTTATCGCGATACAGTATAAACATTTTGTTTAATGCCGTACTGGAATTCCAATGTATATACCCCGCCATATACACATACTCGCCATACGTGTTAAACATTTTGCCGTACTGGAAGAGGTTGTTTTAGCGATAAAACAGCGAATTAAGGTGGTACCACGAAAAGCTTTCGTCCTTTAAATCTGATTATTCTATCGGGTTTACAGGACGAAAGCTTTTTTTGCTTTAGTTTACTAAAAGAGGAGGTTGTCACATGAAAGATACAGAACTTGCACAAATTGGAATCACAGAAGACCAAACTGGCGCTATCGCCAATCCAATCTATTTATCTACGGCTTTCCAACACGCAGGATTAGGTCAGTCAACTGGTTTTGATTATACACGTACTAAAAATCCAACGCGCAGTCATTTCGAGGTGGCCTTTTCAAAACTTGAAGGTGGTCAAGCCTCATTCGCAACCGCAAGTGGTATGGCGAGTATTCAACTTGTCTGTAGTTTATTTAAACCTAAAGACGAAATTCTTGTTTCATACGATTTGTACGGCGGGACGTTCCGATTATTTCAATACTACGAAGAACAATACAATATTCATTTCAAATACGTCCATTTTGAAAATTATGAAGAAGTCATCAATGCGATTTCCCCACAAACCAAAGCATTATTCATTGAACCCATTTCAAATCCGTTAATGATTGAAATTGACTTAGAACCTTATTACACATTAGCAAAAGAACATGGTTTCTTAACCATTATAGATAATACATTTTTAACACCTTATCTTTCAACACCACTTAAACATGGTGCAGATATTGTTTTACATTCAGCAACAAAATATATCGGTGGTCATAATGACGTCTTAGCAGGTGTAGTAACTGTCAAAGATCCAGACCTCGTTCAAAAGTTTGAACTATTACACAACATGATTGGCGCTACACTGTCCCCTTTTGATAGTTATTTGCTACAACGGGGCCTTAAGACTTTACACTTACGCATCGAGCGCGCTCAAGAGAATGCACGTCGTCTTGCTGAAAAATGTCGAACCTTAGACGGCATTGAAGAAGTACTTTATAGCGGTCAAACAGGCATGTTGAGTTTAAGGTTAAAAACAGACATCAATGTGGACAAATTATTACGACATACTGATATTTGTCGCTTCGCTGAAAGTTTGGGAGGTACGGAAACATTAATTACCTTCCCTTATACACAAACGCACGTCGATATGCCTGACCATGAAAAGGAAAGTCGTGGCATCGATGAACATCTCGTTCGCTTATCCATCGGTGTTGAAGCTTATGAAGATATCGAAAGCGACTTAATACAAGCATTACACAAATCTAGAGAAGGAGTGATTCAATGAGTTTCAGCCGACAAACCCAATTGATACATGACCAAAATCGTGGAACAACATATCAATGTGCGAATCAACCACTCTACTACGCATCAACTTATCATCAAAATACTCTAGGTGCTACTACAGAATATGATTATGCGAGAAGTGGTAATCCTAATCGCGAAACGTTAGAAACTAAACTTGCACAACTTGAAAATGGTAAATATGGCTTTGCATTTAACTCTGGTATCGCTGCAATTACCGCTGTTTTCCTAACACTAAAAGCTGGAGATCACGTCATTCTACCTGACGATGTATACGGCGGTACATTCCGCTTAACTGAACAGATTTTATCTAAATTTGATATCCATTTCACTACTGTTAATGCAGAAGATACACGGAATATCGAAGCAGCTATCCAGCCTAACACAAAACTGATTTATCTTGAAACACCATCCAATCCATTGTTTAAAATTACGAACATTCGTGAAGCTGTAGAGATTGCACATCGACATCATTTAAAAGTTGCTGTAGATAATACTTTTATGACGCCTTTAGGACAACATCCACTCGATCTTGGTGCTGATGTCGTCATTCATAGTGCTACTAAGTTTTTAAGTGGTCATAGTGACTTAATCGCAGGCGCTGTAATTACTAATGATGAAACGTTAGCAGAGTCGATTTATTTGATTCAAAATGGTGCTGGTACGGGATTGTCTGTTTATGACAGTTGGACACTCACACAACATCTCAAAACATTAGCGGTTCGCTTCCAACAATCTGTCGAAAGTGCACAAACAATCAGTCACTATCTCGAAACACATCCTGCCATTCAAGATGTGTATTATCCTGGAAACAATACAGTGCACCTGAATCAAGCAGAAAATGGCGGCGCTGTATTAGGTTTTCGATTAAAACAAGAGCACCTTGCACAACAATTTGTTGACGCACTCACTCTACCACTTGTTTCAGTCAGTTTAGGAGGCGTCGAAACAATATTATCTCATCCAAATACAATGTCACATGCGGCCATTCCACAACATATTCGTGAAGCACGCGGTATCACATTCGGCTTATTCCGATTAAGTGTCGGATTAGAAAATGTTGATGAACTTATTGCCGATTTAGACCGTGCACTAAAGGAGGTATATGATGAGCCGACTATTAGAAACATTGAAGCACAACGTTCTAGTGGCTGACGGTGCAATGGGAACTATTCTTTATTCAGAAGGATTAGACATTTGTCCTGAAAGCTACAATCTTACACATCCAGATAAAGTAGAACAAATTCATAAATCCTATATTGAAGCTGGCGCAAATATTATCCAAACCAATACGTATGGCGCAAACTTTGAAAAACTGAAACCGTTTGGTCTTGAACATAAAGTAAAAGCTATCCATGAAGCAGCTGTTGCGATCGCAAAACGCGCAGCTCGTGAAGATACATTTATTTTCGGCACAGTTGGCGGTTTTAGAGGCGTTCAACAAGGTGAGCTTTCATTATCTGCCATTCAATACCATACCGAAATTCAAATTGACACACTTGTCAACTCAGGTGTAGACGCACTATTATTCGAAACTTATTACGATTTACAAGAATTACTCGGATCCGTCACATTAGCACGAAAAAAATATGATATTCCGATTATTGCGCAACTTACCGCTTCAAATACAAATTACTTAGTTGATGGAACCGTAATCAATGACGCTTTATCACAAGTCATTGAAGCTGGCGCAGATATTGTCGGACTTAATTGCCATCATGGCCCACATCATATGAAAAACACCTTTAGCCATATCGAAATACCGAAGCATGCGTACTTATCATGCTACCCAAATGCTAGCCTTTTAGATATCGATCGCAATCACTTTAAATACAATGAAAATGCATCCTATTTTGGAGACACTGCAGAAGAACTCATTAATGAAGGCGTACGTTTGATTGGAGGCTGTTGTGGCACGACACCTGAACATATACGCAAAATTAAAAGTGCAATTCAGGGCCTTAATCCTATCAAAGATAAAAAAGTGGTTCCAATTCATAAAAAACGTGAGAAAACATCAAAAACAATACGGTCACTTAATCTAGCAGAACGTGCACGCAAACAACCTACAATCATTGTAGAACTCGACACACCGAAGCATTTAGATACTGAACGTTTTTTCGAAAATGTAAAAGCGTTAAATGATGCGAAAATCGACGCGGTCACATTGGCAGACAACTCATTAGCTACAGTTCGTATTTCAAATATTGCAGCGGCCAGTTTAATCAAACAGCAATTCGATATTGAGCCGCTCGTTCACATTACATGTCGAGACCGTAACCTTATCGGCTTACAATCGCATCTACTCGGACTTTCACTACTCGGTGTACATGAAATATTAGCGATTACAGGTGACCCTTCTAAAATCGGTCATTTACCTGGTGCAACTAATGTTTATGATGTTAATTCAAAAGGTTTAACAGAACTAGCATTGAAATTCAATCAAGGGATCAATACAGATGGTGATGCGCTAAAAGTACATACCCAATTTAACATCGCTGGTGGATTCGATCCTCATGTCCGTAATATTAAAGCGGCCGTAAGAAAGATGGAAACAAAAATTGACAGCGGCATGCATTATTTCATTACACAACCTGTATTCAGCAAAGAAAAAATTATTGAAATTTATGAAGCAACACGACATCTCGATACACCTATTTTTATAGGTATTATGCCGATTACAAGTTATAAAAACGCTCAATTTTTACACAATGAAGTGCCCGGCATCAAGATGTCAGATGATGTTTTAGCACAATTCAAAGCAGTAGACGGTGATAAGGAAGCAACATATGCGCTAAGCGTTTCCTTATGTAAGTCATTAATTGACACCGTCCATCAATATTTTAACGGACTATATCTCATCACACCGTTTGAACGTGTGGATTACTCATTAGAACTAGCAGCATATTCAAAATCAATTACTCAAAATAATCAGGAGGTTATATTATGACAATTAAAACAACAAATTTAGGATTCCCAAGATTAGGACGTAAACGTGAATGGAAAAAAGCAATCGAAGGTTACTGGAATAATAAGATTTCTAAAGAAGATTTAAACGAAACGCTTCAATGCTTACACCGTGAAAATTTATTACTTCAAAAAAATTACGGTCTAGACAGCGTACCAGTAGGAGACTTTTCACTATATGATCATATTTTAGATACATCATTACTGTTCAATATTATTCCTGAACGCTTCCAAGGCCGTGACGTCGATGATGATTTATTATTTGATATTGCACGTGGTAATAAAGAACATGTCGCAAGTGCACTAATTAAATGGTTTAATACAAATTATCATTATATCGTTCCAGAATGGGATAATGTAACACCAAAAGTCGAGAAAAACACCTTACTTGAACGCTTTAACTATGCAAAATCTTTACATGTCAATGCACATCCTGTCATCGTAGGACCTATCACATTTGTAGCACTGTCAAAAGGAGGCCACCAATCCTTCGAAGAAAAAGTGCGCACGTTACTTCCATTATATATTGAAGTCTTTGAATCACTCATACAAGCAGGGGCTGACATTATCCAAGTCGACGAACCAATTTTAGTCACAGACAAAGGTGCTGAGTTGGAAGATATCACACGTGAAGCTTATGAAGCATTTGCAGGGGCTGAAGTTGCCGATAAGTTAATCATTCAAACTTACTTCGAACGTGCAAATGTAAAATTCTTAAGCCACCTTCCTATTAAAGGTGTAGGTTTAGATTTTGTTCATGATAATGGCTATAACTTGCAACAAATTGAAAATGGCGACTTCGATACATCTAAAACACTCTTTGCAGGTATTATTGACGGTCGTAATGTTTGGGCAGCTGATATAGAATCGAAAAAAGCACTAATCGAAAAATTATCACAATATTCTGATGATTTATATATTAATCCATCATCATCACTCTTACATGTGCCTGTTTCATTAGATGATGAATCATTAGACGATACTATTCGTGATGGTTTAAGTTTTGCGACAGAAAAATTAGAAGAGCTTGATGCATTGAAACGTGCTATTAATGATAATGAGACATCAAAATTCGATACATTCAAAACACAATACACACGTTTCCAAAATCAAGACTTTAAAAATTTAGAATACGACTTTGACAGTGTACGTTCACAACGTGCCTCAAAATTCTCAGATCGCAGAGTGTTGCAACAACGTCGTTTAAATTTACCAGATTTACCAACAACAACGATCGGCTCTTTCCCACAATCATCAGAAGTGCGTAAACAACGTGCAGATTGGAAAAACAACCGTATTTCAGATGAAGCATATCAAACATTCTTAAAAAACGAGATTAAACGTTGGATTGAAATACAAGAAGAAATCGGCTTAGATGTCTTTGTACATGGTGAATTCGAACGTAACGACATGGTCGAATTCTTTGGTGAAAAACTTCAAGGTTTCTTAGTAACAAAATTTGGTTGGGTACAGTCATACGGTTCACGTGCAGTTAAGCCACCAATCATTTACGGCGATGTTAAATGGACAGCACCGTTAACAGTTGACGAAACTGTATACGCACAAAGTTTAACGGACAAACCTGTTAAAGGTATGCTTACAGGTCCAGTCACAATCTTAAACTGGTCATTCGAACGTGTCGATATTCCACGTTCAACTGTACAAGACCAAATTGCATTAGCGATTAATGAAGAAGTACTCGCACTCGAAAAAGCAGGCATTAAAGTGATACAAGTTGACGAACCTGCATTGCGTGAAGGATTGCCATTACGTCAAGAGTACCACGCATCTTATCTTGAAAAGGCCGTACACAGTTTCAAATTAGCGACATCCTCTGTGTCTGACCATACGCAAATTCATACACATATGTGCTATTCTCAATTTGGTCAAATCATCCATGCCATTCATGACCTTGATGCCGATGTCATTTCAATCGAAACATCACGAAGCCATGGTGATTTAATCAAAGACTTTGAAGATATTGATTACGACTTAGGTATCGGACTTGGTGTATACGATATTCATAGTCCACGCATTCCAACAGAAGACGAAATTACAACAGCAATTGAACGTGCATTACAACAAATTGATCGTTCACTCTTCTGGGTAAATCCAGATTGCGGCTTAAAAACACGTAAAGAAGATGAAGTGAAAGCAGCATTAAAAGTATTGGTCGACAGCGCTCAAAAACTACGCCAAAATCAAACTAAATCGACACAACCTATTGGGTAAGGTATCGCTATGACCTATCCATTATGGAATCAACTCACTTCATTCAAGCAATTACGCTGGGTCGACTTGACGCATACCTTCAATGCACACTCCCCACATTTTAGTGCATTCGAAGGGGCGCAAGTCAAAACCCCCTTTACAGTTGAAAAAGATGGTTTTTTCGTTCAAGAATGGTCATTTGTTACACAATATGGTACACATATCGATGCCCCAATACATTTTGTAAAAAACGAACGTTACCTACATGAACTCGAATTAAAAGAACTTGTGTTACCTTTAATCGTGCTTGATTTCTCTCAAGAAGTTGCCCAAAACTCAGATTTTATCTTAACACGAGCACACCTCATTGAATGGGAAGCACAACACGGCACAATCGAAGCCAATACCTTTGTTGCCTTTCGTAGTGATTGGTCAAAACGATGGCCTGATCATGAAGCATTTGAAAATAAAGACCACAACAGCCAACAACATTTACCAGGCTGGTCCTTAGATGCGATACAATTTCTTGTCGAAGAACGTCACGTTACAGCCATTGGACATGAAACCTTCGACACAGACGCATCGATTGATATCGCTAAAAACGGTGATATCGTTGGTGAACGTTATATTTTAGGTCAAAATCGTTATCAAATTGAACTGTTAACCAATTTAGACCAACTGCCCTCTCGTGGTGCAATTATTTATAATATTAGCCCAAAACCAGACAACGCTCCTGGCTTTCCCGTTAGAAGTTTTGCGATTGTACCACAATAATATAACACCCTTTAAAGCCTGCTCTCTCCTAGCTTTAAAGGGTGTTTTTTCTCTTCACTACTTGATTATGCGACATGAATTGCACTCTAGTGTAATTAGGCATTTATAGTTTACCTCTTTCCATGTGCTTTAGTAATATTTTATAACCTATCCATAAGAATAACGCTGTTAGTATTATAGATAAAATCATAAGTATCCATTTATCATAACCATTATATAGCGTAAATATTGGATAAGCATAAAAGTAAAAGTAGCTCACAATAGTACCTAATACACCTACAAATAGGCCACCGAAAATCAATACTAAACTCACCAATGAAGGTAAGACGAATCCTTGAAATAAATAATTAATCATATAGATAAAACTGATCATAGGTAACACAACAATGAGTAATTCCACATAAACTGCTATCCAATTTAAACTCCACATACTTTCTTGATGGACTAATACAGCATAGTAAATCGTTTGTAGAAGATAGCCGATTGTAATCATTAACCAACCTAAAAAGACATAAAATATAAATTGTGAGATGTAATAGGTCCAAAAGTTTTTAAAATAGATAATTGTATTTTGAAAAGCTTTATTTCTACGTTCCATACGAAAACATAGTCCGATAACCACAGTCATAGTTAAAGGAAAACCGAGTTGAAGAAATAATTGTAAGGATGTTACACGAAATACTGAATATTCCATTTGTTGACTATAAAAAGCTAAAAATCCAAATAATGACACTAATACAATTGGCACTATGAATAATATCGGTATAATCATTGTATGTTTGAGTTTAATCAGCTGACTTTTTAAATTCATCATAATTATAAATCCTTTCGCTTAAAATAAAAGCGTGCTAAACCATACACAACTAGACATATAATCATACTGTAAATCGCATACACCCAAAATGTTATATTAAATATTAAGACTTCTTTATATTCGATGAGTTGCTTAACATTCGTAATATGCTCAGTAATTTTAAACGGCATAGCATCAGATGTCATCATTAAATTCAACACGGCAAATACAATACCTATTCCTATGATATATACTTTATTCTCAATAATGAACGCTAACGCAAATTGAATCGTAACCATCCCTAAAATTCCAATAATAAAAGCACAGATAATGTAAATATGTTCAAAAAGATTCGGTATTGATTGAGTCACTAGTAAACTTGCAATAAGATGAATAATCGCAAAAACTAGCGTACATAAGACTGTCAATATTGTTAATACCAAAAACTTTGCATTAAATAATTGAACCCTATCACGTTCACTAACTAATAAGACAGACCACATATTATTTTCATATTCAACTGATACAAGTTGTGCAGTTAAAATACCAATAAACACTAATAATGTAGGCGTATAAAATGCAATCGCATACCCTAAATAAATATTAGCGGATACCTCCACCCCTGAAAAATGCATATTATAAAAATAAAGACCACACGCTATCACTTCACTGACAATAGCTACAACTATCATCGAAATTAGTAACCACTTAGTAGACAATTTATACATTTCCGCTTGTATGATTTGCTTCATTCTAACGCATCACTTTCTTCTCGAGTTAACTTTAAAAAGATATCTTCTAAAGACGATTCGTTTTGATGAATATTAAACACACCGATATTTTGAGTAACTAACAATTCGTTTATTTTCGGAATCTCTTCGTACGCTACCTGAATAACAACATCATCCGCTTCAATACGAGGATGATATTCAGATAATACAGTTAGCACTCGATCATTATCATCTGTTTTAAAGTAAACACTATGATTATGATACTGTTCATGTAAATATTTAATATCACCTTGATAGAGCAACTGACCTTTATTAATTAAACAGACATAACTACACATTTGTTCAATCTCAAATAAATTATGACTTGAAACTACAATGCTAATGCCATCTTCTTTAGCTAATTTGAGTAACAATTGTCTCATTTTCTTAATGCCATCGGGATCTAACCCATTTGTCGGTTCATCTAATAAAATTAATTTAGGATGATTCATTAAAGCAATCGCAATACCTAAACGTTGTTTCATCCCTAAAGAATAATCGCTGACTTTTTTATCTTTTGCATATGTAAGCTCAACAATCTCTAATACCTCTTCAATGCGCTCAGATGAATTTTGATGGATGAGCTGCATCATTTTAAGATTTTCATAACCTGTTAAATGATCATAAAACGAAGGTGAGTCCACTAAAGCACCAACTTGACTTAATATTTCGACTTTATGTTGTTTAAGTGATTGTTCAAATATAAAAATCTCACCTTCAGTTGGTTGAGATAACCCCAACAACATACGAATCGTCGTTGTTTTTCCTGATCCATTTGGGCCCAAAAATCCACAAATCACGCCTTCTGGAATTTCCAAGTCTAGCCCCTTTACAGCTTCAAAATTCCCAAACTGTTTATGTAGATGCTTCGTTTGGATAACGTTCAAGCTATTTCCTCCTTTGTTTATAAAAATGATAACCTAAATTATTTCTAATTCTTCTTTTTCATTAATTTTATTGTGATGAGTGCTAGAACAATTGTAATACATGCATATATCAAAGAAGATACTAATACTACAGCTAAATTAGGATCTTGAACTTGTACAGGAATTGGAGCATAGCTGATTTCTGTTCCTTTTTCGATATGAGCTATTGCTGTTATCATCTTTATAGTGCTCCACGCTGTAATCAGTGTTAATATACCTAGTACAATTGCCATGATTTTTTTGCCCATTTTCTATTCACTCCTAAAGATTTTTTAAGAATCTAACTTAAAGACAACGTATCATAACTAATTCATATATTAAAATTAAATTTTACACTATTATGAACTTAATTCTTTTAAAGAGTTAAAATTAATGTTTTTTTCTAAATGTTAAGTTTTTATATATTTTGTAAATATTATTGATACCATTGTGATCATGTTGTTAATGAAAATAGAACACTAATAACACTGCTTTTTGTTTTAAAATTAAAAAAGACTCTATACTTTTAATGGTTGATGAAATATTCACTAGCCGTTACTTTTTAGTTTTTAATATAAAAAACGGCACAAATATCTCTATAATTGTAAGTAACCCACAAACAAATTAAGGAGAGATATTTATGCCTATAAACTATAATATAGACAGTAAGTTTTGATATTCTTTCTAAAACTTTAGAGAAAAAGCTAATGAAAGTTATTATATCAAGGCTTACAAGAGCAAAAGAACGTCGTGCATGATAAGGAGAACCTTTCAGTTATGCTGAATACCCCTAAAGGTGGTACTGGTTTCCCCTTATGCTCATGGTGGATACTACGTACCAATAGGATATTTAGACATTTATTGAAATTTAAAGGACAAGATAATTCAAAAAAGAACACTAGGAGTATCTATTTTTAGTTTAAATTAAATTTTAGAGATTGAGAAAGAGTCATTTTTAAAGAGGATGATGTAAAGCTTTAGTTTTGTATGTAATTGAAAAGTTTCTAAAAATAATTACTGGTTTTGCTAAAAAATTACGATGCGAAATCAAAAAATATTTATTTGGCTATCATTTATGTTTTAAGCGCTTATATAGCTTATTCGGATATAAATCTATATAAATGTTTACTATTTATTCAAAACGAGTCTCTAAAACTTAGAGAATCTTTAGAGAATTCTTTATCTAGTAAATATCTATATTTATTATTATTTTTCTATCTATTAAATTTTTCCTTTGTTTAGATAAAGTATTTAAAGAAGAAAGTATATAGAAGAGACACTTGAGAATAAGAAAAGGACACTTAAGAATTGTAGTGAACCCAAAAAGTTGAACTTTTTGATTAAGCTATTTTCCTAAGGCAAGATTTCTGTATTCAACAGGAGTCTTGCCTTTTAAATTTACTTTTCTTCTTACGTTATTATAGTAATTGATATA
>NZ_JABANU010000110.1 GCF_016238445.1 Staphylococcus canis
TCACGCATGGATAACACGACATAACTCGTGCTGGGTTCCCCCATTCGGAAATCTCTGGATCACAGCTTACTTACAGCTCACCAAAGCATATCGTCGTTAGTAACGTCCTTCATCGGCTTCTAGTGCCGAGGCATTCACCGTGCGCCCTTAATAACTTAATCTAGACGTGTTAATAAGCGTTCGCATTCGTCCTCATTTCTTTCTTCGCTTGCTCGTTTACAGAAAGTAAACGTCGCTACACTCATCAAGAAATTC
>NZ_JABANU010000111.1 GCF_016238445.1 Staphylococcus canis
GGACTCGAACCACCGACCTCACGCTTATCAGGCGTGCGCTCTAACCAGCTGAGCTATAGGCCCATTTAAATTGAATAACTCAATGAATGAGCATTCAAAACTGAATACAATATGTCACGTTAATCCGATTATCACCTTAGGTGATAATTCCGTATATATCCTTAGAAAGGAGGTGATCCAGCCGCACCTTCCGATACGGCTACCTTGTTACGACTTCACCCCAATCATTTGTCCCACCTTCGACGGCTAGCTCCA
>NZ_JABANU010000112.1 GCF_016238445.1 Staphylococcus canis
AATCGATCAATAATAATATCGGCATTAGGGAATAAAGATTCAATTAACGATATATAAGGTGTAAACATATCTACAGAGACTGTTTTCACTTTTTTACGTTGTCGTTTAGAAAATCTTAAAAAATATTATTCGAGTTTATGTTTACGACGGTCTGGTAAGATATCGATGATATCGTGTGTAATACCATCACAGTAAATAAAGCTCATAGCACTGTCTACATCACTTGTTGACTTGAATTCATCAAATGATAAATGA
>NZ_JABANU010000113.1 GCF_016238445.1 Staphylococcus canis
TAAGCGTTCGCATTCGTCCTCATTTCTTTCTTCGCTTGCTCGTTTACAGAAAGTAAACGTCGCTACACTCATCAAGAAATTCGTTGACTGACAAACGCTTTCAACACGTCTGTGTCAAAATGCATTTGTCATTAATGCTTTCCACTTACCATCACCAGTTATTAATTATGTGTGTCGTTTTTCAACGACTAGCGATAATTGTTTGTTTCAAGCGTTTCGCTTGTTACTCGGTTTTGCTTGGTAAAATCTATACTT
>NZ_JABANU010000114.1 GCF_016238445.1 Staphylococcus canis
CTTCGGGGCAAAGAAAAAGTTGAAACCGAAATTGGAATTGCATTTATGGCAGTTAATATCAAAAAACTATCAACTCTACGAGTTGATAAGTTCTATTTAAAATTAAAACAGGAAGATTTTTCATTTTGGCTCTTTGTCAACGTCGGTTGGTGAAGATAAAACGTACTAAGTTGCTATTTTTAGTGACTTGGTACGTTTTTTATGTTCACTTACAAACATCCTAGAAATAACTAATATTCTATTTCTGAAATTAT
>NZ_JABANU010000115.1 GCF_016238445.1 Staphylococcus canis
TAACTTCAGAAATAGAATATTAGTTATTTCAAGGATGTTTGTAAGTGAACATAAAAAACGTACCAAGTCACTAAAAATAGCAACTTAGTACGTTTTGTCTTCACCAACCGACGTTGACAAAGAGCCACTTTTCTTCTTACGTTATTATAGTAATTGATATATTTGTGGATTTCTAATTCCAACTCTTCATAAGAATTAAATTCTTCTCCATAAAACATCTCTTGCTTTAATAGGCCAAAGAAATTCTCCATTG
>NZ_JABANU010000116.1 GCF_016238445.1 Staphylococcus canis
AGCTAGCCGTCGAAGGTGGGACAAATGATTGGGGTGAAGTCGTAACAAGGTAGCCGTATCGGAAGGTGCGGCTGGATCACCTCCTTTCTAAGGATATATACGGAATTATCACCTAAGGTGATAAGCGGATTAACGTGACATATTGTATTCAGTTTTGAATGCTCATTCATTGAGTTATTCAATTTAAATGGGCCTATAGCTCAGCTGGTTAGAGCGCACGCCTGATAAGCGTGAGGTCGGTGGTTCGAGTCC
>NZ_JABANU010000117.1 GCF_016238445.1 Staphylococcus canis
AACAAATGGACCAATTGAAGGTATTAACAATAAAATTAAACTTATTAAACGTGTGTCTTACGGTTATAGAAATTTTTATAACTTCAGAAATAGAATATTAGTTATTTCAAGGATGTTTGTAAGTGAATCGAGTAGGAGAGTAATCATTAATTGACCACTCGTCCTCTCACACCACCGTGCGTACGGTTCCGTACACGGCGGTTCAATATCTTGCGTAAGCAGACTCTGCGAGTCGGGTTAGTGGTACTAATC
>NZ_JABANU010000118.1 GCF_016238445.1 Staphylococcus canis
ACAAGCTTTACAATAAAAACGTTGTTTTTTAAGTATGAGATAAGCAGGTAACTCAGATATGTGAGGGAGTGTAATCCTAGATTGCTTTTTACCTGCTTTAATAACTGTATGGTGTTCATTTTTCTCCCCACAACACTCACAATGGCTTGGTGTGTAGCTAAGTTCACCGTAATAGAAAAGGCTTAATCGACCTTTAAACTTCGATTTTTCAACTTTTTCCTCAAATTGTATGTTTTCATCTTTAATGTTA
>NZ_JABANU010000119.1 GCF_016238445.1 Staphylococcus canis
GGCACTAGAAGCCGATGAAGGACGTTACTAACGACGATATGCTTTGGTGAGCTGTAAGTAAGCTGTGATCCAGAGATTTCCGAATGGGGGAACCCAGCACGAGTTATGTCGTGTTATCCATGCGTGAATTCATAGCGTATGAGAAGGTAGACCCGGAGAACTGAAACATCTTAGTACCCGGAGGAAGAGAAAGAAAATTCGATTCCCTGAGTAGCGGCGAGCGAAACGGGAAGAGCCCAAACCAACAAG
>NZ_JABANU010000012.1 GCF_016238445.1 Staphylococcus canis
TAGGTTCGTAGCTAACATAGCCAGTAAAAACTAAAGATGTTATCCCTTTAATGTCCTTTAACCCTAAATAACCTGTTATTTTTAAACTTTCTCCTTCAATTCCAAAGCATTCTGTTATATCATAGTTTATAGGCATAAATATCTCTCCTTAATTAGTTTGTTGGTACTTACAATTATAGAGATATTTGTGCCGTTTTTATATTAAAAGCCAAAAAATAACGGCTAGTGAATATTTCACCAACCGTTAAAAGTATAGAGCCCTTTTTTTGCTATTTTATAACATTTTCAAATTCAAGGATTTTCATAAACGTGCTCACCGCATATTTCATTGCAGATTCATCAATATCAAAATAAGGACTATGATGAGGCCAATCACTATTTTTTTCATGATTTCCACTGCCAGTTATGAAAAATGCGCCAGGACGTGCTTTGAGATAAAACGAAAAATCCTCTCCAACCATCATTAAATCTGCGTCATTGAATCTAAAATTTAATGCATTTGCAGCATTTTTGATGTGCTCTACTGGGATATCATGGTTATAAACAGGCAAATATCCTTTAATATATTCAAAATCATAAGTAATATCATTTGCTAATGCTAATCCTTGTAATAACTTATCCATTTTAGATTGAATATGAGCTTGTACTTCAGGTTCAAATGTTCGAACCGTTCCTCTACAAAATGCCGTGTCAGGAATGATACTATCAGCTTCTCCAGCTTCAATTTTCCCAAACGAAATCACAGCTTGTTTAATTGGATCAATGGTACGTGAAACAATTTTTTGTGTACTCATGATAAACTCTGCCAAAATCACTATAGGGTCAATCGTTTCATGAGGCTTTGCACCATGTCCACCTTTACCATGAATTGTGATATTAAATTCATCAGGTTGTGCCATCATTGGACCTTTACGCGTATGAATCGTACCAGTTGGATATCCACTCCATAAATGATTACCATATATTCTATCAACACCTACAAGTGCATTATCTGCAATCATCCCTTGTGCGCCTCCAGGTGTGGCTTCTTCTCCATATTGAAATATGAGTACCACATTTCCCTCTAATCGATCTTGGTGTTCATGAAGTAACTCGGCAACAGCAAGTAATATAGCTGTATGTCCATCATGACCACAAGCATGCATAATTCCAGGTATCTTAGATTTATAAGAGACTTCTTTTAAATCTTCAATAGGTAATGCATCAAAGTCAGCACGAAATGCGATAGTAGGCCCTTTTTTAGCACCAGTTATCTTAGCGACAATTCCGTTTTCTCCAACTTGATCATTAATTTCAAAGTTCAAGCGTTCAAGATATTGTACGATATAACGATGGGTATGATGTTCTTGAAAAGATAATTCTGGGTATTGATGTAAATAGCGACGTATCTTAATCATGGATGCTTCTTTTTCAAAAGCTTTTTGAAACCAATCTGTCAAATGCAACCTCTCCTTATCGTATAATAGAATTATTATACACTTGCTTTGAAGTTTGAGCAAAATGAGTTATGATAAGGTTGAGTGTTAAATTGAAAGGAGAATTATTGTGGTACAAAAATTAAGCGATTTTCTTGAAGAAAATATAAGTTATTTGAAAGACAATGGTTTATATAACGAAATTGATACAATTGAAGGCGCAAACGGTCCAGTAATTCAAATTAAAGGAAAGAAATATATTAACCTTTCTTCAAATAACTACTTAGGTCTAGCAACCAACGAAGATTTAAAAAATGCTGCTAAAAATGCAATTGATACACACGGTGTAGGTGCAGGTGCTGTTCGTACAATTAATGGTACGTTAGACGTACATGATGAGCTTGAAAAAACACTTGCTGAATTTAAAGGTACTGAAGCAGCGATTGCATATCAATCTGGATTTAACTGTAATATGGCAGCAATTTCAGCTGTTATGAATAAAAATGATGCTATTCTTTCTGATGAATTAAACCATGCATCAATCATTGATGGTTGTCGTTTATCAAAAGCAAAAATTATTCGTGTAAATCACTCAGATATGGATGATTTACGTCAAAAAGCAAAAGAAGCTGTTGAATCAGGTCAATATAATAAAGTAATGTATATTACTGATGGCGTATTCAGCATGGATGGAGACGTTGCTAAATTACCTGAAATCGTTGAAATCTGTGAAGAGTTAGGCATCATGGTTTATGTTGACGATGCTCACGGTTCAGGTGTAATGGGTAAAGGTGCTGGAACTGTAAAACACTTTGGATTACAAGACAAAGTAGATTTCCAAATCGGTACTTTATCTAAAGCAATCGGTGTTGTAGGTGGCTATGTTGCGGGCTCTCAAAAATTAATTGATTGGTTAAAAGTTCAATCAAGACCATTCTTATTCTCAACTTCACTTGCTCCTGGGGATACAAAAGCAATTACAGAAGCTGTGAAAAAGTTAATGTCATCAACTGAATTACATGATCAATTATGGGATAATGCAAAATATCTTAAAGAAGGATTAGCACGTTTAGGATTCGATACAGGTGAATCTGAAACACCAATTACACCAGTTATTATTGGTGATGAAAAGAAAACTCAAGAATTCAGTAAACGTTTAATGGATGAAGGTATTTATGTTAAATCTATCGTATTCCCAACAGTACCACGTGGTACAGGGCGTGTACGTAATATGCCAACAGCTGCACACACTAAAGAAATGTTAGATGAAGCGTTAGAAGTATATGAGCGAGTAGGAAAAGAATTAGGTGTTATCTAATTTAGATACTATAGCGGAATGCTCCTAGGGGCACTCCGCTTTTTATATTTGTATTGTTTATAGTAACAACTTTATAAATACATAATATTTATATTTAAAATCTTAAAATCATAGATTGTATATAATTATTTAGTTTTGTTAAATGTACATGTTCAATGTACAAGAAAGCGCTTTATTGTTATAATAAAGCTGTAAACCTAGTAATTATATAAATAAAAAAAGACATATGTCTTTGTGGAAAAAACAGATTGGAGAAGGATAAGTTATGAAAAAGATAATAATTACCGGTGCACTAGGTCAAATTGGGACAGAGTTAGTTGCAAAATGTCGTGAAATTTATGGTAATGAAAATGTTTTAGCAACGGATATTCGTGAACCAGAAAAGGACTCAATCGTTGCTGAAGGACCATTTGAAATTTTAGACGTAACTGATGCTGAACGCATGGAAAAACTCGTTGAACAATTTAAGCCAGATACAATGATGCACATGGCAGCGTTATTATCTGCAACAGCTGAAGAAAAACCATTATTAGCTTGGGATCTTAATATGGGCGGTTTAGTTAATGCATTAGAAACAGCTCGTAAACATGATTTACAATTTTTCACACCAAGTTCAATTGGTGCATTTGGACCAAATACCCCTAAAAAGAATACACCACAAGTAACAATTCAACGTCCAACTACAATGTATGGCGTTAATAAAGTTTCAGGTGAGTTACTATGTGATTACTACTTCACAAAATTTAATGTAGATACTCGCAGTGTACGTTTCCCTGGTTTAATTTCATATATTAAAGAACCAGGTGGCGGTACAACGGATTACGCAGTTGATATTTACTTCCAAGCTGTTCGTAAAGGTCAATATACTAGTTATATCGATAAGGGAACTTATATGGACATGATGTTTATGGATGATGCTATTGATGCAATAATTAAGTTAATGGAAGCTGATGGTGGCAAATTGATTAACCGAAACGCTTATAACTTAAGTGCAATGAGTATTGAACCAGAAATGGTTAAAGCTGCTATTCAAGAGCATATTCCAGAATTTACTTTAGATTATGATGTAGACCCAGTACGCCAAGGTATTGCAGAAAGCTGGCCAGATAGTATTGATACTAGCGCTGCACGTGGTGAATGGGGCTTCAACCCTAAATACGATTTAGAAGGTATGACTAAACGTATGCTTGAAGGGATTCGTCAAAAAGAAGGTAAATAATAGAAATAAATACTGAACAGTGGTGAAAACGTCTATATTCTAGACGTATTCACCACTAATTTATTTAAAGAGAATACATTTAAGGTGTTTGGATTAGTATTATAGGGAGTCCAAAGTGTATAACAACTAGTTAGGATGTACTTAGTTAGTATCATCTAAACAATGTATAGATCATAAATTTAAATAATATTATTTAAATTTTCCGAATCTTTATTGAATTGCGTACATATTACTGATATAATGCTTATATTAATTACATAGGAGGAATAATCATGTCAGAACTTATTAAAGTTGAAAAACGTCAAGTACTACAAGAAAAGCCAGATCAAGCATCACTTACATTTGGCGAGGTATTCACAGATTATATGTTAAGCTTCGAATATTCACAAGAAAAAGGATGGCACGATTTAAAGATTATTCCTTATGGTCCAATCGAATTATCTCCCGCAGCACAAAGTATCCATTATGGCCAATCAGTTTTTGAAGGGTTAAAGGCATACAAACATGACGGTGAAGTTGTTTTATTTAGACCAGAGGAAAACTTTAAACGTATTAATCAATCTTTAGAGCGTTTAAAGATGCCACAACTTGATGAAGAGTTAATGTTAGAAGGATTAAAGCAACTTGTTGATGTCGAACGAGATTGGGTACCTGATGGGGAAGGACAATCTTTATACATACGTCCTATAGTATTTGCTACACAAGGTGTGTTAGGTGTTCATCCATCACACAACTATAAATTACTTATTATTTTATCACCATCAGGATCTTACTATGGTGGCGATGCATTAAAACCAACTAAAATTTATGTTGAAGATGAATACGTAAGAGCTGTACGAGGTGGTGTAGGTTTTGCGAAAGTAGCAGGGAACTATGCTGCAAGTTTACTCGCTCAAGCAAATGCGAATGGATTAGGATTTGATCAAGTATTATGGTTAGATGGTGTTGAACAAAAGTACGTTGAAGAAGTAGGTAGCATGAATATCTTCTTTGTAATCAATGGCAAAGTAGTCACACCAAAACTTAACGGAAGTATTTTACCTGGTATTACACGTAAAACAGTAATTGAGCTTGCTAAATCTTTAAACTATGAAGTAGAAGAACGTCGTATTTCAATTGATGAAGTCTTCGAATTGTATCATAGTGGAGAACTTGAAGAAGTCTTCGGAACAGGAACAGCAGCTGTTATTTCTCCTGTTGGTGAGCTACAACTTAAAGATGAAAAAATTGTAATTAATAATAATGAAACAGGTAAAGTGACTCAAGAGCTATATGACCATTATACGGGTATTCAAAGTGGTAAATTAGATGACCCACATGGTTGGAGAGTCGAAGTACCAAGATATTAATGATATCTGTAAGCAGAACGTTTAGTGTATAATCTCTAATAAAAGATAATAGAGTTGAAAATTTTAATATATTTATATAAAGGAGATTATCAATGGCAGTGTCATGGATTATGTTTGATAAAGATGGTACTTTAATTCAATTTGATCAAAGTTGGGTTAAGATAGGTATACAATTAATTGATGATGTTTGTGAGCATTTTCAAATCAAGCAGTTGGAGGAAGTTTATGAACAACTTGGTGTAGTGAAACGACAATTTAAACCTGGTAGTATCATGGCTTCTGGAACACTTGAAGAGATGATTGAAGTATTCAATTCATTTGCCGAGCAAGATACATCACAATGGGTCAAACAAAAAAGCCAAAGTCTAATTCGACAACGCATCCCTGAAAATGTGTTATACAAGGGCGTGAAAACAACATTAAAATTACTTCAGCAACAAGGTTATCACCTTGGAATTGTAACGAGCGATAATTCGACTGGAATATCGTACTTTATGGAACAGACACAGTTGCAATCCCTTTTTGACTGTGTGATTACAACTGAAGAAAATGGTTACGAAAAACCTGATAAACGCATTTTAACGCCACTTTGGGAAAGAGGGGTTAAACCTTCTGAAGTTGTCATTGTTGGAGATACTGATAACGATATGCTTACAGGTAAAAACGCGCAATTACTTGCATCTATAGGTGTACGAACAGGTTTAGGACAAGATGCCTTATACAAAGATGCAGATATTATTATGAGTTCAGTCAATGAATTACCCGAAGTATTGACAAGGTTGTAATACAATATAAAGTTGGGACACCGAAATCGATTTCATATATATCTTTTCAGTGTCCCAACTTTATTTCTTTAGTTATTCATCTTGTATCTGTTTCTCTATGTTTCTGTATGATATGGCCTACTTTTTGGAGAATGGGTTCTATAGATTCAGGGTTTTCATATAAGTCATAGTCATTAATATTCACACGTACGACAGGACAAGCGTTAAAATGATTAATCCAGTTTTCATATTGTTTAAATAGCTTTTTCCAATAGATTGGATCTGTATCTATTTCCATTTGGCGTCCACGCGCTTGAATGCGTTGAATAACATCTTCATAATCTGATTCTAGATAAATAAGTACATCTGGTTTTGGAAAATAAGGCGTCATGACCATTGCCTCAAATAAATCTGAATAAGTTTTAAAGTCATCTTGAGTCATGGTGCCATCCATTTCATGCATTTTAGCAAAAATCTCCACGTCTTCATAAATTGAACGGTCCTGTACAAAGCCACCACCGTACTCAAACATACGTTTTTGTTCTTTAAAGCGCTCCGCTAAAAAGTAAATTTGTAAATGAAAGCTCCAACGCTTAAAATCATCATAAAATTTATCAAGGTATGGGTTATGATCAACATTCTCATAAGAAGTCTTAAAGTTAAGTTTTTCAGCTAGTGCTTTGGTTAAGGACGATTTTCCTACACCGACTGTACCAGCTATAGTAATAATCGCATTATTAGGAATACCATAGTTATTCATGTATTGTGCCTCCAACTAGTTCATTAATTTTTTTTAAAATTAAATCATAATCATCCGGATTATTTACAAAATCAATCTCAGTCGTATCAATCCACAAAATATTATTATGGGTACGTGATAGTGAATCATAATAATCTGCATAATCTTTTTTTAGTTTTAATAAATAATCATCTTCAATTTGTGCTTCAAAACTACGATCTCTTTTTTCAATTCTGCGCTTTAAAACTTCTAAATCAGCATCTAAAAATATAATAAAGTCAGGTGATATTAAGTCTTCTGTTAAGATGTCGTATATTCTTGAAAATTTATTAAACTCAGTAGTATTCAGTGTATTTTGAGCAAATATTTTATTTTTATAAATATGATAATCACTAACAATACCATCATCAATTTGAGCTAAGTCTTGATATGCTTTATATCGGTTACAAAGAAAAAACATTTCTGTCTGGAAACTCCATTTTGAAATATCATCATAAAAATCTGATAAAAAAGGATTTTCATCAACAATTTCTTTTGCTTCATAATAATGGTACGATTGGCTTAGCATATGTGTTAACGAGGACTTCCCTACACCAATCGGACCTTCTATTGCGATAAAAGGTTTGTTCATTATTGTTCTCTCCAATTATTTAAATTAACATTACAAATTTTAACATAAGTGAGGCTGTTTCTGAATGAGTATTCATCAATATTATATGTCAATCGCTCTAGATGAAGCGAGAAAAGCTGCAAAAAGCGGTGAAGTTCCTATTGGAGCAATTATTGTTAAAGACAATGAAATTATTGCACGTGCGCATAATCTTAGAGAAACTGCGCAAATGCCTACTGCTCACGCTGAGCATATCGCTATAGAACAAGCAGCACAAAAACTTGGAACTTGGCGATTAGAGGGGTGTACATTATATGTCACACTTGAACCATGTGTGATGTGTTCAGGCACGATTGTCATGAGCCGCGTTAGTACTGTTGTGTATGGCACAAGTGATCCTAAAGGAGGGTGTAGTGGTAGTTTAATGAATTTAATTCAAGATAGTAGAATGAACCATCGCGCAAAATTAATGACGGGAGTGTTAGAATACTCATGTGCACAACTTCTGAAACAGTTTTTTCAACAACTACGATTAAAACGTAAACAAAAAGGTAAATCCCAAGAGAATATATCATCTTAGAACGCCTATTGTTATAAACAAAACATAATACTTTTTAAGATGACTTTGTTAAAATGAAGCTATCTTAGGATGTATCAATATGACACATTGAAACTGAGATCAATAAAAAGCGAGGAATTGAACATGATAAAATTAATAGCAACTGATATGGATGGTACATTACTTAATGCGGCACACGAAGTATCTGAAGAGAATATAAAAGCAATTCAATACGCACAATCTTTAGGTATCACAGTCGTTATTGCGACTGGACGCGCATTTTATGAGGCACAAGATCCGATTGCGCCAACTGGACTTAAAGTACCATACATTTGTTTAAATGGTGCTGAAGTACGTGATGAAAGTTTTGATATTATATCTACATCGAGTTTAAATCATGAATTATATCAGCGTATCCGTCAAGAGTTAGATCAAAACGATATTTACTATCAAGTTTATACAAATATGGGGATATACACTGAAGACCCTAATAGAGATTTAGCGATTTATATTGATATTGCTGAGCGTTCCGGTCAAAAAGCAGACGTTGAAAAAATTAAAAATCATATTCAACATCGTTTAGATATCGGTAGTTTAAAAGTGGTGGAAAATTATGACCATATAGAAGATATTCCTGGTGAATTGATTATGAAAGTGTTAGCGTTTGATACAGACCTTGAAAAAATTGACCGTGTGAAAGCAAGACTTTCTGAAAAAAGCAATTTAGAGGTATCATCTTCATCAAGAGGAAATATCGAAATTACACATGCAGATGCTAAAAAAGGGACTGCTGTGGCTTCTATTGCAGAGCAGTTAGGTATTACTTTAGATGAGACAATGGCGATAGGTGATAACTTAAATGATAAGTCTATGCTTGACCGTGTTGGTTATTCAGTTGCAATGGAAAATGCAATACCTGAAATTAAAGAAAGTGCTCGTTATGTTACTGATACTAATGAAAACAGCGGTGTTGCTAAAGCCATTTACAAAGCATTAGAATCACAAAATAAATAAAGAGGTGAATCAATCAATGAAAGGTTTAATTATTGTAGGAAGTGCAAAAAGAAACTCTCATACTAATGCTCTTTCACAATACTTAAAAGGTCAAATTGAAGAGAAAGATCATGAAGTTCATATTTTTGATTTAGCAGAACGTCCGTTGCATATGCTTGATTTTACAGGACAAAATCCAGTCGTAGATGAGTATACGAAAAATGCTGAAACGCTAAAACAACTTGCAGATGAAGCGGATTTTATGATTTTAGGAACGCCAAATTATCACGGCTCATATTCAGGTATTTTAAAAAATGCACTCGACCATTTAACGATGGATCAATTTAAAATGAAACCTGTAGGATTAGTGAACAATAGTGGGGGGATTGTTAGCGCAGAACCGTTATCGCACCTACGTTTAATTGTACGTTCACTGTTAGGGATTGCTGTGCCAACACAAATAGCGACTCATGATTCAGATTATGAAGCGTTAGAGGACGGTTCATACTACCTTGCTAATGATGAGTTTCAATTACGTGCGCGTTTATTTGTAGATCAAATTCTTTCTTTTGCAGAGAGTAGCCCATATGAACATTTAAAATAATTCAAAAAAGAGGTTGAACATCGAAAGATAAACGATTTTGAAATCAGACGTTTATCATAATGTTTCAACCTCTTTTGGTTATTTATTTTCGGTATCTTAATTTTGCAAATGCATCATGTTGATGAATAGACTCTTCATTACGACATTCAATATCAAAGCCATCTAACCAATCTATTTCAACTAAATCTGCAGCAATTAGACGAATTAAGTCTTCTACAAAACGTGGGTTTTCATAGGCACGTTCTGTTACACGTTTTTCGTCTGGACGTTTTAAAATCGGATATAAAATAGAGCTTGCATTTGCTTCCATGGCATCTAGTAATATTTCTTTATAATCTTCAGGTAAGTTTGCTTCAGGATTCAAGTAACTCTTAACTGTAATCATACCACGTTGATTGTGCGCAGAATACTCACTGATTTCTTTTGAACATGGACACAATGTAGTGACTGCCGCTTCAATCGTTAACTCTTTACGCGTAACATCATCCTCATTAACTGAAAGTCCATAAGTGACATCAGCTGATCCAAGTGCTTTAATGTTCGTTACAGGACTTACACGATCAAAAAACCATTTTCCAGAGACATCTACGCCAGCACTGTGTTGTTCCATATTACTTTTGAGACGATTTAATAATTTTGTCAAAGCATCGAATTCTAAACGAATGCCATTATCGTATTCAGCTTCTACTGATTCTAAAATACGACTCATATTAATGCCTTTTTCGTCTTGATTTAAACTTGTCGAAAAACTAAAAGTACCAGCAGTTTGATATTGATCAATTAACACTGGATACGTTAAGTTTTTAATTCCCACTTCTTCAATTTCAAATAAAAAGTTTTTATGTGTACTTTGAAGGTCTGGCATTTCAGATTTTGTTGTAGGTTTTGTTCCTTTAATAGGATCTACTGAACCGAAATGCTTCCAACGACCTTCGCGTGTTGATAAATCAAATTCAGTCATTTTATACTTCCTCCACTATAATTATCACGGGCATATCATTATGCGATGATGTCGTTAGAATTGATACGTCCAAAATGTTTCTGTAGTTAAGAATGATTCAGCTTCTTTAGGTGCACCAGATGCATGTGCATTTGGGTTCGCAAGTTGTTCTAAAAATGGGCCAGTTTGTGATTGATGCGCTTTGAATGCATTATATTTACGCGTTTTATACGCAGTAATATCGTTCACAATGTCTGGTTCTCCAAGTGATTCAATAGCATCATTGCTAAACGCAACAAGTTGTAAGCGTGGTCTATCTTCGGGTTTTAATCGTCCGACTGTTCGAACCACAGCTTCCGCCGTCGCTTCGTGATCAGGATGGACAGCATATCCAGGGTAAAAAGAAATAATTGTTGATGGGTTTGTCTCATCGATTAACGTTTGAACCATTTTATCCATTTCATCGTGTGGTTCAAATTCAACGGTCTTATCACGTAAGCCCATTTTACGTAAATCAGAAATACCAATAGCTTTGACTGCTTGTTCAAGTTCTTTTTCTCTTATGAGCGGTAATGACTCACGTGTAGCAATTGGAGGATTTCCTAAATTACGTCCCATCTGGCCAAGTGTTAAGCAAGCATAGGTAATCGGTACACCTGCATCACTAAGTTGTGCAAGAGTGCCTGCTGAAGAAAATGTTTCATCATCAGGATGTGGAAAAATAACAAGTACATGTGTTTCTTGTGTCATAAAGATTCTAACTCCTTTCTATGCTTGAAAAGGTTTGCGGCTGATTTCAAGTGCAGCAGCAAGTTGACCTTCATAATTAAAGCCGGCTAATAGAAGTTCGTCATTTTCATTGACTTCATAGTGTGTAAGACCTTGAACGTAAACCCAACCATTGTTTTGAAGTTTTAGTCCAACTCTAAAAGGATCTTTGACGCCACCTTTAAGTTGGGCATGTGTATAGGTAATTTGAATATTTCTTAAAAATGTGCCTGCATTAAAAACACGTTGATCAAAATGGCTAGCATACGCACCGTTTGTTGTTTCAACGTGAATATAGACAGGTTCATTTGCATATTGGTCAAGTAATGATTGCACCGCATCATTAGTAATTGGTTGCAAAAAAATCACTGCCTTCCTGATATGATTATCTATCTATTCTACTAGAAAAATGAAAAAAATCATATTCCTATGCTCAATATTTATGAGGTATCAAATGAATAAAATTAAAAGTGTGCGTCAGTATCACGTAACGCAATCAAAGCCTCACTACTTTTTTGATAATGCATAGATAATGTCGGGTCTTGAAGGAGATGATAACTAATCAGGTCGATAATAAAATGCGTAGAAAGTTGAGAATTGACAAACTGTGTATCGTGCGTTCGCTTGTTGTCAACGGTCATAATAATTCGGCTACAATAGCGCTCAAGTTGTGGCGTACGGAAATGAGATATCGCAATGACCTCAGCCCCACTTTTATGACCATGTGCAATGCTTTGTAAGATTTCACGAGTTTCTCCACTATTTGTTAAAACAATAACGGTTGTTTTGGAGTCACACATATGACCAATCACCATCATTTGATGCGCATCTGTGATTGCGAGTGTATTTAATCCCATGCGTGAAGTTCGATAATACAACTCTTGTGCACTTAAGCCTGAACTGCCAATACCTACGAATATGACTTTATTACTTTTACGAATTGCATCAACTAGACAAATTAAATCTGCTTCTACAATAAATTCACTCGTATGATTTAAGATTGACATGTAATGACGATACATTACTTGTATTGAAGGGCTATTGTCGATATGTTGTGTTTGGAGTTCTTGTTGTACCGAAAAGCGAAATGATTGAAAGCTCTCATATCCTAGCTTGTGTATAAAACGTGAAAGGCTAGAAGGAGAGACATGAATCGCTTCTGAAAGATTTTGAATGGTACCTAAATGTGTATCAGATTCTAAATTTAAAAGGTAACGAGTGATTTTGTGGTCAGTTTTAGTAAATTGATGCTTAGCGCGTTGGATACGATTTTCAAATTTCATAGCATTTCTCCTTTAAAATGAGTATATTTGAAAATAAATTTCAAAACAAGAGATAATATTGACGTTTCTTTTCAAAATGGTATATTGAAAGTGAATGATATAAAAGGAGCGATTGGATGACATTACCTCAAGGATTAATTGTATCGTGTCAGGCGTTACCAGATGAGCCGTTACACTCATCTTTTATTATGAGTAAAATGGCTTTAGCCGCTAAAGAAGGTGGCGCCGTTGGTATACGAGCAAATACGAAAGAAGATATTTTAGCGATTAAATCAGAAGTTGATTTACCAGTGATAGGAATAGTAAAACGTGATTATTCGGATTCTTCAGTATTTATTACAGCGACACAAAAAGAAGTAGACGAACTACTTGAAAGTGGTTGTGAAGTTATAGCACTTGATGCAACGTTACGTAAGCGACCGGCAGAGGATTTGGCAACGCTTGTGGCCTATATACGTGAACAGGCACCTTCTGTTGAAATTATGGCGGATATTGCAACAATTGAAGAAGCAAAAAATGCGGATGAATTAGGATTTGACTATATCGGTACAACATTACACGGCTATACAGAAGAAACTAAAGGGCAAGTGTTATATGATAATGACTTTGCTTTTTTAGATGACGTATTACGTGAGGTGGATCGTAAAGTAATTGCGGAAGGCAATGTAATCACACCTGAAATGTTGAAAACAGTATTTGATAAAGGTGTTTATGCAGCTGTTGTGGGTGGCGCCATTACACGTCCACGTGATATTACAAAACGTTTCGTAAATATGATAAAGGAGAATTGATATGCGATGAGAATTACAAATATAGGATCGAGTGATAAAGCTTCCTTTTATGTCGCTTGTGAACTGTATCATCAAATATTAAATCATCCACAAAGTCGACTTGGATTAGCGACAGGTGGCACAATGGTAGGAATGTACGGTTATTTAGTTGATTTATTAACGAAGAATAAATTAGACGTCACACATATCGAAACATTTAATTTAGATGAGTATAAAGGTCTAGCGCCGGAGCATTCTGCAAGTTATAACTACTATATGCATCAAATTTTGTTTGACAGATACCCATACTTTAATGAAGCGAACCTACATTTACCAAATGGTATGGCACAAGATGTGACGGCAGAGTCTGAGCGTTATGAACAATTGTTAGCGGATAGAGGGCCTATAGATATTCAAATTTTAGGTATTGGAGAGAATGGCCATATTGGGTTTAACGAACCGGGTACGCCATTCGACAGTGTTACACATTGTGTGGATCTAACAGAGAGTACTATTGAAGCGAATAGTCGCTTTTTTAATAATAAAAATGATGTACCAAGACAGGCTATCTCAATGGGACTTTCTTCTATCATGAGAGCAAAACGCATTATTTTGTTAGCGTTTGGTAAACATAAAAAGGATGCTATTACAAAATTAGTCAATGGCACAATTTCGACAGATGTCCCTGCTACAATTTTAAGGGAACATCCTAATGTTGATGTTTATGTAGATGACGAAGCAATGCCAGACTACATTAATGAATCGTCGCGCGTTTGATATTTTCAATCACGGGTATACATTCAAGTGGATGTAAATAGATAAATTTCTCGGAGGATTGATTTGAAGATGGAACTACAATTAGCAATTGATTTATTAAATAAAGAAGACGCAGCTAAATTAGCAAAACAAGTAACAGATTATGTTGATATTGTTGAAATTGGTACACCTATCGTGATTAATGAAGGTTTAGCAGCAGTTCAGCATTTAAAAGACAATGTTAAAGATGATGATGTTAAAGTTTTAGCTGACTTAAAAATCATGGATGCATCAGACTATGAAGTAAGCCAAGCAGTTAAATTCGGTGCTGATGTGGTAACAATTTTAGGGGCAGCAGAAGATGCATCAATTCAAGCAGCAGTTGAAGAAGCACATAAACATGGCAAAGAATTACTTGTAGACTTAATTGCGGTTCAAGATATCGAAAAACGCGCAAAAGAATTAGACGAAATGGGTGCTGATTATATTGCAGTGCACACAGGATATGATCTTCAAGCTCAAGGTCAATCACCATTAGAAAGCTTGAAAAAAGTAAAAGCTGTAATTAAAAACTCTAAAGTTGCAGTTGCTGGTGGTATTAAACCAGATACAATTAAAGAAGTTGTTGCTGAAAATCCAGACCTTGTCATTGTTGGTGGCGGTATCGCAAACGCTGATGACCCTCGTGAAGCAGCACGATTATGTCGTGAAGCGATTGAAGGTAAATAATATGACGGTATTGAACTATCAACTTATTTTAGATGAACTGAAACAAACGCTTAGTCATATTCAAGATGACGAAGTTCGCACGTTTCAAGATGCGATTCACAATGCGAAAGCAGTATTTGTTTCTGGAAAAGGTCGTTCAGGATTTGTTGCGAATAGTTTTGCGATGCGTTTAAACCAACTTGGAAAGCGCGCGTATGTTGTTGGAGAATCAACGACACCGTCAATCGAGGAAGGTGACGTATTTGTCATTATTTCTGGTTCAGGATCGACAGCACACCTAAAGTTACTAGCCGAAAAGGCGAAAGAGGCGCATGCAGACGTCTATTTGATTACTACAAAACCAGATTCACCTATTGGAAGTTTAGCGACACAAAGCATTGAATTACCAGCAGGTACAAAGTATGATGCAGAAGGTTCTGAACAACCTTTAGGAAGCTTATTTGAACAAAGTGCATTGATTATGTTAGATAGTCTTGTATTAAATCTTCAAGATGCCTTAAATGTTGATGAAACAACGATGCAACGTAATCATGCGAATTTAGAATAGATATTAAAGAAGCGGTTGTATACCCTTGATTAAGCATTTTATCCAAGAGTATACGACCGCTTTTTATATGTAAGGTTGTTAGGCTCCTATGTCCATATGTAATCATATACGTTTTTAAGTAGTAAAATTAATGTGACTGCAATAAAGAGTAATCGAACATACGAAATACCTTTTTTAATAGCAAATTTACTCCCCATATAACTCCCTATAATCATCGAAAGTGCCATAACAATGCCTAAACTATAATCAACACGACCTAAAAACATAAATAACAATAAAGCACCTAAATTACTTCCGAAGTTTAATACTTTAGCATTTCCAGCCGCTTTTAAAAAGTCAAACCCAATAAGAAGTAAGACAAACATTAAGAAGCTCCCAGTTCCACCACCTAAAAAGCCATCATAAAAACCAATCATAATCAGTATAAAAAAAGCTAGGCTTAAACCAACTTTTGATATTGAATGTATTGGCTTTTGTTTACTCCAATCTTTTTTTAATAAAGTATACAAAAGTACAATAAATAACATGACGATAGCGAGAGGTTTAAAGTATTGTGTAGGTATCGTTGTAGCAATAAATGCACCACAAATAGACGAGATAAACACTAAAGGAAATAACATATAGATTAATTGTCGATTGACTTTTCGAGCGCGAATGAATGAAATTGAAGCGGTAAGTGCTCCGAATGCACTGGCTAATTTATTTGTTCCTAAAGCTGTAGCAGGAGGCAAACCTACTGCCATTAAAGCCGGGATAGAAATAAGACCGCCGCCGCCAACAACGGCATCGATAAAAGCAGCAATAAATCCTAAAACACTAATGATAAGCATTGTGATGAAGTCCATGATAGCCCTCCTTAAGCGATAAAAGTATAGCATATATTGTTAAAAAGCGGCAATAGTCAGAAAATAATGCTTGATTAAAAAACCATTAGGTAGAGTCTGTGCATACCCCGACTGTACCTAATGGTTGTTGTAGTCATATATTAATTTGTGAGTAACTTTTAAACTTCTTTAATCTCTACTTCAATTTTTTCAACGCGATTTGCTGCACCATGGTCAACTGGACCAACAAAATCATTCATTTTCCAACCATTTTTAATTGCAGAGGCTACAAATGCTTTAGCATTAACGACAGCATCTTTAGGCGTTTGGCCGTTAGCAAGATTAGCTGTTGTTGCTGCAGCAAATGTACAACCTGCACCATGATTGTAACTTTGTTGGAACATATCTGTTGTTAATTGATAAAAATGTTCGCCATCATAATATAAGTCATAGGATTTATCTTGATCTAAAGCTTTACCACCTTTAATCACAACATGTTGTGCACCTTGGTCATGAATGATTTTAGCCGCTTTTTTCATATCATCTATAGATTTTAAAGTACCTAAACCAGAAAGTTGACCTGCTTCGAATAAGTTTGGTGTGACAACAGTTGCTTTAGGTAATAAATATTTAATCATTGCATCTGTGTTTCCAGGGTTCAACACTTCATTTTCACCCTTACACACCATGACTGGGTCCACAACAAAGTCTTTAGCACCAGATTCATCAAAAGCTTCACCAGCACGTTTGATGACTTCTTGTGTTCCTAACATGCCTGTTTTCACTGCATCAGGACCTACACTCATAGCAGTTTCTAGTTGTTTATTGAATACATCGAAAGGAATAGGTGTCACATCATGTGACCATGTTTCCTTATCCATTGTTACAATCGCTGCTAAAGCGACCATACCATATGTGTCAAGCTCTTGAAACGTTTTTAAGTCAGCTTGCATCCCTGCACCAGCACTTGTATCAGAGCCGGCAATTGTTAATACTTTTTTTAATCCCATCATGTAACACTCCTTTATCACTTTACGTACAATATTAATAGTTTTTAAATGTTCAATTTAATCTAGATTAAAGCGAGCAGTTAACTCACCTTTAAATGTTAAAATATGAATTCTTAACTACTTTATATTTGTATATAATATTGTACAAAGATGACCTTATTAACTATTATTTGGTATCTATCATATCACGACAGGGAAGATATAGAAAATGTTTAATTTTACGGTTCATGTTTGTAAGATATGTTAAAATATGAGCTGAGGTGAATCGGATGGAATGGTCGTCAATTTTTCATGAAATTAAAGAAAAACATGATTTCAAAGCGATGCATGATTTTTTAGAGCGTGAGTATACTACAGAGACTGTATATCCAGACAAAGCTAATATTTATCAAGCTTTTGATTTAACTTCTTTTGAAGATATCAAGGTTGTTATTTTAGGACAAGATCCTTATCATGGACCGAATCAAGCTCACGGTCTAGCTTTTTCTGTACAACCCAATGCGAAATTTCCACCGTCTTTAAGAAATATGTACAAAGAGTTAGCAGATGATATTGGATGTGAGCGTCAATCTCCACATTTACAAGATTGGGCTAGAGAAGGAGTATTGTTACTAAATACCGTATTAACAGTACGAAAAGGGGAAGCACATTCCCATCGTGGTATTGGTTGGGAAGTATTTACTAATGAAATTATTCAAGCAGTGTCTACTTATAAAGAGGGCGTCGTTTTTATATTATGGGGTAAGCCTGCTCAAGAAAAAATAAAACTCATCGATCAATCTAAACATTTGATTCTCAAATCACCACATCCTAGCCCATTATCAGCATTTCGTGGTTTTTTTGGATCAAAACCTTATTCTAAAGCGAATCAATATTTAATAGAGCAAGGTAAAACACCGATTCAATGGTGTGAAGGGAAGGAAAGCGTGGATGAATAAAGAAAAATTACTTCAACTATTAGAAGAAGAACTTGTACAAGCAGATGAATCTCAAACGGATACAGAATTTGAAAAACACATTTATGCCATTTACAAGTTAGCAGCACTTTATACGGATGCTAACGAGCGTTCGCAACCTGTAAAGAGAACTAGCGTATCTTCATCTACTGTAACAGCAGATGAAATTCGACGTATGGGTGGTAAGGTTGAACAACCTAAAAAAACTGAATCTACTCAATCACAACGTATGGTTACGGATGATGAAATTGGAAATGGCGAATCAATTTTTGATTTTTAGGAGGATATAACATGAAAATATTTATTATACTAGGTGCGCTTAATGCGTTAATGGCAGTAGGTACAGGTGCATTTGGAGCGCATGCATTAGATGGTAAATTATCTGAACATTATATGTCAGTTTGGGAAAAAGCAACGATGTATCAAATGTATCACGGTTTAGGTTTAATATTAATTGGCATCATTGGGGGCGCACTACATGTGAATGTTGGTTGGGCAGGATGGCTCATGTTCTTAGGCATTATCTTTTTTAGTGGTTCTCTCTACGTACTATCTCTTACTCAAGTTAGTGTTTTAGGTGCCATTACACCAATTGGTGGGGTGCTATTTATTGTCGGATGGTTAATGCTTGCAATAGCAGCGTTTAAAATATAATAGGTGATAAGCGGGTCTATTAATAGGACTCGCTTTTTTTAAAATTAAAGTGATTTAGTTGTTGACATATTGGGCTATTTTAAATAATATTTATATTTCTGTTAGATTAAAATAAAGAGAAGGGATAAATAGTTAATCGTATTACAAATTCGGGTATATAAACATTTAGAGGTGAAATAATAATGCAAAAAGAAAAAAATAAACCAGATCGTGGTGACTTGAAACAAAACTTATCTGAAAAGTTTGTTTGGGCCATCGCATATGGGTCATGTATCGGATGGGGGTCTTTTATTTTACCGGGGGATTGGATTAAATCGTCTGGCCCTATCGCAGCGTCGATTGGTATTTTTATCGGAGCGTTATTGATGATTATTATTGCTGTTAGTTATGGCGCACTGGTTGAAAAATTTCCAGTATCAGGCGGCGGATTTGCGTTTAGTTTCTTAGGATTTGGACGTTATGTCAGCTTTTTCTCATCATGGTTTTTAACGTTTGGTTACATATGTGTTGTGGCATTAAATGCGACAGCGTTTAGTTTGTTAATAAAGTTTTTACTTCCAGATGTCATAGAATTTGGTAAACTCTATACAATTGCAGGTTGGGATGTTTATATTACAGAAATTCTAATTGCTTCAGTACTATTATTACTTTTTATGTGGATTACGATTAGAGGAGCAAGTGTTTCAGGAACTTTACAATATTACTTCTGTATCGCTATGGTTATTGTTGTTGTGTTAATGTTTATTGGCTCATTCTTTGGCTCAAATTTTGATTTTGAGAATCTTAAACCTTATAACGGTAAAGAATACGGTTGGTTCCAAGCAATTATCATGATTGTTGCAGTTGCACCGTGGGCTTATGTTGGATTCGATAATATTCCGCAAACGGCTGAAGAGTTTAATTTTGAACCAAGTAAAACATTTAAGTTAATCGTCTATAGTTTAGTAGCTGCTGGACTCACTTACGTCTTGATGATTTTATATACAGGATGGTTAAGCAGTGGAGATAGTGATTTATGGTTAACAGGTTCAGTCACTCGTGAAGCGTTTGGTTCTATTGGTTTAGGTGTACTTGCGATTGCGATTATCATGGGGATTTTTACAGGGCTCAATGGCTTTCTACTAAGCTCAAGTCGTTTATTATTTTCAATGGGGCGTTCAGGTATCATGCCGACAGTATTTAGTAAGTTACATCCAAAATATAAAACGCCTTACGTTGCGATTATATTTTTAGTAATGCTAACACTCATTGCACCATGGTTAGGACGTACAGCGTTAACTTGGATTGTTGATATGTCATCTACAGGTGTATCAATTGCGTACTTTGTGACATGTTTAGCAGCTGCCAAGCTATTTAGTTTTGATAAAAGTAGTAAAACATATGGCCCTGTGTATAAGGTGTTTGCGATTATTGGGGCAATTATTGCGTTTATCTTTTTAGTATTATTGTTACTACCAAGTTCTCCAGCATCATTGTCATTACCTTCTCATATTGCACTTGGTGGATGGACGTTATTAGGTCTTGTCTTTTTCTTTATCCGTTTACCAAAATTAAAAAATATGGATAAAGAAGAACTCACACAATTAATATTAGATGCGAATAAAAAAGATGTCGATCGCATGATTGAAGAATAAAGATAATACGTTATTAAGGCGATGTTTGTAGAGTAAATACGAGCATCGCCTTTTTATTATAGGCTATTGACAGTTATCTTTATATTGTATAGAATAATCTGAAATTTAAGATAAGGGGTGAGCGCATGTATCATTTCAAGTTGACACTTTTTGATGATGTCAGTTTAGTTGCACCTACACTTGAACATGCACCAGAAATTTTTAAAGCTATTGATCAAAATAGAGACCATTTAAAATTGTATCTAGATTGGGTCGATCATATGCAAACTATTGAAGATGAATATCGATTTTTAAAAGAAAGTTTAATAAAACAAGCTCAAGGGGAGCTGAAATTATATTTACTGTATCAAGGTGAACAATTAATAGGGACAATTGATTTACAAAATATTAATAGAGTAGATCAAAATGCAAGTGTAGGATATTGGTTAGTGGCAAATTGTACAGGACGAGGTATTATGACAAAAGCAGTTAGACAATTGTGTCGTATCGCATTTCAAGATTTGAAGTTAAATAAGTTATTGTTAAGAGCTGAAGTGAATAACTACGCGAGTCAACAAGTCGCACTTAGAAGCGGATTTCGACAAGTAGGGATTCTTAAAAAAGAAGTATATCGACCGAGTCTAGATACCTTTGTAGATATCAAACAGTACGAATTATTAAAAGAGGAATTTGAAAAAATGTGAACAAAATGTGACGAAAAGATAACGTGTGATTAATTTTTAATAAAAAATCAACAAAAATTCAATATTACTATCCCAAAATGTCATAAAACATGATACATTAGAATTAAGCAAAAGATATGTTGAGTAGATACATATTATTTTGTGTTTTTCATTTTCAAAAAGTTCTCCAATAAAGGGCCTAATCATTTTTATAGCGTAGCGACTATAAGGATGATATAGGCCTATTTGCGCTCCGAAGTTCATCTTTTCCGCGTATCTTCATTAACGATCTACTTTTAAAATATTAGTGTAAAGTATATGTGCCATTTCCGATACGGATTCTACACAACCACGAGATAACCAAGTATAAATAATAGACAGTTGTCCACCAATGGTATAGTGAATGAAATAATCTGTATTACGCAAGTTGGGTAAATGTTCTAGCATGGCTTGATATGTTGTTTTCGTCGCTGACACGTAATCTCGGATGAGATCGACTTGAGGTTGGGCAACCATAACAGCAGAGAAAAAAGCTTGATATCGCTTAATATAACGAAATATCAATTTGAAAGCTTTAAGTAATTTTGATTTTATCATTTCAAGATCTGAAGTTTGAACAACTTGCGTTAATCCTCGCATCAGTCTATGATATTTTGCCATATGAAAGGATTTCATCGTATTAAAAAGATAATACTTATCTTCAAAATGTGCATAAAATGTAGAGCGATGAATACCACTTTCTGCACAAATTTGCTTAATTGTAATGGCTTCGAATGTTTCAGTTTCCAACAGTTTAATCATTGATTTAAATATTTTAATTCTTGCTTTTGCTGTGTTCATAGCATCACCTATTTTATTATAATACAAATTAAAATCCGACACATTTATAAAGATTGTTTGTACATTTTTATCCTCTAACTGTTTTATAATAATAAAGATTCGATTTTACATTTATTAGAAAGGGAAGATAAGATGAAAAAGTTGATTATGATTAATATCATAACTATTGTGATGTTAATTGTTATAGGAATAGTTGGTTTTTATTTTTACAATCAATCTGTGAATTATATTAAAACAGATAACGCTCAAGTGGATAGTAATCAAATTAAAATTGCAAGTCCTGCATCAGGGCAGATTTCAAAATTAAATATTAAAGAAGGTGACACGTTAAGTAAAGGAGATACAGTCGCTGAAGTACTCGCTCAATCTGGAGGAGGGGAACCTCAATCTATGACTGTGAAAATGCCTACTAAAGGTACGGTTGCTAAGTTAGATGCGCAAGAAGATGGTGTTGCACAAGCAGGTCAACCTTTAGCGTATGCATATAATATGGATGATTTATACATTACAGCAAATATTGATGAAACAGCTATGAAAGACATTAAAGTAGGTCAAAATGTTGATGTTAAAATTGATGGACAAGATGCGAAAGCAAAAGGAGAAGTTGATAGTATTGGTAAAGCAACAGCTTCAAGCTTTTCATTAATGCCATCCTCAAATAGTGATGGAAATTATACAAAAGTGACACAAGTCATCCCGGTTAAAATTAAATTAGACAGTAAGCCTTCTAATCAAGTTGTTCCAGGCATGAACGCAGAAGTGAGTATTCATAAAAACTAAGGAGGAACGCATATGTTCATAGTGATCTATAGTGTGATAGCCCTTAGTGTAATTGTATTGTTGAATCTTCTTTTATTCAGACAGAATCGTCGACGCAAAGCAATGCGACATGATACTTATGATAGTCATGACCCGACGGCTTACGAAGAAAACGATGATGAAGTGTATGAAACATTTGATGATCATACAGAAAAGCACTCAAGTGTACAAGCTCAGGTTAAAGACGCAGCGCAAGATTACGTATTCAGAAAGGGAGTCACACGAAATAAGATTTTACTTGCAATGGTGTTTGGGATGTTTATTTCTATTTTAAACCAAACATTGTTAAATACAGCGCTTCCTAAAATTAACACAGATTTTAATATTAGTGCGTCAACAGGTCAATGGTTGATGACAGGGTTCATGTTAGTGAATGGGATTTTAATCCCAATTAGTGCATTCTTATTTAACAAATATTCTTATCGTCATTTGTTTTTATTTGCGATGATTATTTTTACAATAGGTTCATTAATCTGTGGATTTGCATGGAATTTTCCTGTGATGATGACAGGGCGTGTATTTCAAGCAATAGGTGCAGGTATATTAATGCCACTCGGTACAAATGTATTTATGACCATTTTCCCTCCTGAAAAAAGAGGGATGGCTATGGGAATACTTGGGATTGCGATGATTTTAGCGCCAGCAATTGGACCGACATTATCTGGTTATATTGTGGAAAATTATGATTGGCACACAATGTTTGTCGGCATGTTTTTTGTAGGACTATTTTCATTAGTGTTATCCTATGTTTGGTTTGGCATCTATCAAAAAACTACAAATCCCAAAGCAGATATCCCAGGAATTATTTTCAGTACAATTGGATTTGGCGCTTTGCTATATGGCTTTAGTGAAGCGGGAAATAAAGGATGGACGTCAACTGAAATTATTATTATGTTCATCATAGGTGTCATTTTTACTACAGCATTTGTTATTCGTGAAATGATGATGAAAGTACCGATGTTAAACTTCGAAGTATTAAAGTACTCTGGATATACATTAACTGCAATTATTAACATGATTGTTACAATGAGTTTATTCGGAGGAATGATACTTTTACCATTATATCTACAAAATTTAAGAGGTTTTTCAGCCTTAGATTCAGGACTGCTCCTACTTCCTGGTGCTCTAATCATGGGTGTTATGGGTCCGATTGCTGGGAAACTTCTCGATACAATTGGCATTAAACCACTAGCGATCGTTGGTTTAGCGATTACGACATATGGTACATGGGAACTTACAAAACTCACTATGGATACACCATACTCTAGTATCCTAATGATATATATCATTCGTTCATTTGGTATGAGTTTTATTATGATGCCGATTATCACAGCAGGTATGAACGCATTACCATCTCGCCTCATTTCACATGGTAATGCGTTAGTGAATACGATGCGTCAATTAGCAGGTTCTATTGGAACGGCTATTTTAGTAACAGTGATGACACAACAAACGGATTCCCATCTCGCAACATTTCAGCAAGATTTAGATCGTACTCAGCCATTTTTAAAAGACCAATTACAGATGATGGCCCAACAAATGGGGGGCGAATCACAAGCGATGAGTACAATTATTAAATATATGAATGTACTTGCATCAGTAGATGGTGTAAACAGTGCATTTTGGGTAGCGACTGCTTTAAGTGGTCTAGCATTGCTAATGAGCTTCTTCTTAAAAGGGAAGTCACATTATATGTCCAATCATTAATAAAAAGCGACTAGTGACATAAAATCACTAGCCGCTTTTTTGCGTGCTTATTCAATTTGGGCATTCATTTTTGCATTACGCTCAATAATACGATCATAATACTTATCATAAAGCACCATTTCATCATCTGAAATAGGATCCATGTTCAAACGTCCACCTAGGTCTTTAATGGCATATAGTAATTTAAACATGACGTCTTGTACAGTGATAGGGCGTCCTAATAATGTTTCTAAGGAAGCCATACTATCTGGATGGATATCTGGATAATGAAACTTCGTTGTAGTGCCTTTTAAAGCATGCTGATAAAACTCACGCATTAAAGCAGCACGTTCACTGCCAGATCCTTCAACACAAAGATAAATTTGAACAGCTATTCCTCCACGTACACGACGTTGGGAAATACCAGCAAATTTTTGGTTGAATATACTCAAATCGTATTTTCCGGGACAATAAGAGTGGACAATTTCATGGGTGTGAATATCCACATCTTCATCTTCGAACATTTTTGAAATAAGCAAATACATCACTGTAAATGCTTCATCTATTGATACTTCTGTTTTACCTTTAAATATTAGAGAAATATTCAATATACCTTGATCGAGTACAACACCTAAACCACCAGAATTACGAACTATGGCGTTATACCCACGTTGATTTGTTAAATATTGAATACCATCTTTTAAAAAAGGTAATCGCGCATCATGAATACCTAGAATGACTGTATGTTGATGTACCCACGTACGAACGACATTTGGAGACATATCTCCACCAACGCGTTCTGAAAACGTATCGTCAAAAGCAAACGATTGCATGGGCTCTAGACCAGATGAGTGATCGACATAGCGCCATGCGACATCGTTAAAATATTTTGATGCTAAATCCATTATTGTAAGCTTTGTGCAGCTGTAATAATAGATAAATTATATACGTCTTCGATTGAGGAACCACGTGATAAGTCATTCACTGGTGAGTTTAATCCTTGTAAAACAGGACCAACTGCATCAAAACCACCTAAACGTTGTGCAATTTTATAACCGATATTACCCGCTTCTAAGCTAGGGAAAATAAAGACATTTGCATCACCTTGGATTTTAGCGCCAGGTGCTTTCTTTTGTGCTACTTCAGGAACGATAGCAGCATCAAATTGGAATTCACCGTCAATTACAACGTTAGATAAGTTATCAGCTTCAATTTTATCTTGAGCAAGTTTAACTGCTTCAGCTACTTTTTCAGTGTCGTCTGATTTGGCAGAACCTTTAGTTGAGAAGCTAAGCATTGCAACACGAGGGTCAAGACCAAAACTTTGAGCTGTTTTTGCACTTTCAACTGCAATCTCAGCTAAATCTTGTGCAGCAAGTTCTGGATTGATAGCACAATCACCAAAGATATATTGTTTGTCATCTTTAATCATAAAGAAGATACCTGAAGTTTTAGATACACCAGGTTTTGTTTTAATAATTTGTAAAGCAGGTCTTACTGTGTCTGCAGTTGAATGTGCAGCACCACTTACTAAACCTTCTGCGTGGCCAGCATATACAAGCATTGTGCCAAAGTAGTTCACGTTATTTAATAATTCTTGTGCTTGTTCTTCAGTTGCTTTGCCTTTACGACGTTCAACAAATTGTGCAACTAATTCCGCTTTTAAGTCACTTTTATCAGGTTGGATGATTTCAATACCTTCAATATTTAAGCCTTTTTCTGAAGCTAATGATTGAATATTTGCTTCGTTACCTAAAACAACTGGAGTTACATAGTCAGAAGCTTGTAAATCAACAGCTGCTGTTAATACACGTTCATCTTCACCTTCTGGTAGTACAATACGTACATTTTTACCTGAAAGTTTGTTTTTTAATACATCTAATAAACTAGACATAATGGTCCTCCTTTACTTTCCTTAAACAATAAAATGCCACGTATTATTATACGCTATTTGAGCCTTAATTTCCATGGACAGATTTATTACGATTCCGTGTAAAGCGATAAAAGGTTTCGGCACTTTAAAAATAAAATATATGTTAATATGGATAATGACATTAATATTAAGAATTTAAGGAGTGTTGATTCATGAGTCATGCAGCAGAGACTTTAGATGGATGGTATAGTTTACACTTATTTTATGCAATAGATTGGGCCACATGGCGATTGGTACCTGAAGCGGATCGTCATGAAATGGTGGAGGAATTTGAAGCTTTATTAAGACGTTTGAAAGCCGAAAAAGATAATGGTAAAGGAGACCATGTACTTTATAATATTACAGGTCAAAAAGCTGATCTTTTATTATGGTTCTTACGCCCTGAAATGAAAGATTTAACTGAGATTGAAACAGCAATAAACAAACTGCCAATTGCAGATCATTTTATTCCAACTTACTCTTATGTCTCAGTTGTTGAATTAAGTAATTACTTAGCAGGAGATTCAAATGAAGATCCTTATGAGAATCCTCATGTGAGAGCACGACTTTATCCAGAATTACCAGATAGACCTTATATTTGTTTCTACCCTATGAATAAACGTCGTAATGAGACATACAACTGGTACATGCTTTCTATGGAAGAACGTAAAAAACTGATGTATGATCATGGTATGATTGGACGTAAATATGCCGGTAAAATCAAACAATTTATCACTGGTTCTGTTGGATTTGACGACTATGAATGGGGCGTTACATTATTTGCAGATGATGTGCTTCAATTCAAAAAAATCGTGTATGAAATGAGATTTGATGAAACAACAGCACGTTATGGAGAGTTTGGAAGCTTCTTTGTTGGACATCAAATTACAGATCTTCCAGCTTTATTTGATATTAATTCCAAATAATTGAATACATTGACGAGGCTTAAATAGGAATGTGAGTATATTGCATGACCTTTTAAGTCTCGTCTTTTTCAATCGAATGATTTAAGTATAGTACATCAAAATAATATATTTCTTAAGCGATACACTATATAAATGTTATATTATTGGTTTAAGAATCATATAATACCGTCTTTTAAGCACTTTAAAGCGTTAAATCATACAAAAATTTTATAAAAAAACAGATTTCAGTCGTGTACTCATGTTATAGTATTATCATTATATTAATAAAGAGAAGGGGAGTCATATATGAATTCGGAGCAACAAAAATTAAAACCGACGATTGGATTGTTCACAGCAATTACAATAGTTGTTGGAACAATTATTGGATCGGGGGTTTTCGTTAAGCCGAGTTCTGTACTGGAGTACGCGGGTACGAACAATATGGCATTGTGGGCATGGCTTATTGGTGGAGTTCTTACTTTAGCATCTGGCCTTACAATTGCTGAGGTGGGTGCACAAATTACACGTACAGGTGGCTTATATGCTTACATAAAAGATATATATGGTTCATTTTGGGGGTATTTAACTGGTTATGCATTAACGGTATTATATGGTCCTGCAATTATCGTATCGTTAATTCTATTTCTAGGCATACTGATTACTAATTTTTTTGGTATGGACGGAATATGGACTGTGCCAATAGGAACAGGTATTTTTCTGTTTTTGCTTGTAGTTAATATCGTCGATTCGCATTATGCGAATAGTGTTCAAAATATCACGACGCTTGCTAAATTAATTCCAATCTTTGCTATTGTGATTTTTGGTTTGATTTTAGGTAATGAAGGTGTTTTTGGTTATGACGTTACAGATGTAATTTTAAAACATGATGGTACAGTTAACTTTGGTCGTGCGGTACTTGCTACATTATTTGCATACGATGGTTGGATTATGTTGACGACAATGTCTGGTGAAATGAAGCGACCACAAAAAGATTTGCCGCTTGCTATGTTAATTGGCATACTTATCGTTACACTTGTTTATATCTTAATTAATGTTGCGATATTTAAAATACTACCGGCACCAGACGTTTACTTATTAGGTAATAGTGTAAGTGTTGAAGCGGCAACTGTAATTTTTGGTAGTTTAGGCGCGAAAATTGTAAATATTGGATTGATCGTTTCAATTATTGGAACACTTAACGGAAAACTTATCACATTTCCACGTATTCCATTTGCTATGGCGCAAGACCATTTATTGCCAGGATCCAAATATGTACAACATATTAGTAGACGATTCGAAACGCCAATTGGGGCTCATTTAGTTATGACGGCGTTAACACTCATTATTTTAACTTTAAGTGTGGCATTTCCGGATATTTTTGATGCTGATTATTTATCTGAAATTACAATATTCATCATTTATTTCTTCTATGTAGCTTCTTTTGTAGGCTTATTTATATTAAGACGTAGAAATAAAGGAATAAAACGTTCTTATTCTGTACCGTTATATCCCATTTTACCTATTTTGGCGATGATGGGTGGATTGTTTATTATTATTAATACATTAGTGTCGGATCCAATGGGTACAGGAATTGCGCTTATAGGCCTACTCGTAGGTGTACCTATTTATTGGTTGAAAACACATCAATAAATTTAAAAGTAGGTGAAAAATATGACTGAAACACAGCTTACAGATATCGAGGTCACGAATATTGCCATTTTAGCTGGTCGAATATTATTAGAGTGTGGTGCTGAAGCTTCTCGCGTAGAAGATACAATGAAGCGAATTGCTGCGAGTTATGGTTATTTTGATACACAAGGCTATGCGCTTAATATATTTATCAATTTTTCGCTTTCACCTGACCACGATACACGTATGGTTAAAATTAACAAAAATGATACCAATTTGCGTAATGTGTTTTTAGTAAATGAAATTTCGCGTCAAATTTCTAAGCAACAGTTGACATATCAAGACGCGTATCAAATGCTCAAGCGTATCGATCGTCAATCAGATCGTTATAAGTTGTGGCATAAAATGTTATTTGCAGGCATGATTTCTATGGGGTTTTTATACTTACAAGATGCGAGTTGGATAGATTTATTCCCAGCTGTATCAGCAGGTGCGCTCGGTTATTTTGTAACAGAGTGGATGAAAGAAAAACATTTAACATTATTTATTCCAGATATGTTGGGAGCAATCGTGATAGGTATTGTAGCAATTTTGTTGAATCGTTGGTTAGGTAATCCTAACTTGGCTGCAACAATCACAGCTGCAGTAATGCCTATTGTGCCGGGGGTCTTAATTACAACGGCTATTCAAGATTTATTTGAGCGACATATGTTGATGTTTACCGCAAAATTTTTAGAAGCCATTGTGACCTCATTTGGTATTGGTGCTGGGATTACAACAGCATTTATTCTTTTGTAAGAAGGTGAATGCATGACGCTTATTTTAACGTTTATATCTAGCTTTTTAACTGCATTTGGTTTTGCATTTATTTATGATGCGCCAAGACGATTGTTTGTACCAGCTGGTCTTTGTGGAGGTCTTGGCTACATCGTTTTTTACATTACAAATCATACTTTTCAAATTGACAGTATTTATGCAAGTCTTTGTGGCAGTTTCATATTAGGTTTAATGAGTCACATTATGGCTAGAGTCTGTAAGGCACCTGTCATTATATTTATGGTACCTGGTATCATACCATTAGTACCTGGGAGTATCTTTTTTAAAGGTGCGCAAAAGTTATTAACATTAGACTTTAACGAAGCGAATGATATCTTCGTACGTGCCACATTGATTGCAGGTGCGATTGCGGTAGGGTTATTATTTTCAAACCAAATCGCGAAATCCTATATTAAAAAGCCAACAGCGATGTTCAAAAAGAATATAAATAAATCACATTAATATTAAATTGACGTGTCCTCAATAGTCAGATTTTAAATATGATCTATTGGGGATTTTTTTAATTTAAATATGTGTGAATATTAAGAAATATAACATGTTGAATATGATATAATATAGCTATCAAAACTTCACATATAAAGGGGTAAAAGGGGGAGGATACGCATGTCGCATCCGAAAGAATCAAGAGTATTAACATTTTACAATCAACCTAAAAAGGATCCGTCGTATTCGATTAGCCAGTTGATCGGTTTAATTTTAGGACCTTTACTATTTTTAGGCATCGTATTATGGGTGAGGCCTGATGGATTATCATTTGAAGGGGTTTATGTGTTAGGAATTGCAGTGTGGATTGCGCTATGGTGGATTACAGAAGCGATTCCTATTCCAGCTACAAGTTTACTACCGCTTGTCTTATTGCCATTGGGCCATGTAATGGATAGCGCAACAGTTTCAGCGCAGTACGGGAATGACATCATTTATTTATTTTTAGGGGGATTTATTCTTGCTGTTGCAATGGAAAGATGGGATTTACATACCCGTATCGCTTTAAATATTATTAAAGCTATCGGGACAAGTACTGGACGAATATTACTTGGCTTTATGCTTGCTACTGCAGGGTTATCCATGTTCGTGTCAAATACAGCTGCAGTAATGATTATGATTCCAATCGGGATAGCGATTATTAAAGAAGCACACGAATTAAAAAGTGATCATTCAAATGATGCGTCATTAAGCAAATTTGAGCGTGCACTTGTATTGGGTATTGGCTATGCAGGTACTATGGGAGGCCTTGGTACACTTATTGGAACACCACCACTTATTATTTTAAAAGGACAATATGAATCACATTTTGGTGCTGAGTTGAGTTTTGCAAAATGGATGGTTATTGGGATACCTACAGTATTTTTACTTATTATATTAGCGTGGCTCTACTTTAAATACATTGCTTTTCGTCACGATATGAAAACTTTACCAGGTGGTCGTCAAGTCATTGAAGATAAATTAACATCACTCGGTAAAGTGAAATATGAAGAGAAAGTTGTTTTTATTGTATTTTTAATCGCAAGTTTTTTATGGATTTCAAGAGAATTTCTTTTATCAAAATGGCATTATACAGAGCTTGTGGCTGACGGGACGATCGCCATGTTTGTAGCCATTCTATTATTTTTAATTCCAGCCAAACATCAGTATAAACGCATTCTTGACTGGTCTGTTGCGAAAGAGTTACCTTGGGGTGTGTTGATTTTATTCGGCGGTGGTCTCGCTTTAGCAAAAGGAATTCAAGAAAGTGGTCTTGCCGCATGGTTAGGTGAGCAACTGACATCACTCAATGGTGTAAGTCCATTGATTATTGTGATTGTCATTACAGTGTTTATCCTATTTTTAACGGAAATTACATCCAATACAGCGACTGCTACAATGATTTTACCAATACTTGCCACTTTATCGGTTGCCATTAATGTCCATCCTTTATTGCTAATGGCACCAGCAGCAATGGCAGCTAACTGTGCATATATGTTGCCAGTAGGAACACCACCAAATGCGATTGTATTTGGAACGGGTAAAATTCAAATTAAAGAAATGGCTATGAAAGGGTTTGCGATGAACGTTATGAGCGTCATTGTTATTATTTTAATTGTATACTTTGTAATGCCATTAGTATTAGGAATTGATATGACTCAAAGTATACCAATCAAACATTAATGATAAAGTTGATGTTCTGAAATAGAAAAATAATCACTTAATTAAACTGCCCAACTTGAAAAACTGATAAAAAAGAGTAAAATAAGTAGAGTTAAATTTGATGAGAGGTGGGAAGTTAGGTGAAGAATAAATTTATGGTTTGCGATGATTGCCAGGCGGTTAATGTGAAGAGTGTCATGCAAAAATTAAAAAAGTTAGATCCAGATGCAGAAATTGAAGTAGGTTGTCAATCTTACTGTGGACCGGGACGACGTAAAACGTTTGCATTTGTAAATAATCGTCCACTTGCAGCACTTACTGAAGAAGAATTGATGGAAAAAGTTGAAAAGCAACTTCAAAAGCCGCGTGATCCTGAAGAAGAAGAGCGTCTTAGAAAACGTAATGAAGAACGTAAACGCCGTAAAGAAGAACAAGATCGTAAACTTAAAGAAAAGCTTTCCAAACGTAAATAATGATATTAGCTACTTGACGAAGTGGGGATATTACTGACAGTTACATCACTGATTTGCATGTAATATCTTGAATATATAAATGTAAGAGATATAGGCAGTTTCATGATAGATTCATGGGGCTGCTTATTTTTTAGTTGATAGATTCATGTATGATTGTAGTGATAGTGGGAATAACTAAAGAAGGCTGAGGTAGCATATAAGAAGGTAATAATCCAACTTGGCTTTGTGGTATAATAAAGGTTATTCCACCTATCAAATCAACTACGATTGACATAGGAAAATAAAGTAGAAGACATATATAGGAAAACACATACTATCCATTTTAAAGTGATCAGTAGCTCTCAAAAGTATAATTTTGTCCTGTTATAAGTCAATAAGGAGCGATTTTAAATGTATGAAGTAAGAATTGCTACACCAGATGATGTAAAAGGGATTCGAGATGTAGCGACTAAAGCATGGTATAACACATATTTGAATATTTACGCAGCAACAACAGTTAATGAACTTCTTGCGGCATCCTATAATGAAGAGCATTTGTTAAAACGTTTAAAAGAACAATTATTTCTAGTCGCGATTGAAGATGAAGAAGTTGTAGGATTTGCGAACTTCATTAAAGGTGAAGGTGTGTTTTTAGCAGCGCATTATGTTAGACCATATTCACAAAATAAAGGATATGGTCGCATTTTGTTAGAAAAAGGATTAGCGTATCTAGACGATTATGAGGATCTTTATCTTGAAGTGGATAAAAATAATAAGAAAGCTATTTCTTTCTATGAAAACCAAGGATTTGAGATTGTACGGACGTATGAACATGTGATGTACGGTGAATCTATGCACCTTGCTTTGATGAAAAAGCAATTAAGATAATGTGAAGGTAAGGAGGATTTTAGAATTGTCAGATCCAGCTTATGTTGATTGCAAGTTATCAGAAGAAAAAGTATTCAAAGATCCAATACATCGATATATTCATGTTCAGGATCGATTAATATGGGATTTAATTAAAACTAAAGAGTTTCAACGATTACGTAGAATTAAGCAATTGGGTACTTTGAATTTAGCTTTCCATACCGCAGAACATAGTCGTTTTGGCCATTCTTTAGGAGTGTATGAAATCGTAAGACGTATGATTGACGAAGCGTTTAAAGGACATGATGCATGGGATCCTAAAGATCGACCATTAGCGATGTGTGCAGCGTTGCTACATGATTTAGGACATGGTCCTTTTTCGCACAGTTTTGAAAAAATATTTGGTACGGATCATGAGGCATATACGCAAGCAATTATTACAGGTGACACTGAAGTGAATGCAGTGTTAAAGCGTGTAAGTGTTGAATTCCCAGAACAAGTAGCTTCAGTGATTAATAAATCCCATCCCAACAAACTTGTGATTTCAATGATATCGTCTCAAATTGATGCAGATCGAATGGATTATTTACAACGTGACGCTTATTTTACGGGTGTTTCGTATGGAATGTTTGATATGGAGCGGATTTTGCGATTAATGCGACCTTCGAAAGATGAGGTACTCATTAAAGATAGTGGGATGCATGCCGTTGAAAACTTCATTATGAGTCGTTATCAGATGTACTGGCAAATCTATTTTCATCCTGTAAGTCGTGGTGGAGAAGTTTTACTGAACAACTGTTTTAAACGTGCCAAGCATTTATATGAAGCTGGATATGAATTTAAAGTCGCACCACGTGATTTTGTACCTTTTTTCGAGCAACGCACAACCATTGAATCTTATATTAAGTTAGATGAAGCGGATGTGACATTTTATATTAAAGAATGGATGAATGAAGAAGATGAGATATTAAGCGATTTATCACGTCGTTTTATAAATCGAGATCTATTTAAGCACTTACCATTTGATGGTTCCATTATTACCATTACAGAATTAGAGGATTTATTTAGAAAAGCTAATATCGATCCTGAGTACTATTTTGTGAGTGATTCGTTCTCTGATTTGCCTTATGATTATGATCGACCAGGCTCAAATCGTCAGCCTATTCATCTTTTACAAAGACAAGGAGATATTAGAGAAATTAGTAGTCAATCACTTATTATATCTAGTATTACTGGGATAAAACGTGAGGATTACAAGTTATATTATCCTAAAGAGTTGATTTTAAGTATTGAGGATCCTGAGACAAAAGGAGCTATTATCAATTTATTAAATGAACTAAATTAGATACAAAGCATTGTAAATAGAGGAGGACTTTTAAATGGCTCAAAAGAAAGGGTTTAATTTTAATATCATCAAGAAAGATCCATTAGATGGACATAAAGGTACCAATATTGGCTCAATTAGTCTAGATAATATTGCACCTGTTTTTATTGATATTGAAGCGCAAGAAGCATTTATTGATATTGGTGCTATGCATGCACGTGCAGAAGTTGAACGTGGTGTAAAATGGATTACTGATAAAGATACAGTAGATGTAGAAGGTGCTAAAGCGTACTGGCTGTGCTGGGTTACAACTGAACGCGGTAAAAATGGTCCTTACTATGCGGGATTAACAGCTGCTTATTTACTTGTCAATAAATCCATCAAACGCGGCTATAAAAGTATGCCAGAACATGTCAATATGATGGATAAGTCGTTGAAACACAAAGTGATCACTGATCAGATTGGTGCCGACAATCGTAAAGTACTCGCTGACTTTTTAATTAATCACAATGAAGAAATGTGGCAAAATTCAAGTGATGAATTACGTGATGCTTTAACAAAAAATAGTTAGTGATTGTAATCTACTTATTATAAAACTGTTAAAAAGAACCACTCATACCTGTGCATGATATGCATCTAACACAGTAAGGTGGTTCTTTCAAGTGACTTCCTTATTATTGTGGTGATTAGTCATTAAAGTAATAAGATCATCACCCCTATTTTTCGTTAGATTAAAAAATTCTCATCTCCATGACTCCATCCAATCACTTATTACTATCTTAACGGTCGTTTCATATCTATGTTATAATGGTGTGTATTATTTTAAGAAGTAAGGTGATTAAGCCTGTGGAGAGACATGTTGATATTAAGACACGACAAATCGTAAAACAAAATGAACAAAAAGAGAAGTTTATTCATCAAACCCAAGGCATTTGGATGAAGAAAAAATCTGAATATATTCGTTTTGAAGAACAGGTTGAAGATACTCATGTGAATGTTACTATCAAATTTGTTGATAACGGTGTTAAAATTATTCGTAAAGGCGATATTAACATGACACTGCATTTTGTAGAAGGACATGATACTGTGACGTATTACCATATTCCTGAAGGGAAAATGGTCTTCACTGTACATACTTTAAGTATTCTTCATTTTGTCACTGATGAAGGTGGTAAACTTAAAGTGCACTATGAATTATATCAAGATGATGAGAAGATGGGTGTCTATCAATACGAAATGACTTATAAAGAATCGTGAAAGGAGCGACGAGATGAATATTGTCGAACAAGTTAAACAAACACTAGTGCAAGAAATCAAACAAAGTATTCAAAAAGCACAACTTACTGATGAAGTGCCAAATATTAAAATTGAGATTCCAAAAGATACTAAAAATGGTGATTACTCTACAAACATTGCGATGGTACTCACTAAGATTGCTAAGCGAAACCCTCGTGAAATTGCACAGCTCATCGTCGACCATTTTGATCAAGATGCGGCTCATGTGGAATCTATTGACATTGCAGGCCCTGGTTTTATTAATTTCTATCTCAATTCAAGTTATTTATATGATGTCATTGATGATGCACTTCAAAAAGGTTCACAGTTTGGTCGTGTTGAAACACCAAAAGACTCTAAGATTTTATTAGAATATGTATCAGCTAACCCGACAGGTGATTTACACATTGGGCATGCACGTAATGCAGCAGTAGGTGATACACTAAGTAATATTCTTGATGCTGCAGGGTATGATGTAACACGTGAATATTATATTAATGACGCAGGGAATCAAATCTCGAATTTAGCCTTATCAATCGAAGCACGTTACCTTCAAAGTTTAGGGCAAGATGCCGATATGCCAAAAGATGGTTATCATGGTCAAGATATAAAAAATATTGGCCAAGATCTTGCAGAAAAACGTCCAGATTTAAAAGAAATGTCTGATGAAGCACGCTTAAAAGCATTTAGACAGTTAGGTGTCGATTATGAAATGAAGAAGTTAAAACAAGACCTTGCAGACTTTAATACACACTTCGATAATTGGTTTAGTGAAACTTCTTTATATGAAAATCATGAGATTCAGGCAGTTCTTAAAAAAATGAAAGAACTCGGATTCACTTATGAAAAAGATGGGGCTACTTGGTTACGTACAACAGATTTTAGTGATGATAAAGACCGTGTACTTATCAAAAAAGACGGAACTTATACGTACTTTCTTCCAGACATCGCATACCACTATGATAAAATTCAACGTGGTAATGACCAATTGATTAATTTATTTGGTGCAGATCACCATGGATACATTAATCGACTTAAAGCCTCTATGGAAACATTTGGTGTTGATAGTAAGCGTTTAGAAATTCAAATTATGCAAATGGTTCGACTCATGCAAAATGGTGAAGAAGTTAAAATGAGCAAGAGAACAGGTAACGCGATTACATTACGTGAAATTATGGACGAAGTTGGCGTAGATGCAGCACGTTATTTCTTAACAATGCGTAGCCCGGATACACATTTCGACTTTGATATGGAACTTGCTAAATCACAATCACAAGATAACCCTGTATATTATGCACAATATGCTCATGCACGTATTAGTTCAATTCTTCGCCAAGCTAAAGAAAAAGGATATGAAGTTAAATCAGGTGGTCAATATGATTTAATCACAAATGAAAAAGCGATTGAACTATTGAAAAAAGTTGCAGAATTTGAAGCGACTATCGAAAGTGCGGCAGAAGCGCGTGCACCTCACCGTATGACAAATTACATTCAAGATTTAGCAGCACACTTCCACAAATTTTATAATGCGGAGAAGGTACTAACTGAACAAGAAGAAAAGACCCAAGCACATTTAGCTTTAATTGAAGCGACACGAATTACTTTGAGAAATGCTTTACACTTAGTGGGTGTCACTGCACCTGAATCAATGTAATATCAACGTGTAAATATGACAAAATAAAGTTGAGACAAAGTATGTATGATTTATGAGTAAGTGAGCTCAAATGACGCTATTATATATGGAAAACGATACGTATTAATGTCTTGACTTTATTTTTGTATGTACATAATTTGAATGATTAAAACACAAGGGAGCATCATCATGAGAGGAAAATTATTAACCTTTTTGTTTGTTGCAACATTGTTAATATTAGCTGGATGTAATTTCAAAGGAGATCAACCTGGCAGTGAGAAAACATCTTCTGAAAAAGATCCGCAACGTAGTATATCTTTAATGCCTAGTAATACTGAGATTTTATATGCATTAGGTGAAGGGGATAAGGTTGTAGGTGTCTCTACAGTAGATGATTATCCGTCTGATGTAAAAAACAAAGAACAATTTGACGCGATGAATTTAGATAAAGAAGACCTCATTAAAGCGCAACCTGACCTAATTTTAGCACATGAATCACAAAAAGCTGCTCAAGGTAAAATTTTAAAAAGTCTCAAAGATAGTGGCGTTCATGTAGAGTATATCAAGGATGCTCAGTCTATCGAAGAGATGTATGGAACATTTGAGGAAATAGGGCAACTCACAGGAAAATCAGAAGCGGCAAAGCAATTAATTAAAGATACTCAAAATAATATTAAAAAGATTAAGAACAGTATACCTAAAACTGATAAACAGCCGTCTGTATTTATCGAAGTTTCTTCACAACCAGAAACATATACTGTTGGCCGTGATACGTTTCTAAATGATATGTTGAAACAACTCGGCGCAAAAAATGTTTTTTCAGATATAGAAGGTTGGCCAAAAGTAAGTAAAGAACAAATTATTCAAAGAAATCCTGATGTGATGATAACGATTTCTGGTGACTCTACCAAAGCGTATCAAAAAGAGGTCCAACAAAGAAGTGGCTTTGAAGTAATCAACGCTGTAAAAAACAATCGTATTATCGCCTTAAATGATGATTTGTTATCAAGACCAGGTCCTCGATTAGATGATGGTTTGAAAAAGTTGAGAGATGCTATTTATGCGCAATAATCGTAAAAAAGACTTCATAACAATTTCGCTATGGAGTCTTCTTTTAGTCATATGTATTGCGTATAGCTTGTTTAGCAATATTGATTGGTCCACTCCTCTTGTGCGAACATTGATTATTGGGGTTAGAATGCCAAGGGTTTTGCTTGCTTTATTAGTTGGTATGGGGCTAACATTAGCAGGACAAATGTTTCAAATCATTTTAAATAATTCCATGGCTGATAGCTTTACATTGGGTCTTGCAAGCGGAGCGACAGTAGGAGCAGCGCTTGCAACATTTTTAGGATTATCATTTATCTGGATTCCACCGTTTGCGATGTTCATAGGTTTAGTGACATTATTTTTAGTAATAGGTATTACTAAATTGATTGCGAGAAATGCTTTTTCAAAATCTTTAATTTTATCTGGTATTATGATAGGTGCTTTATTAAATGCGATATTGTATTTGATTATTCAATCACAACCAAGGCGGCTACAAAGTATATTAAATTACATGTTTGGAGGCGTCTCATCAGCTGAGTATACAGAAGTATGGGTTATAGCGATCACGCTTATTTTAGTTGTGAGTGCTTTGTTTCTACTAGCATCTAAAATTAAGTTATTACAATTAGATACATATTCTAGTGCGAGTTTAGGTTTGAATGTAGAGAAGCTTTCTATAATCGTGTTAATACTATCGACATTACTTGCTACAGTAATTACGGGTTTTACGGGTGTAATTGGTTTTATCGGTATCGTTATTCCTCAATTTGTACAAAGGATTATGCAAAGTACTTTAATCTATAAAATGTTATTAAATATGGTCATAGGCGGTGCTGTTATGGTACTATCTGATACAATAGGAGCGCAAATTCTAGCACCTAAACAGATACCAGCAAGCATTATTTTAGCACTGATTGGTATCCCGCTCATGTTTTATTTAATGATAGTTGAACATCGCAAAACGATTGACTAATATAATATTAAACTGAAAAGAATATAATGAGGTTATGACAATGGACTTAACACAAATTAAAGCGATTATTTTTGATTTAGAGGGTACTTTATTAGATCGTCAAAAATCACGTGAGAAATTTATTGAAGAACAGTATGAAAGGTTTCACGATTATTTAGTCCGCGTTCAAGCAACAGATTTTAAGAAAAAGTTTATTGATTTAGATGATGATGAGGACCACGATAAACCTGATGTGTATAAAGAGATTATTAAGCAATTTAATATTGATCGATTGAGTTGGAAAGATTTATTTTATGATTTTGAAATGCATTTTTATCGTTATGTCTTTCCATTTTATGATACAAACTATACGCTTAAATTGTTAAATAAAGCAGGTTACAAAATCGGAGTTATTGCGAATGGTAAAACTAAAATTAAGCAGTATCGTATCTATGCGTTAGGGATAGAACATTATGTTAATCACATCTCAACTTCAGAAACTGTTGGCTTTCGTAAGCCACATCCTCGAATTTATGAGGATATTCTTGAAAAACTTGATGTTAAGCCAGAAGAAGTGATTTATGTTGGCGATGATCCTTTAAATGATGTAGCACCTGCGCGCGCAATGGGAATGGTGAGTGTATGGTATCGTCATGATAATCAAGATGAAGAATTAAGACCTTGTGATTCAGAAATGGATTTCGAAATACAAACTTTAGAAGAGTTACTGGATATTTTAAATATTTCAAAGGAGGAAGAAGAGTAATGCAATTATTCCGTACTACTGATGGAACAGCTTTGAATTATCGTTCAATGGGGAGAGGCTATCCAATTGTGATGCTTCATTCAATTCATATGAACCATACTGTGTTTGAAAAGATTGCGAAACGTTTAGCACGATATTTTCAAGTGATATTAATTGATATGAGAGGACACGGTTATTCTGATAAACCGCTAAATATAGATTTTCATCAATATGCACAAGATGTAAATGAACTCCTTGACTTCTTATACATTGACAGAGCGACATTTATCGCAAACGAATTAGGTAGTTCTATCGCACTAGACTTAAGTTTACGATTCCCACAAAAAGTATCAGAGTTGATTTTAATCAATCCGACAGCTATGGACGACTTATTACCTGAAGATCGTTTATTCAGAAAATATGCAGAAAAAATTAGAACTTGGGATGATAGTGATCAAGAAAAATTCTTAGAAAAACATTTATATTATTCTAATCATAAAGTACGCAAATTTTTAAAAAGCGTTAACGACTCAGAAGGATTATTAACAGATTATGAAAAGAATGCAGTTAATCAATCGTTTTTAAATACAAATATTAAATCATTCTTACCTGATATTACAGTGCGAACACTTGTTATTGGAGGTAAGGCAAATGAACGTGTATCACCAACTGAGTCAGAATATGTTGCTGAACATTTAGCGAATGCTGAATACCAACTATTTGAAAAATCTGGAGTTTATCCATTTGTAGAAGAAACGGAAAAGTTTTTAAAATCCGTGAAAGCTTTTATGCACAAAACAACTCAAAATATGGATTTGTAATCTTTATGTAATCATATTGTTATTTATTTGCAACTTAGGGTATAATTCAATTGAATACGCTAGTTATAACTCAAAGGAGTGTCATAACCATGAAAAAACTCGCAAGTGCATGTTTAATAACAGGTATGATGTTTTTCAGTTTGAATGCAGGTGTTCAAGCGTATGATGGCAATGACATTGAAGCGGTTGAAGCGTTTCAAGAAGGCGCTAGAAGTATAGAGCATGTTACAATTGGTAACACATTGCATCAAGTAGAAAAGCAATATGGTAAAGGTATACAAAGCCAAGCAGCATATAGTAACGAACATTATCATGAATACTACTTACCTCAAGGGGTGCTTGTTGTAACAACAAATGGCGATCAACCAGAAGCGAAGGTGACACATATCGCAATGAGTTACAAAGAACTTGATGGCGCAACATATGAACAAGTTAAATCAACTGTAAGCCGCCAAGCGATAATGCGAGAACATTATAATCGTATTACAGGAAATCATGGCTATATTCAAGATGGTAAAGTATCATACCAATTTACAAGTGAAGCACCAGAAGATCAAGTACTGAAACTGTACCGTATTGATATTGAAGCGTAAAAGTATCATTAAGAACCTAGTATTGAGAAGGCTAGAACGTTATGACTCAATACTAGGTTTTATATTAAGGGTATGTTATAGGTTAAATCAATATATTTTATGATATTTATAATGACAGAGAATAATTAAAGAATGGAGCATTATATGAGAACTAATGACCGCGTATTATTAGATAATGTGGAAGATTATTTGACTTATAAAGGGGTTTCACCAAGTCTAATCGATGATGTCAAAGAAAGTTTACGTAAAGATATCCAAAAATCAGAAGCAGAGAATATAGATTATATCGAGTATAGACAAAAGTCCCCAGCCGAAATCATATTAACCATTCAAAAGAATTTATTTACATTACAATTCAATCCAGTAGTATTTTTTATTATTAACTTTATCTTATTATCATATTTATATGATAAACAACTTGTACCGTTTGGTGCTGCGACAGGATTATCAATCGTCTATATGGTAATCATTTTACCGGTTTCAATTTTAATTTATTCACGAATTATGAAAAAGAATTATTTATATCGTAATAAGATGGAAAGCTATACGGGGATTGTATTAGCGATTGTTGCGATTATCGTTATATTATTAAATGCGTTTAACGTGGATTTAGGAATATATATTGTGACACTATATGCACATATTCTAGTATTTGTTATTGGCGTTAGTCTCGCGTTATTAGGTCTTTACCATAAACGGTTAGAATATACAGGAATGGGGTTATTATTTTCACAAAAAACAGTAGACGCTGTGATTTGGAATAATCAAATTGCGCAATTAATATCGATATCAATTTGGATAATGATATTAATTTTTATTATTTTTTATACGATTGAACTCTCTTCCAGAAAACAAAGTTAATCAAACTCCCTTTTAAAGGATATTAATAATGAGGCTCCTTTAAAAGGGAGTTAAAATTAAACGATAATCATGCTTGAATATTTATTGAGGCTTGATATCAGTTGATTTAATTGTATCGTTAACACGAGATAATAATTCATCGATTTTCTTACGTTGTTCATCATTAATTAAAATTAAAACTGTACGCTCATCTTGTTCGTTACGACGTTTGTCAAAATAACCTTCTTGAGATAGGTTTTTAACTGCTTTAACAACTTGTGGTTGCTTATAATTTAAGTTGTTAATAATATCTTTTAAGTAATATTCATCCTCAATTTTATAGCTTAAATGAGTTAAAACAGCGAATTCTTCAAAACTGATTTTAAATTCCTTTTTAATCACATTTTTTAACTTATCTGCATAAGTCACCATAGATAATAATTCAAAACAATCTTTCACACGTGTTACAGCCATTCTCTTAACCTCCCATTGTAATTACCCAAATAAACTCTTAAAGTCTACTGTAAATGAATACGTTTTATAAGATATTCATTTATAGCTAGTATTATATCAAAAAGTTAATACTTTATACTATAAAAACATATAGTTAGAGACTTGATAACTAAAACTTGACTAATTGTATCTATTTGTTATATCTCAAATGTAATTTTTTGAAGTTTAGTACTGCACTATTGGTAAATGTTTGTATTAAAAAATGAATTGTGAGAAATAGCATACTAGAACAATAGTGTTTTAGCTATTAAATATACCTAAAGAATAATTTATATAACTAAGAAAATCAATAATAATGTAAAAATTAACAAGTCAAATCACTACTATAATTCTTTAAAACATATTAACATTTGGGTTTCGAACAACACTTTCTCCTACAAATATACCTTTTTTAATAATGATTTTATCATTTAATTTATCATAGTTTACCCTACGTTTGATGTATTTATGCTTTTTATATAAAACAACGGTATATTTATCTAGGAGTACATCTTTTGGAAGAATGATTTGAGCAGGTTCAATTTCAATATCAAAATGTGTTCCTAAAGTGTATGATTTTGGGGTTTTAATGGTCATGATATAAGTAGATATTTTAGTAGGGGAATATGGTGTGATGGGGAGAATATCTATACTATGCACTGTGCCTTCAACAAATTGATTTGTTGATTTATTTTTCATTATAACTTTTTTATTTTTTGAAAAATATGAGTGTAAATGCTCGGGCAATCGTGTTGTAATATGTTGTGTTTTTGAAAGAACATCTAGTATTGGTTTATCATTTTGTATTGCATAATTTTTATGCAAATGCACGATGCCTGAAAAGGGTGACTTAATTGTTGTATACAATTGAGATCGGAGTTCGATTAACTTTAATGCAAGCTGGAATGATTGTTCAGGTGGGAGGTTACTTTTAGCCAAACGCTTCAGTCTAGTCATTTGATGAAAAATATTAGGATCATAGTAACTAATAAGAGGTGTCCCTTTTTTAACAGAAGTGGTATCTTCCACGTGGATTTTGAAGTTTAGGCGAGAATTGGAATCTAGCGATAACATGTAGTGTTGATCGGCTTGTACCAATCCTTTTATTGTTTTCGGTTTGCTAAGCTGTGCTTGAATTGTATCATAGTGTGGGGTATTGTTTCGTATAAAATAATAGGAAGCCAAACAACACAGTACTAAGAAGAAAAGAAGTGGGAAAAGTAGAGTGGATTTTTTGAACATGGATTAAACTCCTTAAACATGAATTGTTATCATTATAAGCGATTTATTAATCTATGCCAACTCTAATATCAAAAGGGATTGATCGTTTAAATAATCAATCTCTCTTGATACTTGAACTATGGATTAGTTGAGTTGAATCATTACAATGGCCAGTATAACAAGTATAAATCCAATAATACGTTGCTTACTTATTTTTCGAGGAGGAATACCTAAAAGACCAAATTGATCAATCAATAGTCCCATCAAAATCTGTCCGATCATGATAATAATGATCGTATATGTTACACCAATGAGAGGCGCGAGAATGATATTTGTTGTTACAAATATAACGCCTAGCAGTCCACCTATAAAATACCACCACTGTATCGGGCCACGTATTTCATGATTTTTATGAATTTTGAATTTTTTATGAATTGTAGCAGTTAAAATGAAGAGAATAATCGTTCCGACAAAGAATGAGATAAATGACGCGAAAAATGGCGAGTGGACCGTATGACTTAGCTGTGTATTAATTGCCGTTTGTATAGGTGGGGCAAACCCCATAATTATACCAAGTATTAACCAAAAAGATGTACCATTCGAATGTTGTTGTGAAAGTGTATGTCGATTCATATTCATCATTAGAATGCCTAGGAGTAACACTAAAAGACCGATCCCTTTGATAAATGAGAAAGGTTGTATAGGTGCATTGAATAAGCCAAATGTATCAATGATGACACCCATTGCAATTTGACCTGAAATGGTAGTGATAACTGTTAAAGATGCTCCGATTCGTGGTAAAAGAATGAGATTTCCAGATAAAAAGATAACGCCTAAAAGCCCACCTAAGAACCATGTATAATTGAATTGAACTTGTGTGATGTACGATGGCGCGAAGAGTCCGGGATTGAGTATCAAATTTACTAATATTAGACAGAATGTTCCTGTGCTAAAAGAAATCGCAGAGGCGTATATCGACGATTGTGTATAAAGACTTAATCTTGAGTTAATAGAGGTTTGAACGGGTACTGCAAAACCTGCACATAAACCTAAGGCAAAATATAATAATAGCACAAGTCAACACTCCTTAATTAATATGGGATAATTATACATAAATTTATAAGTTTAGGGGAAGTAGTATGCATATGAAAGATTGAGCATATCTCAGTTAAGCAACTTTAATAAGTCAGAGCTTAAGATATCACAATCATAGTTTATAAAATCCTCTCGATTAAAATTGATAAAAAATTCACCTAAAGTCATAAAGTAAGTTTGACTTTAGGTGAATCGAATATAATGATCTCTATTTATTTCATATTACATAAATATTATTCGTTTATTTCTAAGAGTGTAACGGCTTTGTCAATGAGTTTGGCAGACTTTGCTTGTTTGATTGGGTCGTTTGGCATGTTTAATACATTTGAGTTGATAATATGTTGGATTTGTGTGGCTAAAATTTCTTTTGTAATAGTCATTGCAAGATTAGGGACTGTGAGCTTTAATGTTTTTTGAGATGCAGTTTCAAAAATAATTTCTAAACTTTTAGTATTCATAGTGGTGACCTCCTAGTTAACCGATTAATTCTGTTTTAACGACTTCAATAGTATCAAATTGTTCACCAGTCAAACTTTCAATGGCTTTTGCAAATCTTAATAAAGACTCGTTAGAAGCAGTTGGGTTAAGTCGATTGAATCGACGCGCCTTTTTGGTCTTTTTTCCTTCAGGTGTCAGTGTTGTTTGCGTCAGAATAAGAGATAAATTTGTTAGTGTCATAGCTCTGACCTCCTTTCACCTTATATATCGAAAAAACTTTTGAAAAAGGGCACATTTGGTATGGAAGATTTAAAAATATTTATCAATGTAACTTAAGTATATTATAATAGTGTATATGAAACATAAAAGGGGTGGGATTGTGAATCACGTTGAACCCATACGTCGTACCGAAGATATTCACAATATGTATTGCTACTTATCAGAATATTCAACAAGAGACTATATCTTTTTTAAATTTGCGATACATACAGGTATCAAGCTTAATCGTTTATTAACGCTTCTTGTTAAAGATATTTTAGATGATTCGGGAGAAGTCATTCATTGGTGGATGGAGTCATCAGATGACAATATACGCGTAAAGCTTTCTGAAGTTTTGCGTCAAGAGATCAAAGATTATATTCAGAATGAGCATCTAGGTCCTCATGAATTACTATTTCAGTCTAGTCGTACTCGAAAAGCTTTAAGTCGTCAACAAGCGTATCGCATTATAAATCAGGCTGCCACCCGTTTAAATATAAATCACGTCGGGTTAACGACATTAAGGAAGACTTTTGCGTATCATTCGTATCAATCAGGCATTTCGATATCAATTATTCAAAAGTATCTTGGTCACCAATCAGCACAAGAAACTTTAAAGTTTATAGGTATGACTAAACAAGAAGTATATACGACAATAACGTTAAATTTATAGCACAAAAGGAGTGATTTGATGTTAGTTAGTTTATTTGCTGTACTGTTAGGTATTTTATTTGTGCTCACCATGCTGATAAGACTAAAAATACAACGTTTGTCGGGATGGATTGCTATACTAGCACCTATAACTGCTGCGATTATGTTTATAACGCAGATTCCTAAAGTTTTAAAAGGACAATATGTTGTTGAAAACTTAGAATGGTTACCCACTTATGATGTTAATCTTAGCTTTCGTTTAGATGGATTAGGTTTATTTTTTGCTTTATTAATCTCTCTTATAGGTGTTGCAGTATTCTTTTATGCAACACAATATTTATCGCCTAAAAAAGAAGCATTACCAAGATTTTATAGCTATTTTGTTTTATTTATGATGAGCATGTTAGGTATAGTGACATCTAATAATACGATATTGATGTATATCTTCTGGGAATTGACGAGTGTATCTTCATTTTTATTAATTAGCTATTGGTATGACAATAAAGATAGTCAAAATGGTGCAATAACTTCTTTTATGATAACGGTTTTCGGTGGTTTAGCAATGTTAGTAGGGTTTTTATTACTTTATGTTGTAACTGGTACGAATACCATTACCGCCCAAATTGCACAGTATGACAAAATCATAGCTAGTCCACTATTTATACCTATTGTTTTGCTTATTTTACTCGGCGCGTTTACAAAATCAGCACAATGGCCATTTCATTTTTGGCTACCAAAAGCAATGGCTGCACCAACACCTGTGAGTGCCTATTTACATTCAGCGACCATGGTTAAAGCGGGTATCTTTTTATTATTACGTTATACGCCAATTCTTGGTCATAGTGACTTGTATATGTATAGTGTGACAGCGATTGGTTTAATCACTATGATTTATGGATCGTTCACAGCTATTAGGCAATACGATTTAAAAGGTATTTTAGCATACTCCACAATTAGTCAATTAGGTATGATTATGACAATGATTGGACTAGGAAGCGGTATTGTTAAGGCAGAAGATAGTATGATGGCAGAACTTTATGCTGCAATTTTATTTGGGGGTATGTTCCATCTATTGAATCATGCCTTATTTAAAGGAGCGTTATTTATGGGCGTTGGACTCATTGATCACGAAATGGGGACGCGTGACATAAGGGCACTAGGTGGTTTGAAACGCTTTTTACCTATAACAATGATTGTTATGACTTTAGCTGCATTATCTATGGCTGGGGTACCATTTTTAAATGGTTTCATCAGTAAAGAAATGTTTTTTGAAGGGTTATTGCATGTATATGAATTTGGAACATTCAATATTATAGGTGCTAGTTTAGTAGTGATAACAGGCTTTGTTGCTAGTCTTTTTACATTTATTTATGCATTAAATATGATTAAAGTGACTTTTTTAGGAAAAATACCATCATCTGAAAAAATCCATGAACCGAAATTATTTATAATGCCAGCGACGATTATGGCTATATTGTTGCCTACTATTTTTATTTTTCCAGAACAAGTAGGGCATTATATCATTGAACCAGCTTTCCTTAATGTAACAGGTGCTCATCACTTTATGCATTTTGCACCTACGTTAAAGCAATGGCATGGCATCAATACAGCGTTTATGATGAGTATGATAGTAATTGTAATAGGAGCCACATGCGTGTTTCTTATTGACTGGAAGAAATGGCTAACATCAGGGAAAGAGAAATGGGCTTTACATACGTTGCTTGAACGTGGATATCGCATGTGTGAAACATCGACAAGTTTTGTATTAAAAGCCATTATGCATAATCGTTTAAATTCATATTTAATGATTACATTAATTGTTTATGTTGCACTTAATCTATATGGTCTCACTGTTGTAGGTGTGCCAGAGTTATACCAAATTGATATTTACGAATATCATATTTTTCATATTATCTTACTCTTAACAGTTGTCATTATTGGAATCGCATTGATTTTTATACGTCAAAGATTAACCATGGTTATTTTAACTGGAGGCATTGGCTATACTGTTGCATTATTTTATATTTTGATGCGTGCACCTGACTTAGCATTAACACAACTTGTGACAGAAACAATTACAACGGTCTTGTTTATTGTCAGTTTTTCAAGATTACCAAATATACCGAGAGGTCGATTTAAAGCCAAAGTAGAACTTACAAAAATTGGGATTGCCTTAGTAATGGCGTTTACAGTAGTAAGTTTTGTGTTTATGATTCAACAAACGAATAGTTATGAAAGTATTTCGATATTTTACCATGATGCTTATGAAAAATCCGGGGGTAAAAATATTGTTAATGCAATATTAGGAGATTTCCGTGCTTTAGATACGCTTTCTGAAGGTGTTGTTTTAATTATTGCTGGTTTAGGAATATATACGCTACTAAATTATAGAGATAGGAGAGGTCAAGATGAAAGAGAGTGATTTAGTCCTTAAAACGGTAACACGTGTTGTTATATTTATTATTTTAACATTTGGTTTCTACCTCTTTTTCGCTGGTCATCATAATCCAGGAGGCGGTTTTATTGCAGGTCTTATTTTAAGTTCCGCTTTTATACTGATGTTTTTAGCATTCGATGTGGTTAAAGTATTGGAGGCATTACCAATTGATTTTCGAAAAATGATGATTACTGGCGCTTTAATTTCACTATTCACTGCAATATTACCTGCTTTATTAGGCAAAAACTTGTTATATCAATTTGATCTGCATACCAAAATTCCTTATTTCGGCGAGGTTCACTTTTCGACGATTACATTATTTGAGGCCGGTATTATGATCACTGTTGTGGGAGTAGTTGTGACTACAATTTTATCATTAAGTGGTGGTCGCACATGAATATTATTTTATTAATTGCAATAGGATTTTTAGTTTTTATAGGAACCTATATGATTTTATCTAAAAACTTAATACGAATTGTCATTGGCATTGCAATTTATACGCATGCAGGTAACCTCGTGATTATGAGTATGGGTAACTATGCATCTCATAAAACAGAGCCTTTAATTGTTAACGGTCATGAAGATTTCGTGGACCCGTTGCTTCAAGCCATTGTATTAACAGCGATTGTCATTGGATTCGCCATTACAGCTTTTTTACTTGTTCTTGTTTATCGTACATTTAAGGTAACGAAGGAAGACGAAATTGACATGTTAACAGGAGATGATCAAGATGAATAGTAATGTATTAGCGATACCATTATTAGTACCGTTAATCGGCGCATTAATACTGGTTATGTTAAATAAGCAAGTAAGATTATCTCGAAATATCGCACTATTTGTTTTGATGGTTTCTTTTATAAGTAGTTTGGTGATGTTAATTTACGTTACTACTCATAAGCCAATTGTTCTTGACTTTGGAGGATGGGAAGCTCCATTTGGTATTCAATATGTGGGCGATAGTTTAAGTCTTTTACTTGTAACAACAACATACTTTGTAGTATTTATGATTGTTCTTTTTGGTTTTGGTCGTGGTGAAAAAAGAGCAAGTCGTTACTATCTCTTATCGTTTATTTTATTTCTAACAACTGGAGTTGTCGGCGCGTTTTTGACGGCTGATATTTTTAACCTATATGTTATGTTTGAAATTATGTTACTGGCATCATTCGTCCTTGTCACACTAGGTCAATCTGTTGAACAGTTAAGAGCGAGTATTATTTATGTCGTTCTTAATATTATTGGTTCATGGGTTTTTCTTGTCGGTATTGCTTTACTTTATCGTAGAATCGGAAGTTTGAATTTTACTCATGTTGCGATGCGAATTCACGAAATGGATGATCCCAATGCGGTCCATTTGATTGCGATGTCATTTATCGTTGCATTTGGTGCTAAAGCAGCATTGGTGTTATTTATGTGGTTACCAAAAGCTTATGCGGTATTAAATACAGAGCTTGCGGCTTTATTTGCTTCTCTTATGACTAAAGTTGGAGCTTATGCATTAATTCGTTTTGTGACTTTAATTTTTAATCAAAGCGACCGTGTAGTAGATCCTTTGCTCGTGGTCATGGCAAGCATAACAATGTTAATTGGTGCAACAGGAACCATTGCTTATAAAGATATCAAAAAAATTGCGGCTTATCATGTCATTTTATCCATTGGTTTTGTAGTACTGGGATTGAGTACTCATACGTTAAATGGTATCAATGGTGCAATATTCTATTTGTTTAACGATATTGTAGTAAAAGCATTACTCTTTTTTGTTATGGGGACCATTGTATATACAACTGGATATCGTCAATACCGTCATTTAAAAGGTTTAGCACAACGTGAACCATGGTTAGGTGTTGCTTTTATTGTAGTAACATTAGCTATAGGTGGAGTGCCACCTTTAAGTGGTTTTCCCGGGAAATTATTAATTTTTCTAGGCGCTCTTGAATCACAACATTATGTGGGACTTATATTAATGATTGTTACGAGTTTAGTCGGAATGTACAGTTTATTTCGGGTATTCTTTTACATGTATGCAGGTCAACAAGAGGTCAATCAAGAGTCTGATTATAAACCTATAAAAAGGATTCGAAAACGTGTAGTAGGATTCATGACAGGTATTGTGCTTATCATTGGATTATGTGCACCGTTAGTTATGAAAGTCACAACTTCAGCAACATCTGAAAATTTAGATGTTGAAAGTTATGTTAAAGCTGTAAATCCAGATTTAGAGGAGGGTCATAAATGAGACAAGTCGCCTTAAATATTATGATTGCGATTTTATGGGTCCTTTTTCAAGATGAGGAGGCCTTCCATTTTCATACATTTATTATTGGCTATCTGATAGGTATAGTAATTATTTACGTATTGCACAAATTTTTCGATCAAGAATTTTATCCACGGAAAGTTTGGGTTTCATTTAAATTTTTAATGGTTTATCTTTATCAGTTATTAACTGCAACGTTTTCTATTATAAATTATGTATTATTTAAAGCTACAACGATGAATCCAGGTTTAGTACGGTATGAAACAAAACTTAATACCGATTGGCAAGTGACGTTTTTAACTATTTTAATCATTATCACACCAGGATCTACAGTTATTCATGTTAATCGTAATCCTAATTTGTTTTTAATACATGCTATAGATGTTACAGAAAAAGAGAAAAAGAGTTTACTCAAGAGTATTAAACAGTATGAAGCGCTCATCATGGAGGTGACAAAATGATTACAATAATCACACAGTATTTATTATCAGCAGCATTAATTATATTTGCGATTTCATTAGTTGTTGTATTAGTACGTTTAATAAAAGGACCAACAACTGCAGACCGCGTTGTTGCATTTGATGCGATGAGTGCTATATTAATGTCAACAGTAGGGGGATTAAGTCTTGTTTTTGAAACTTTCTCATTCTTAGATTCTGTGTTATTAATTGCAATCATTTCATTTTTAAGCTCTGTAACGATTTCGCGATTTATTGAGGGGGGCCGTGTATTCTATGAAAATGATGACTGAGGTTCTGATGTTAATTGCGGCTCTATTCGTTTTTATCGGTAGCGTTATTTCTTTAATTAGTGCGATAGGTGTAGTACGGTTTAAAGATGTATTTTTGCGAATTCATGCAGCGACAAAGTCATCTACGGCAGCAGTACTATTAACATTAGTAGGTGTATTTATCTATTTAATCGTTAATCAAGGATATGTAAGTGTTCGGACATTGCTTGCATTAGTGTTTATCAATATCACAGCGCCAGTAGGTGGTCACTTAATATCAAGAGCAGCTTATCGAACAGGTGCGTATATGTATCAAAAATATCCTAATTCTGAAAATGTAGATTTAATCCAATCCTCTGCAGATGAAGAAACTAAGAGAAAATTGAGAATTGAAAAGAGGACAAAAAGACGTAAAAAAGTATATTCACGTTTGGATAAAGATTAATTGTGTTGTAAAAGAGGTCGAGTTAAGCATAAAGCAAAAGCATCTGTGTTATGGTGCTATAGCTCTATGTTGTAATACTCGACCTCTTTTTAGAGTTTTAATTATATTCTTGTTTGAATTGTTTACTTCATACTACTGTGAATCGTATCAATATTGGATTTCATCATATCATAATATGAATGACCATCACTGTTTTTAGGACCTATAGAATCGGTGTAGACTTGTCCATATATTGAAGCACCTGTTTCTTCACCTAAACTTTTCATACTTTTATCACTTACACTTGTCTCAAGTAAAAGGTTTTTAATATGGTGGTCATTTACAAAATCAATAGCTTGTTTCATTTGTTCAGGTGTACCTTGATTTTCGGTATTAATCTCCCAAATGTAACCTGGTAAAACATCATATTGTTTCGCAAAATATTTAAACGCACCTTCACTTGTAATCATGACACGTTGTGGTTTTGGAATATCTTGAAATTTATTATGACTGTCTTTATTTAAATTTTCTAGCTTTGATAGATACGCTTCTCCATGGTTTTGATAGTCTTTTTGGTGTTCTTGATCTGTTGATTCAATGGCACTTTGAATATTTTTTACATATTGAATGCCGTTGTCTAAACTTAACCAAGCATGGGGATCAATATTTTTTTCTGATTTTTGGCCTTCATTTAAATAAATAGGTGTAACGCCTTTTGAAGCTTGAATCACAGTATCATCATCTAAAGACTTTCCAGCTTGTTCGAGTGCTTTGTTAAACCAACCATTTCCTGTTTCTAAATTAAATCCATTATAGATAATCAGGTCAGCATCAGTAAGTGCTTGAATATCTTTTGGTTTAATCTCATATTCATGAGGGTCTTGACCAATTGGGACAATACTATGAATATCAGCATGATCTCCTGCAATATTTCGAGCCATGTCATATAATATGGAATTTGTTGTGACAATTTTAATATCTTTAGCATTTGAGTGATTCGATTGAACCCCGCATCCTGCTAGAATAAATAAGATTGATATAATAGCTATAATCCGTTTAACCATGATGTAATAATGCTCCTTTATTAAATTTAGATTGAACTTGGGTTATTAATAGTGTCACGGCATAAAAAATTGCTGCAATGAGTACAATAACCGCACCACTTGGTAAATTAAATTTAAAACTAATATAAATTCCTAGTGTAGAACTTAAAACACTCAATACACACGACACAAGCATCATTGTAGAGAGTCTATGCGTAATTAAAAATGCTGTTGATGCAGGTGTGATTAAAAGTGCAACAACTAGAATAACACCCACTGTTTGTACACTTGCTACAATAACAAGGGCTAATAGAAGCATGACAAAATAGTGAATAAGCGTCGTATTTAAACCACTCATGCGACTAAACACAGGGTCAAATGTGGAGATTTTTAAAGGGCGATACAATACTAAAACAAGTACAACAACAATAATACTGACTACGAGAGTTTGAAGAAAAGCGGAAGTTGTAATTGCTAAAATATTGCCGAACAAGATGTGGTATAAATCGGTGGCTGAATGTATTAAGCTAATGAGAATAATACCCATTGCTAAAAATGTAGTAAATGTAATACCTATAGCAGCATCCTTTTTCGTTTTTGAACTATCTGAGATATATCCTATAATTGTACTGCTTAACATTCCAGTCATTAGCGCACCAATAAACATAGGGATATTAAAAAGAAAGGAAATAGCTACTCCAGGTAAAACGGCATGACTCATCGCATCTCCCATTAGAGACAATCCTCTTAAAATGATTAAACACCCCATAATCCCACACACAATACCTACTAATATAGCAGTAAAGAGTGCTCTAGATAGAAACTGATATTCAAGTAGATGTTGAATGAACGACATGATGTTGATGCTCCTTTCTACCATGTGTAGTGTTTGAATTGTCCGCTAAACGATTTAAGAAAACATGCTCAATATGTTCAGGTTGTAGAGCTTCATTTGCGTCTCCAAAAAACATAATAGACTGATTGAGTAAGATAATACGACTAAAGTAATCTCTTGCTGTTGAAAGGTCGTGATGTACAATGAGAATGAGTTTACCTGAATTTTTAAGTTCCTGTAACTTTTGAAAGATAATTTGTTCACTTGTGAAGTCAATACCTACAAAAGGTTCGTCAAGTAAATACACTTGACTATCAGACATGAGTGCACGTGCAATGAAGACACGTTGCAATTGACCACCACTAAGCGTATTAAGCTGTCGTTTACGCAAATCATATAATTTAAGCTCTTTTAACAATTGGTTTCGCTGAGTTTTTACCGATTTAGATATCGGTTTAAACCAACCTGTATCTTGATAACTTCCTGAAAGCACTAAATCTTCGACATTAATCGGAAAATCTAGATCTAAAGTAGATTTTTGAGGAATGTACGTAATGTCAGTTAATACATGATGAATCGGTTGATCGTTTAGGGTAAGTGTTCCATTGGTTGGGTGTTCACCTACAATTGATTTAATTAAGGACGATTTCCCACTACCATTCGGACCCATAATTCCTATGATTTCTCCCTTTATAGGGAGTTTTAATGAAATATTTTTAAGTATATGCTTGTGACCTAAGAATAAATTCAACTTATCTATAATTAACATTTAAAATCACCTTCTTTTATTTTTAGGTCAACCTAACTAAATATTATTATAACTTGAAAACTATTAATGTCAAGCTTATTCATGATAAAATGAAGTGAATATATAGGAGAGGTGAACTTATGCTAACTGAGGAAAAAGAAGATTATCTCAAAACCATATTAAGCCATAATGGAAATCATAGTTATGTTTCTAATAAGACGATTTCTCAATTTTTAAATATAAAGCCGCCTTCTGTAAGTGAAATGTTAGGAAGATTAGAAAAAGAAGGATATGTAGAAACGAAACCTTATAAAGGTGTTAAATTATCTGAAAGGGGCTTCACACATACATTAGATATTATTAAACGTCATCGTTTAATTGAACTGTTTTTAATTGAGGTGTTAAATTATACGTGGGAAGAGGTGCATGAAGAAGCAGAAGTATTAGAACACCGCGTTTCTGATCGCTTTGTTGAACGTCTAGATGAGTTATTAAAGTATCCTGAAACATGTCCTCATGGTGGAGTCATTCCACGTAACAATGAATATGAAGAGATTTATCAAACACCTTTATTAGAATTCGAAGCGGGTAATCGTGTTACAATTCGTCGTGTTCGTGATAAAACTGAATTGCTAGTCTATCTATCAAGTAAATCTATTAAAATTGGCAATGACGTTATTATTTCAAAAAAAGATGATATTAATCAGATGATTGAATTGAAAAATGATGCAGGTACGATTATTTTAAGTTATCAAAATGCAAGTTATATTTTTGCGGAAGCTGTATAGCTAGATTCTTATCATATTAAGCATAACGTAAATCTGAAGTACAATAACTCATGATTTACGTTATGCTTTTAATTTTATTGTTGTTACTATAGTTCAGGCTACAGCAAATGCACAACATAATATAAGCATACTATATTGATGGAAATCCAAAATGTTGAAAAGAGTATAGTTGGTAAACGGGTTATCTCACTTAGCGATGACCCATCCCATTGAGGGTGTAAAGATGAAAAAGTTAACTTTATAATTGTATAACTAGATTGTAGAACTTCTCCTAAAAGTGTTCCTAATAATAGATGATAAATAAACATATAAATTAAGGAATACTGACTCATATTTTCAGATTGTATTCCGAGTGTAATAGTCCAAGCTAATAGTAGAATGATTAAGAGTGGAACTCCTTTACGAGATGTTTTCAAAGTGAAATATAAAAATATAAATAGGTATAAACCGATAAACAATGCACCTAAACCATAACGTTGTAACAGAATACCGATGATTAACATAAGGGGTGGTGAGATATATCCACCTAGCGTTGTTATAACTAGGCTTGATTGCATTTTACTTTGAGTAATAGCATATCCTTGTTGACCCGTGTTACGGCGTTTTTTAGGTGTCGCTACAACGACTAAGTCGATGGTACGTCCTCTACTAAGTCGATTGAAAAAAACGTGTCCAAATTCATGTGTTAATACAGGAATATAGTTGAGCGCGATGTCTAATATTGAAAATGGAAAGCGATCACGATAGTAGTGACATAATATATAAAGTAGAGTAATACTACATAGTAGAGTGATTGAAATTGGAAGCGGCGATGTAAACCAATCGTGAATCATTATTAATGCACCTTTCTATATTGATGTATTTGTATTGTAACGGTTATAAAAATAAAAAAATACAGACTCGAGTCTGAATTACAAAGTGCACATTATTCATACTTTTGTATTAAATCAAAGAGTTTGACTTGAATATTGATAGTAATGTGTTAAAGTTACATAAATACAATGTAAATTAATTGTAAAGATAATAACAGTGGAAGAGAACGAAGGTGAGACTATGGCTAAAATGATGCCTAGTTTAAATCATGAACATGTATTAGTAAATCAAGATGCTGTGCAAAATGATTTTGAATATAAAGTGTTGAGAGATAAGGCACAGGTTAATGTACTAGATATTTTATTTGATGATGTGACAATGAAGGATATGTACTATAATATTGAAAAATATCTTTATACTGAAACAAAGCACAATTTATTTATCGCAACAGCAAATCCTGAGATCGTTCATTATGCATTTGAAAATCCTCAATATCATAAGATTATTCAAAAAGCAGATTATATTATTCCAGACGGAGCCGGTATTATAAAAGCATCTCGGATATTAGGAAAGCCTCTGAGAAAGCGTTTGCCTGGTATAGAATTAATGGAAACATGTCTAGAACTCGCGAATATGAAAGAAAAAAAAGTGTTTTTACTAGGAGCGACTTCACCTATAGTAGAAAAGGCAGCGCGTAAAATTAAGAAAAAATATCCACGATTAGATATTAAGACACATCATGGATTTATAGACATCAGTGATACAAATATTACAGAACAAATTAGAGCGTTTAATCCTGATTTTATTTTTGTAGGTATGGGGTATCCAAAACAAGAACAATGGATTCAACATCATCGCCATCATTTTGATCATACTTTAATGATGGGCGTTGGCGGTTCAATAGATGTTTTCAGTGGAGAGGTAAAGCGTGCACCGTATGTTTACCGAGCGTTGAATTTAGAGTGGGCTTATCGTTGTATTAAGGACGTAAAGCGTATCCATCGCATTAAACGTATTCCATTGTTTTTATGGGAAGTTTATAAACAAAAAATAAAAGAACACTAATATTTGTTCAAAAAATAACCATTCTGTATATTGTCATTCAAAAGCTTTCTTAGAATGATGAAATATCAGAATGGTTTTTTATATGTCTCTTATATTTTAGTTACTCTATGCTTTAATTTCAAATCTATCTGCATCTAGTTTTTTTCGAAAAGCCTTTTGTTCAGCTGTTGATTTCTTTTTAAAATCCTTTAAGAAAGCTTCGTATTGAGGTAGTATATCATCTACTGAACCAAATGCTTTAAGTCTACCAGCTTCAATCCAAGCAATTTTAGTACAAAAGTCTCGAACTTGTTTTAAATTATGACTGACAAAAAAGATGGTTTTATCAGCTTCTTTAAACTCGTATATCTTTTTTAAACTTTTTTGAGTAAAAGTTTGATCTCCTACTGACAGCGCTTCATCAATCACAAGGATTTCTGGATCGATAGTGACGCTAATCGAAAATCCTAATTTCGAACGCATCCCACTAGAATATTTTTTGACAGGTTGATAAATAAATTCACCAAGCTCGCTAAATTCTACAATTTGAGGTGTAAGTGCTTTGATTTCATGTTTATTAAATCCCATACATAACATTTTGAATTCAATATTTTCCATACCTGTTAAATTACCATTCAATCCAGCATTGATAGCAATCACGCTAACGTCACCTTTACGTTCAATGTGACCATGAGTTGGAGATAAAGAACCGCCAATCATATTGCTAAGTGTTGACTTACCCGATCCATTAATGCCTACTAGGCCAATAACATCTCCAGAATAAGCTTGTAATGACACATCTTTAAGGGCATAAAATGTTTTATTTTTATTTTTAGGGAACAAAGCATCTTTAATCCGTTCTTTATTATTTCGATAAATGCGATATTCTTTAGTAACTTGATTAATATTAACTGTTGGATTCATATAAAACATTCCTTATATTTTAAAATAATTTTGGGCGTTAATTTTTACACGTATTGATTATAATATATTACTAAGTGGTTGTTAAATTTGTAAAGCTATTGTAAAGTATTATAGAATCAAAATGTAAAAAAGCCTCACATCATCCTTCACATGAGTAGGGGTTGTGATTGTCAGTAATGTTGAGATACTCTGTAATATAAAATAGAGTAGGCGAGCCTCAACTTAGATTAAGAGTGTTTTCAATTTAAGAATATGAGATGATAGGATTGTAGTCAAACTACATGGTATCGCAAGTAGTGTCATAAGACGTTAATTGACGACATTGATTTTCATCTTTCATGTGAAAGCGTGGTAAGTTATGAAATCTATAGTGGCTGTGTTAAAAGAACACGTCAAAAGTTTTTATTTAATTCAAAGATTAGCCCAGTTTCAACTTAAAATAGCGAATCATAATAATTATCTTGGATTAGCTTGGGAGATTATTAATCCGATTATTCAAATTATGGTTTATTGGTTTGTATTTGGTTTTGGTATTAGAAGTAATACACCAGTTGAAGGCATTCCATTTATATATTGGTTGCTCGTTGGGATAAGTATGTGGTTTTTCATTAATCAGGGTATATTAGAAGGAACCAAATCCATCACTATGAAATATGGTCAAGTGGCAAAAATGAATTTTCCACTTTCTATTATTCCTACCTATATTGTTACTAGTAAGTTATATGGTCATTTAGCACTTGTAGGTATGATTGTATTGTTATGTGCGCTTTTTGGTATCATGCCGTCCATTTATATTGTACAATTAGTGCTATATATACCATTTGCTTTTCTATTTACAGCATCAGTAGCATTACTAACTTCTACGTTGGGCGTGCTGGTTAGGGATACGCAAATGGCAATGCAAGCATTATTAAGGGTACTTTTCTATATGTCTCCAATACTATGGAGTCCTGCGAAAGGGTCGCTTGCTGAAAAGATTTTAATGTTAAATCCGATTTATTTTATTGCAGAAAGTTATCGCGCAGCTATTTTGTTCCATGAATGGTATTTTATTGAACATTGGGCACTTGCGTTATATAACGTTGCAGTAGTTATTCTATTTTTGGTACTTGGGTCGATGTTGCACATGCGCTACAGAGATCACTTTGCAGATTTTATGTAAAATTTTTACATACCTTCAATACAAGTGGTTTGTGTTGAAGGTTTTTTTGCCGACCAAAAAATGAAACTTGGGGCGGTAGTTGTTCGTTTCCAGAATTGCTACTATGTTCCATTCCTACTCTAAAGGGGGATACAACGTTATGATACAGTATATGATTAAAGCAATATACATTGAAATGATTAAAGCAATAAGTGCGTTATTTACAAAAAAGCATGTAGATGATCATCATATTGTCGCACTCATGACATTCAAAGAAGATGTCCTACCGATAGTTTACGAATTAAGTCGACGCGGATATCGCGTTACGGTTTTTGCACAACCTAAAGACTTTGAATTTTTAAAAAACAGACAAAATATTCGTTACTATCCCTTGTCTTCAAAAAATATAATGAAAGTCATGAAAGAAATGGCAACGGCCAAAGTTATTTTTATCGATACGTATTATCTACTAATGGCAGGGTTTGAAAAGAAAAAAGGTCAAACGGTGATTCAAACGTGGCATGCAGCAGGAGCACTAAAAAAATTTGGTTTAGAAGATCATGCTATCAATTTAAAACATCAAAAAGTCATCAATCAGTACAAATCGGTATATCAAGCAACTGATAAGTATTTGGTTGGAGGCTATCACATGTCTACTTGTTTTGAAAGGTCGTTTGGCGCAACGTTTAATCAATTATTATGTTTTGGCAGTCCGAGGCTAACAACATATTTAAAACTAGATTTAGAAGCACATAAAGCCAAAATAAAGAAGCAACTGGGTATCGAAAATAAAGTGGCAGTTTACTTACCCACATATCGTGAACAGCAACGTGAAAATCGCATATTAAATAAAACAGATTTCGAATTAGCATTACCAGAATATACATTACTTAGTAAATATCATCCGACAGTATCACCAGCAGAACAAAATACAAAAATGTGTACGCTAGATTTGCTTATTATTGCGGATTTAATTATTACAGACTATAGTTCCCTTGCGATTGAAGTAAGTTTACTAGATACACCTGCACTTTTCTATGTATATGATGAAATGGAATATGATAAAGTGCGTGGATTGAATCAATTTTATTATCAAGAAATACCTGAGGATTATAAAGTTTATGATGAACAAGCGTTATTCCAAAAAATTAGAGAAGGAGAAATAAAACCGCTATTTAAAGAATGGCATCAATTCAATACACCAGAAAGCTTAAACCAAGTAGTAAATTATGTGCAAAAAATAGTAAGACTGTAAGCAGCATTGTATTTTCAGTACTCAAAAGATATAAGGTATGCTATACTGCTTAACAAATGTAAATTTTATATTAATATTGTTAAGGAGATATGAAGATGAAACGTGTGATAACATATGGAACGTATGATCTTTTACATTATGGGCATATTGAATTATTGCGTCGTGCAAGAGAAATGGGAGATTATCTTGTTGTAGCGCTATCTAGTGATGAATTTAATCGAATTAAAAATAAAAAATCATATTATAATTTTGAACAACGTAAAATGATGCTAGAATCCATTCGTTATGTCGACTTAGTCATTCCTGAAAATGATTGGGACCAAAAAGAAAAAGATGTTGAAAAATACGAGATAGATACATTTGTGATGGGACATGATTGGGAAGGTGAGTTCGATTTTCTTAAAGATAAATGCGAGGTTATCTATCTCAAGCGAACAGAAGGGATATCTACAACACAAATAAAGCGTGAATTATACGGTAACGATGTTCGATAAGTTTATATATTGTAAGCACGTTCAAGTCTAGTGTTTTAATAAACATGACAGATTGAACGTGCTTTTATATTGGTTAATATCGTAAAAGCAGATTAATAACTAAACATTGTCAGTATAAAAGTAAGCGAAAAAGGTGTTATAATGGTAAGGGCGAAGAATACGATTAAGGTCGAGATATAGTTATTTAAAGTTTACTGATTCAGTTTGATTTATGATATATAAGTCAGAGGTAAGACTGACGTCATACTGAGGCCACAGTGCTCTAGGTCATGACTACTAAAAAGATAGGCACCTTTTTTGGGACGACGTGATTGTTTACTAGTGTCTATTGAAACTTCCAATACTACTCGAATTCGAAAAAATTTAAATGAGGTATTGAATTATGAGAGAACAAAACCCATTATTTTTCTTGTTAAAGAGAATATCGTGGCCGAAGCGATTAATTATTATTGCAGTGATTATAGCTTCTTTAGGTAGTATAAGCGGCTTACTTGTGCCTCTTTTTACTGGCCAAATGGTGGATAAATTTACATTAGATTCTATCAACCCCACATTTATAGTTATTATTATTGTGGTGTTTTTATTTAATGCGATTTTAGGTGGGATTGGATACTATTTATTAAATAAAATTGGAGAGAAAGTGATTTATGCAATACGTTCAGTACTTTGGCATCATATTATTCATTTAAAAATGCCGTTTTTTGATCGAAATGAAAGCGGTCAATTAATGAGTCGGCTAACAGATGATACTAAAGTTATTAATAATTTTATATCCCAAAAGTTACCCAACTTTTTTCCATCAATTATTACATTGGTTGGATCCTTGATTATGCTATTTGTATTAGATTGGCAGATGACATTATTAACATTTATCACAATTCCAATATTTGCTTTAATCATGATACCTCTAGGCAAATTAATGCAAAAAATATCATCTAACACTCAATCTGAAATTGCTAATTTTAGTGGGCTATTAGGCCGTGTACTAACAGAGATGCGTTTAGTTAAAGTAGCTAACACTGAAAAGCTTGAACTTGAAAAAGCACATTACAATTTATCAGAAATTTACCGTTTAGGCTTGAAACAAGCTAAAATTGCAGCAGTAGTTCAACCAATTTCTGGAATTATTATGCTCATTACAATTGGTATCATTCTTGGATTCGGTGGTCTACGTATTGCTTCAGGTGCAATTTCTGCTGGTACATTAGTAGCAATGATATTTTATGTTTTAAATTTATCGATGCCGCTTATTAATTTATCAACATTAGTTACTGATTATAAAAAAGCTGTAGGAGCAAGCAGTCGAATTTATGAAATTCTACAAGAACCTTTAGAAGCGATTGAAGCGCCTAATGATAATCTGGAGATTTCAAATGGTGACTTAAACTTTGATCATGTTGATTTTAGTTATGACGTTAAACCTGTATTAGAAGACGTGTCATTTAATATTGCACGTGGAGAAGTAACAGCTTTCGTAGGTCCATCGGGTTCTGGAAAAAGTACTATTTTTAGTTTGATTGAACGAATGTATGATATTAATCGAGGTGACATTACATTTAACGGACAGTCTATCTATTCACTTTCTCTTACAGATTGGCGACGTAAAATAGGGTACGTCATGCAAAGTAATGCAATGATGAATGGAACAATTCGAGATAACATATTATATGGTATTGACCGAAATGTGTCTGATGAAGAACTTATCCATTATACTAAACTTGCAAATTGTCATGAATTTATAATGGAATTCGAACAAGGCTATGACACGCTTGTCGGAGAAAGAGGTTTGAAATTATCTGGTGGACAGAGACAAAGAATTGATATTGCGAGAAGCTTCGTGAAAAATCCTGATATATTATTATTGGATGAGGCGACTGCAAATTTAGATAGTGAAAGTGAGCAAAAAGTACAAGATGCGTTAAATACTTTAATGGAAAACCATACAACTATCGTAATAGCACACCGATTATCAACAATCAAAAAAGCAGGTCAAATCATATTCTTGGATAGAGGACGTGTTACTGGAAAAGGTCGTCATGAAACCCTGATGACGGAGCATTCTAAATACCGACAATTTGTTAACACACAAAACTTAACACAACACCATTAATGAAAAGTTAAAGTAATATTATATAGTTAAACGAGGAAGTTGGTCATTTGTTTAAAATGATCCGACCTCCTCGTTTTTCATGACATAATAATTTAACAAAAATAACAGTTATAACAGGCTTTATTTTAATAAATGTTTCGGAATATGTTCTGTTGGACAGGAAGCATTCATTTCACATGATGAACATTGACCTTGTTTTGACTTTTGGATATATCGTTTAATCACAAAGCAAGAGTATCCAATAATTAATACGATAAGTAGTAGATTGATTAGTAACGCCATATGACGACCTCCTAAATAAATAATGACCCAATTTGATAAACAACTAAAGCGATTGTGTAGGCAATTGCTAAAGGATAAGTGGCTGCAAGTGCAGTCCATTTCCAAGATGATGTTTCTTTACGTATTGCTGCAACAGTAGCAAGACAAGGGATATATAATAATATAAATATCATAAATGAGTACGCTGATAATGCTGAAAATTGTGCAGAAATCATATTAATTAAAGCATCATCATGAACTGCGTAAATAATTGCCATTGCACTGACAACAACTTCTTTTGCTAAGAAGCCAGGAATTAAAGTTGCGCCCGCTTGCCAAGTTCCAAAACCAAGAGGTGCAAGTACAGGTGCGATAAATGCACCGATGTCATGTAAAAAGCTTTTTTCAACAGGAACGCCAAAACCACTCATACCAGTATAATTAAGTGACCAAATAATCACAGAACCTGCAAATATAAATGTACCTGCTTTTTTTACGAATCCTTTACTTTTTTCCCAAGTACTACGCCACAATGTTTTGATAGACGGTAAGCGATAAGGTGGTAATTCGATAACAAATACAGATGTATCCTTTTTTAGTATTGTCTTTGATAATATAAAACTCACAAATAGAGCTACAATGATACCGATGACATATAAACTTAAAACAATAATAGCTTGATGTTCAGCGAAAAAGATACTTACAAATAAAGCATATACTGTTAATCGTGCGGAACATGACATAAAAGGTGCCACTAAAATTGTTGTTAAGCGTTCTTTTTCTTCCTCAATACTTCGAGCAGCCATGATGCCTGGTACATTACAACCAAATCCGATAATCATCGGAATGAATGATTTACCATTTAGGCCAAAATATTCCATAATTCGATCCATAATCACCGCAATCCTAGCCATATAGCCAGAATCTTCTAGTAGTGAGATGAAAAAGAACAATACGAGAATCTGAGGAACAAATACTAACACCCCACCAACACCAGCAATAATGCCATCAGTTACTAAGTCTTGAAGCGCACTATAAATGCCGATTTTATCCATGATGTTCTTGACGAAATCAGTAAAAGGACCACCAATAAAAGCATCAAGTTGATCTGATAAAGGTGTACCAATCCATGTGAACGTAATTTGAAATATGAGCCACATAATGCTTAAAAATATAGGAATACCTAAAAATTTATGTGTTAAAAATGCATCTACTCGCTCAGTGACAAATTGTTGATGTTGATCAGACATTTTAAGTGTATCTTCAAGTATTTGTTCAATATATAATTGCCTTTGTTCCAAAATATGACGTTCTATATCCATAGCATGTTCAGTTAAGAATAATGATTTAATATGGTTGAGTTTTTCAATAGTACTTTTATCCAAGTAGTTCATTACAGATGGATTATCAAGTAAATATTGAAGTATTAAAAAGCGATAATGCTTTTGATGTAAACTTAATTGTTCCGGTAAAGACGCGATTAAATCTTTAATTAGAAACTCGATCTCAGTACCATAATTAATTCTGAGAGGTCTACGCGTGGACATATTGTGATCAGATAATGATTTAAGTACAGCATCACTTCCTTTACCAGTACGTGCAATAACTGGAATAATAGGAACTAAAAGTTTACGCATTAATTTTTGATAATCGATAGTGATACCTCTTTTATGAGCAACATCCACCATATTTAAACCGATTAATAACGGTGCGCCAAATTCTAATAGTTGAATGGTTAAATTTAAGTTTCGTTCAATTTGTGCTGCATCAATAATGTTAACCATGCCATCAAAAGGTTCAGATAATAAATAATCTGTAACTACTGCTTCGTCTCTTGATACAGGTACTAAATCGTAAATACCAGGTAAGTCAATCAATTGACCAACATGATGTTTGAGATGTCCAACCTTTTTCTCAACGGTAACACCACTCCAATTACCTACGTATTCATAAGAGCCCGTAAGTGCATTAAATAATGATGTTTTCCCTACGTTAGGATTTCCTAAAATACAGTATGCGTTACTCATAGGCGTTCTCCAAGTGAATATCACATGCATCGCAATTACGGATACAAATTTGTTGTCCTTTAACATTAATTGTACATGGACCTTTAAATATGCCTTTTTGATGGATTGAAAGTTTTGAACCTTCGCGACAGCCTAGAGCTCTTAAACGATGCTTTAAAGCGTAATTTTTTGTATTTAATGCGACAACTCGATATGTAACACCGATTTCTGCATTAGCTATGTTCATCATAGAACCACCTACTTTTACAAACGTTAATGATAATCATTTTCAATTATATAATACTTCTAAATGAGATTTTATACAATAGCTAATTTCAAAAAGTTTTAAAACCGAATTTTTTATGTATGCAATAAGAGAGATAGGAGTTAAAAACGAATGAAAGTAAAGATTTTGTCTTAAATAATTAGTGTTTAGCTTGCAAAAAAATATTCTCACAATGCAAGGCACGTGGTATACTTGTGGAGAAAATGAATGAAAAGATAAGAGGGAGTACTTATGTATTTATTAATTAATATCATTGGGTTGTTTGTTTTTTTAGGAATTGCATTTTTGTTCTCTAGAGATCGAAAAAATATTCAGTGGGGATCTATAGCTATTCTTATTGTGATGAATTTACTTTTAGCCTGTCTTTTTGTCTATTTCCCTGCAGGTACAAAGGCTGTTAAACTCGCAGCTGATGGTATTTCATGGGTTATTGATGTAGCATTTACGGGTATAGGATTTGCTTTTGCAAGTTGGACAGCACCTAAGCAGTTAGATATGGCTGTTGCTGCATTATTTCCAATTCTGTTAGTTGTTCCGCTTTTTGATATTTTAATGTATCTTCGCATCCTTCCTTGGATTATGCGTGGTATTGGTTGGGTGTTAGCTAAAATTACACGTCAACCAAAATTTGAAGCGTTCTTCGGAATCGAAATGATGTTTTTAGGTAACACTGAAGCATTAGCTGTTTCAAGTGAACAATTAAAACGTATGAATGATGCACGTGTATTAACCATTGCAATGATGGCAATGAGTTCTGTATCTGGGGCAATTGTCGGAGCTTATGTGACGATGATTCCTGGAGAGTTGGTATTAACAGCGATTCCACTAAATATTATTAATGCGATGATTGTATCTTCTATTTTAAACCCGGTACGTGTAGAAGAAATGGAAGATGTTATCTATGATTTAAAATCTAATGAAGCACGTCAGCCATTCTTCTCGTTCTTAGGAGATTCTGTGTTAAATGCAGGGAAATTGGTGCTCATTATCATCGCTTTTGTTATTAGTTTTGTGGCTTTAGCAGAATTAGCAGACCGATTACTGAATTTAATCACAGGTGGCATAGGCCATTTGATTGGACTTAAAGGAAGTTTTGGTCTAGATCAAATTTTAGGTGTAATCATGTGGCCTTTTGCGTTTTTACTTGGATTACCACTTGATGAAGTTTGGATTGTAGCGCAACATATGGCTAAAAAAATTGTTACGAATGAGTTTGTAGTTATGGGAGAGATTGCTGGTGAAGTTAATAATTACGAACCGCACCGCCGTGCTATTATTTCAACATTCCTAATTTCATTCGCAAACTTCTCAACAGTAGGTATGATTGTCGGAACGTTAAAAGGTATTGTGAACGAAAAGACTTCAGATTTTATTTCGAAATACGTACCAATGATGTTATTAGCAGGTGTACTTGTTTCATTACTTACTGCAGGTTTTGTAGGCCTATTCGCTTGGTAATAAGCAACGCATATTAATAAAAACTAAAGAGGCTAGGATGGTAATGCTTCTGATAACCGGTTATATTGGTTTAATGAAAGCTTGCTATACCTAGCTTTTTGATATTATCAAACTTGATAAGTCATACATATATTAAGGATAGGGTACGATTTGTGACAAAATTGTGATAATATGACAAATGATATAACAAATTATAATTAAGAAAGGACTGATTTGGTGAAACGAACAGTTAGAGATTTAATATTAGTGTTAATAGGCTCATTTATATTCTCTGCAGGAGTAAATGCCTTTATCATTTCAGGAGATTTAGGAGAAGGTGGAGTAACGGGTCTATCTATTATTTTATACTATGCTTTCCATCTTTCACCAGCTATCACCAATTTTGTAGTTAATGCTATTCTTATAGCTGTAGGATATAAATTTTTAAGCAAACGTAGCATGTATTTAACAATTGTGGCAACAGTTTTAATATCCTTATTTTTAGATTTAACGGATGTATGGCATATTGAAACGGATAATATTATCATTAATGCTGTATTTGGTGGATTTTGTGTTGGTTTAGGTATTGGTATTATCGTACTCGCAGGAGGAACAACAGCAGGTACAACGATTTTAGCTCGAATTGCGCATAAATATCTTGATGTGAGCACGCCTTATGCACTACTTTTCTTTGATTTAATTGTTGTTTTAGCTTCTTTAACTGTTATTTCACTAGATCGAATTTTAGTGACTATTATTGGTCTATATATCGGTACAAAGGTAATGGATTTTGTGATTGAAGGATTAAATCCTAAAAAGGCAGTCACTATCATTTCAAAAGAACCTGATCGTATCGCTAAAATGATAGATGAAGACATAGGTCGTGGTGTTACTATTTTAAATGGCCGCGGATATTTTTCTAAAAAAGAAACTGATGTATTGTATGCAGTTATCAGTAAAACACAAGTGTCTCGAACAAAACGTTTAATTCGCAAGATTGACGAGAATGCATTTGTAGTTGTACATGATGTACGTGATGTGTATGGAAATGGATTCTTAGTAGAAGATTAAAAAGTCATAAGATTAAAGCGCTTCGTTTAATTTTATCATAGGCGTTTTAATCTTATTTTTTTATGACATTATTCAAGACAAAATACGATTGATTTGTACTCTTTTAACTGATATCATACAAAGTTTTCAGATTATGTATTAGAAATTGTAAAAAAAAGATGATATAATACCATGAGTATGATAATGATTCTCAATCGCGCATAATAGAATGATAATAAAAATAAATGATTTCATAAATGTATCAGATATGAAGAAAGAAGGATGACGATGAGTAGATTAACGGGAAAAGAAGTTACAATTGGATATGGTGACCGTGTTATAGTCGACAACTTAAATGTTGAAATACCTGATGGTCAAATCACATCAATCATAGGTCCAAACGGATGTGGTAAATCTACGCTACTCAAAGCACTTTCTAGATTATTAAATACAAAAAAGGGAGAAATTTGTTTAGACGGTAAAAATATCCACACACAATCAACTAAGGAAATTGCGAAGAAAATTGCGATTCTACCACAATCTCCAGATGTTACAGATGGGTTAACCGTTGGAGAGCTCGTTTCATATGGCCGTTTTCCTCATCAAAAGGGGTTTGGGCGCTTAAGCGAAAAAGACAAGGCAGAGATTGATTGGGCAATGCGAGTTACAGGTACCATTGACTTTAAATATCGCGCTGTTAATGACTTGAGTGGTGGTCAACGTCAACGTGTATGGATTGCGATGGCATTAGCTCAAAAAACAGATATTATTTTCCTTGATGAACCGACTACTTATCTTGATATTTCGCATCAATTAGAGATTTTAGAATTAGTACAAGAGCTAAATCAAGAACATGGAACAACTATTGTGATGGTTTTACATGATATCAATCAAGCAATACGTTTTTCAGATCATCTCATTACTATGAAAAAAGGTAATATCATTAAACAAGGAGAAACACACGAAGTTTTAACAAATGAAATTTTAGAAGAAGTCTTTAATATCGACGCAGAGTTAAGTACTGATCCACGAACTGGTAAGCCAATGTTAATTACTTACAACTTATTATGTAAACATTACGAAAAAATATAAATGCTAGTTGATAGCGGTCCACGTTGACTGAGGTGTAACGATGGACTGCTTTTTAAAATGTATATCAACTCAAACTAGAGGCCGATATCTAATAGTCGATGATGTGATAAAATGATCAATACAATAGGCTCATCTTAATATATTTTATTTAATTATAGACATAGGCGAGATAGTTAAAAATATGATAAAATGGTTTTATTAAAAGAGACGGTATACGCTTAGGAGGCTTAGCGATGCAAGATATTATAAAGAAACATGTTTTAAATGGCGAATTCGAATCCGTTAAAAATTTAATGTCTGTAACTGATTTTCTTGATTTTGAAGAAGCGTATATCTCAAGTGCACATGATGAAGAAAGTGTACTATTCTATACGTGCTTGTTAGATATGATAAAAGATGAAGAGACACCAGAAATTCATGATTTAGCCTTTTTATTGTTAGTGTACCCATTGAGTGAGGTGCCTGGAGCACTTGATGCAGCGTATTATCATGCAGAGTCCTCTATTACGCTGACAGAAGGCAAAGTAGTCAAAAGCTTATTACAAATGTTATTACTTCATGCTATTCCGACACCTGTTATTTCAGATAAAAAAGCTTTTGATGTGGCTAAGCAAATTTTAAAACTCGATCCTAACAATAAGGTCGCACGAAATGTTTTAAAAGAAACAGCCAAACGTATGGATCAAGTTGTGGTTGATTTTGACGAGCTCAGTCATTATAAAGATGTTAACTAAAATTTTAATAATTAATAGCCATGAGCTTTCAAAGTAGACGTGACAAACTACTTTGAAGGCTTTTTTAATATTTTACATTGATTACTTTCAGTGAAATATTGGCTCTATACTTTTAACGGTTGGTGAAATATTCACTAGCCGTTATTTTTTACTTTTTAATATAAAAACGGCACAAATATCTCTATAATTGTAAGTAACCCACAAACAAATTAAGGAGAGATATTTATGCCTATAAATTATGATATAACAGAATGCTTTGGAATTGAAGGAGAAAATTTAAAAATAACAGGTTATTTAGGGTTAAAGGACATTAAAGGGATAACATCTTTAGTTTTTACTGGCTATGTTAGCTACGAACCTACGG
>NZ_JABANU010000120.1 GCF_016238445.1 Staphylococcus canis
CTGTGATTTCTCCTGTTGCAGGATCATATGTTAATCCTGGTGGTAATCCTTCTACTGTCACCGTCGGTGGTGTTCCACTGTCATCTGTTGATGTTACTGGAATCGCTGTGATTGGTTGTCCTTCCACCACTGTTGTATCGTTAATCGGATCGATTGTTGGTGGTGTGTTTGCTTGGTCTGTTCCATCTTTTGGATTTTTATTTGTGTTTAATTCTTCTGTATCTGGTACGCCATCTCCATCATCAT
>NZ_JABANU010000121.1 GCF_016238445.1 Staphylococcus canis
TTATGTTTACGACGGTCTGGTAAGATATCGATGATATCGTGTGTAATACCATCACAGTAAATAAAGCTCATAGCACTGTCTACATCACTTGTTGACTTGAATTCATCAAATGATAAATGACGTGGTAAACTACGATTCACAGTCGTTTGAATTGATTCATTTAAAGATTTTAAATGGCGATGGACTGTAGAAGGTGATACACAAAGGTCTTCAGCAATATCCTTTTCTGAAATCACTTTCGAGAG
>NZ_JABANU010000122.1 GCF_016238445.1 Staphylococcus canis
TAGCTACGAACCTACGGGTTGCGAGTGTTGTGGTATCAAAAATATTAATCATACTGTCATTAAGCATGGATCACGTCAAACTACTGTATATATGGGACTTGTATTTGATAGACCTGCTCATATTAAGCTGAAAAAGCAACGCTTCTACTGTAAGGAGTGTGGTCAGACTTATACAGCTAAAACGCCTTATATTGATGCACGTTGTACAATTTCCAATAATGTCAAACTCATGATGACAAAGCG
>NZ_JABANU010000123.1 GCF_016238445.1 Staphylococcus canis
CATTGCCATCTTTGTTCACAACAGTGATTGTTTCACCTTCGTCTAATGTCTCAGTCGCTGGTACATCCACTGTCCAGTTTCCGTTTTCATCCACTTGACCTGTCACTTCTTCACCGTTAGGGAACGTTACAACTACTGTTGTTCCTGGTTCGCCTGTTCCTGTTACGACTCTGTCTCCTGGTTGTGGATTATTCACTACTGGTGCCTCTGGCGCCACTGTGTCTGTTACTGTTCCTGTTG
>NZ_JABANU010000124.1 GCF_016238445.1 Staphylococcus canis
TCATCAGCGTATCTCACAAAACGGTGTCCGCGCTTCTCTAATTCTTTATCCAGTTCATGCAAATAGATATTACACAACAAAGGAGATATAACTCCACCTTGAGGGGCACCTGTCTTTCTTTCTGCGTATTCGCCAGACAGGTCTGCAGACCCGCTTTGTAAACTTTTGCGGATAAATTTAGAAATAGCTTTGTCTTGTATAAAGCGCTCAAACAAGTACATCAACTTATCATGGTTCAA
>NZ_JABANU010000125.1 GCF_016238445.1 Staphylococcus canis
ATGAAAGACCCAAATATAATAAACTTAAGCGTCATTGGAAACTCTTGTTAAAACCTGCGAACGAACTCGATCGCATGCATTACCACCCGTTCCGTCTTTTTGACAATTGGCATAGCCAATACAGTCTAGTTCAATATTTATTAGGTCTGAGTGAAGAACTTGAAATGACATATATAACAGGGCACTTTATCTTAGAAGCACTGAAATCAAACTGTATTAAGAAGTTAGAAGTCGC
>NZ_JABANU010000126.1 GCF_016238445.1 Staphylococcus canis
TCCCTAATGCCGATATTATTATTGATCGATTTCATATTGTTCAAGCGATTAATCGTGAAATAAATCGTTGTCGTATTCGTATTATGAATCTGTTTAAATCTAATGAAAGACCCAAATATAATAAACTTAAGCGTCATTGGAAACTCTTGTTAAAACCTGCGAACGAACTCGATCGCATGCATTACCACCCGTTCCGTCTTTTTGACAATTGGCATAGCCAATACAGTCT
>NZ_JABANU010000127.1 GCF_016238445.1 Staphylococcus canis
TTGTACATTGAAAACTAGATAAGTAAGTATAGATTTTACCAAGCAAAACCGAGTAACAAGCGAAACGCTTGAAACAAACAATTATCGCTAGTCGTTGAAAAACGACACACATAATTAATAACTGGTGATGGTAAGTGGAAAGCATTAATGACAAATGCATTTTGACACAGACGTGTTGAAAGCGTTTGTCAGTCAACGAATTTCTTGATGAGTGTAGCGACGTTTACT
>NZ_JABANU010000128.1 GCF_016238445.1 Staphylococcus canis
TTACAGAAAGTAAACGTCGCTACACTCATCAAGAAATTCATAGACTGACAAACGTTTTCAAAACATCTAGTCTGTCTACCGAACTTCACAATACCAACATCCACCAGTTATTAATTATGTGTGTCGTCTTTCAACGACTAGCGATAATTGTTTGTTTCAAGCGTTTCGCTTGTTACTCGGTTTTGCTTGGTAAAATCTATACTTACTTATCTAGTTTTCAATGTACAA
>NZ_JABANU010000129.1 GCF_016238445.1 Staphylococcus canis
GTCGCTTGCTCTGTAGTTGCTTCTTCTGTTGATGGTGCTTCTTGTGTCGCTTGCTCTGTAGTCGCTTCTTCTGTTGATGGTGTTTCTTGTGTCGCTTGTTCTGTAGTCGCTTCTTCTGTTGATGGTGTTTCTTGTGTCGCTTGCTCTGTAGTTGCTTCTTCTGTTGATGGTGCTTCTTGTGTCGCTTGCTCTGTAGTCGCTTCTTCTGTTGATGGTGTTTCTTGTG
>NZ_JABANU010000013.1 GCF_016238445.1 Staphylococcus canis
ATATATCAATTACTATAATAACGTAAGAAGAAAAGTAAATTTAAAAGGCAAGACTCCTGTTGAATACAGAAATCTTGCCTTAGGAAAATAGCTTAATCAAAAAGTTCAACTTTTTGGGTTCACTACACAATAAGGCAAGACTAGCCTTTTTAATTTATTAAATTTATTGCCTAAGTGTTAAGAAATAATGCCTAAGTGTTAATTTGACGTAAATTTATCATTCGTTTTGCTTAAGTGTTTGATTTTTATACGTAACTGTAATAAGTAAAGAAAGTGTTGGAAGCTATAACATGTGGTAAAGTTAAATAAAGCACTTTAAGAAGGGTGTGTTACGATGTTAAAAAATGAAGTTCAAAAAATAGCTGTATCAGATGATACTATGATTGAAACTTTAGTAGATACCGCAGATAATCAAGCAGTTGGGATCATACATATATTTCATGGTATGTCTGAACATATGGAACGTTATGATGCGTTAGTTCAAGTATTAAATCAAAATGGTTACCACGTTATTCGTCATAATCATCGTGGTCACGGTAAGGAAATTGATTCTAAACGAGGACATTTTGATTCTATTGCACAAGTTGTACAAGATGCATATGAAATTCAAACTACTTATCGGTCTCAATTTGAGGATCATCTACCCTACATTGTTTTAGGTCATTCAATGGGTTCTATTATTGCACGTCAATATTTGCAACAACATTCTAATGAAGTGGATGGCATGATTTTATCAGGTACAGGCTTATTCCCAATGTGGCAAGGTGTTTTTGTTATTCCATTATTGAAATTAATCACCTTGATAGGTAGTAAGAAACGAATTACAAAATGGCTTAATTATATTATGGTGCAACAGTTTAATAAGCCTTTTAAACCATTGCGTACTCCGAGTGATTGGTTAAGTTCAGACGAATCACAAGTAGACGCATATGTGAATGATCCTTATTCTGGATTTTTAGTATCAAATCAACTGATATACAGTGTAGTGAAAAGTATGATTCAAACAGGTCGACACCGTAATATTAAGAAAATTAAAAGTGATGTGCCAATTTTAATGATATCAGGTAAAGAAGATTCTTTTGGTGAACAAGGTAAAGGGGTACGTCGACTTGGTCAAAAGTTAAAAAAAGGTGGAATAGAACATATTACAATACAGTTATATACCAATAAGCGTCATGAAATTTTATTTGAAAAAGACCATGAAAATGTATGGAAGCATATGTTAGACTGGATAAGTCGTCAAATTATACGTAAAAAATAAAGTGAGTGATAATGTGAAGCAAAACAAACCATTCTTGGTCGTTATCGTAGGGCCAACAGCAAGTGGGAAAACAGAATTAGGGGTTGAACTGGCTCGAAAAATAAATGGAGAAATCATCAGTGGAGACTCGATGCAAGTTTATAAGTATATGGATATTGGAACAGCCAAAGTGACTAGAGAGGAAATGAAAGGTGTACCTCATCATTTAATAGATATTTTAACACCAGATGAAACTTTTTCAGCTTATGACTTTCAACAACAGGCTAAAAGGCTAATAGAAGACATTTCGTCTAGAGGTAAGATACCTATTATTGTAGGAGGCACGGGTCTATATATTCAATCAGTGATTTATAACTATGCTTTTGAAAAAGAAGAAATATCTGATCATCAACGCCAAAAAGTACAGGCACAGCTGAAAAAGTTTGATGATTATTCGAATGAAGCATTGCACACCTATCTTGGCACATTCGACCCGAAATCCCAGGAGAATATACATCCAAACAACCGTCAACGTGTCCTTAGAGCGATAGAATATTACTTGACTACAAAAAAAATTTTAAGTAATCGCAAGAAAAGTACCCAATTGACTGAAAATTATGATACATTATTAGTAGGGATAGAAATGTCGCGTGATACATTGTATTCACGAATAAATAATCGCGTGGACATTATGTTGTCTCAAGGTTTATTGAAAGAAGTGCAACAACTTATTGAATTAGGTTATGAAACGTATCAAAGTATGCAAGCAATTGGGTACAAGGAATTAGTCCCAGTTGTTAAAGGTGAGATGCCACTCGAATTGGCAACCGAAAAACTTAAGCAAAACTCACGTCGTTATGCTAAACGACAACTTACGTGGTTTAAAAATCAACTTAATGTTCATTGGTTAGATAGAGAGAAGATGTCACTTACTTCAATGTTATCTGAGCTCACAACCCGAATAAATCAAAGGAGCAATTAACATGGTTGAGAATCAAAACATTCAAGACAAATACTTAGAAAACTTTAAAAATGAGGAGATAGAAATCACGGTATTTTTAACGAATGGATTTCAATTACGAGGAAAAATAGAAGATTACGACAGCACAGTAATTGACTTTTTCTCACAAGGAAAACATCATGTAATTTACAAACATGCAATCAGTACATTTTTAGAAGGTACAACAGAGGCATAAAAATGACATGCGTTTACGATAAGGCAAATCACATCGTAAACATTTTCCGAACTCATGGGTTGATAGTTCATTGTTGTAAAAACGAAACCCCTAAGTAACTAAAACAGTACGGTGTTGGACACATTAAAACATCTTAATCCAACCTCGTACTGTTTTAAATTATTATAAAATTGCTTCAATATCCTTTTTAAGATTTGAAGGTGTTTTCTGAGGTGAGAAACGTTTGACCACATTACCTTCACGATCTATTAAAAACTTAGTAAAATTCCACTTTATACGTTCTCCAAACATCCCTGATTGATGTGATTTTAAGTATTGAAATAAAGGATGCGCATTGTCACCATTAACATCAATTTTTTCGTGCATTGGAAAAGTCACACCATAGTTCAATTTACAATTAGCTTCAGCTTCAATACTTGACCCAGGTTCTTGTTTCCCAAATTGGTTGCTAGGGAATCCTAAAACAATAAAACCTTGATCTTGGTATGTTTTATATAATGTTTGTAATCCTTCAAACTGTGGCGTAAACCCACATTCACTTGCTGTATTCACAATAAGTATCACTTGGTCTTTATATTCTGATAATGGATATGTTGTACCATCAGCTCGTGTCACTTCGATATCATAAAAATTCATTATATTCACCCCTAAAATCACTATATCACAATGAAGGAAATTCGTCTCAATGCATAACCTATGATAGAATACAATATAATACATATTTTTAAAGCGTGGTGAAAATATTGACAAGTGATATGCATTCTACTCAAATCGAAAGAGAAAAAGCATTGCTTGTAGGTGTTGATTTATTTCAATCAGAATACGATTTTGAAAGTACAATGGATGAATTAAGTGCACTAGCAAAAACCTGTCAACTTGATGTTGAAGGTACATTTGAACAAAGTAAAAATCAGTTTGACCAAAAATATTATGTAGGTAAAGGCAAACTTCAAGATATTCAAGACTTCGTACAAGCTCAAAATATAGAGGTCTTAGTGGCAAATGACGAGTTGACAACAGCTCAATCTAAAAATCTCAATGCTACTTTGGGGATAAAAGTTATTGACCGGACTCAGCTCATTTTAGAAATTTTTGCAATGCGTGCGCAAAGTAAAGAAGGGCAACTTCAAGTTGAATATGCACAATTAGATTATTTACTCCCTCGATTAGCAGGACATGGTAAGAGTCTTTCTAGGCTTGGTGGCGGTATAGGTACTAGAGGCCCAGGAGAGACGAAGTTAGAAATGGACAGACGTCATATTAGAACGCGAATGAATGAAATTAAACGTAAACTTCAAAAAGTGACTGCACATCGTGAAAGATATCGTCAACAAAGAATAAATCAAAACGTATTTCAAGTTTCCTTAATTGGTTATACAAACGCAGGGAAATCATCTTGGTTTAACCAATTAACAGACGCTGAAACGTATGAAAAAGATCAATTGTTTGCGACTTTAGATCCCAAGACTAGAAAGCTTAAAATAAATGAAGGATTTGAATTAATTATTTCTGACACAGTTGGATTTATTCAAAAGTTACCAACAACGCTTATTGAAGCTTTTAAATCAACGCTAGAAGAAGCGAAGCAAGCAGATTTATTACTTCACGTGGTCGATACAAGTCATTCTGAATATAAAATACAATATGATACCGTCAATCAAATCATTAATGAACTTGAGATGTCACATATTCCACAAGTTGTTTTATTTAATAAAAGAGATTTAAGAGACTCAAAAGCTACAATCCCTGTAATCGGAAAACCGTCTATTTATGTGTCGGCATATATTACTGAAGATATCGAAAGCGTGAAATCTATTTTATTTGAACAAATTAAAACTTTATTTACGTACTATGAAGAAGTACTTCAAAGTGATGAGGCGGATAGATTATATGACCTCAAACAAAATACATTAGTTGATAGTTTGACCTTTGATGAAAGTAATCAAACGTATATTGTCAAAGGATATCGAAAATAATTAGAAAGAAGTAGAGTTATGGAAAAATTAAAGAATCTTATCAAAGATGTTGAAACAACATTAGAACCCTATTTTAAAGAAATCGAATACCGTGCCTTTGAAAATCAATCACGGGTATTAGATGCATTTCATAAAGTTAAAATAACTGAAACGGATTTAGTTGGTACAACAGGATATGGTTATGATGATTTAGGACGAGATCATTTGGAGGCTGTTTATGCTGAAACGTTTAAAGCAGAAGATGCCTTAGTAAGACCGCAATTAATTTCAGGTACACATGCTATCACGGTCGCATTACAAAGTCTTTTAAAACCTGGAGATACACTCATGTACATTACAGGTAGACCTTATGATACTTTGTTGGAAGTGATTGGTGTCAATGGCAATGGTATTGAGAGTTTAAAAGAATATGGGATAGCATATAAAGATGTCGCACTAAAAGATGGGGTAATTGATGTAGAAACCGTGCTTAAATCTATAGATCAGTCCACTAAAGTAATTGCTATTCAACGCTCTAAAGGATATGATCAACGCCCTTCAGTTGCTATAAGTGACATTGAAAAAGCTATTAAGCAAATCAAGGACGTATATCCAGAGATCACTATTTTTGTTGATAATTGCTATGGAGAATTTGTTGAAACCCGTGAACCTATTGAAGTTGGAGCAGATCTCATGGCAGGATCACTGATTAAAAATCCAGGGGGTGGTTTAGCTAAAATTGGAGGTTATATTGTTGGGCGAAAAGATTTAGTTGAAAGATGCGGCTATCGTCTCACAGCTCCTGGTATTGGAAAAGAAGCAGGCGCCTCTTTGAATTCTTTACAAGAAATGTATCAAGGTTTCTTTTTGAGCCCTCATGTCGTGAGTCAAAGTTTAAAAGGAGCTTTATTTACTAGTTTGTTGCTAGAACGATTAGATATGCGTACTACACCGCGTTATGATGCACATCGTACGGATTTGATTCAAACTGTTACTTTTGATACTAAAGAACAGATGATAGATTTTTGTCAAAGCATTCAACATGCTTCGCCAATCAATGCGCATTTCAGTCCTGAACCAAGCTATATGCCAGGATATGAAGATGACGTTATCATGGCAGCTGGTACGTTTATTCAAGGTTCTTCTATCGAATTATCAGCAGATGGACCAATTCGTCCTCCGTATGAAGCTTATATTCAAGGTGGCTTAACATATGAGCATGTAAAAATTGCTGTAACGAGAGCAGTTGAAAAACTTATACAACAAGGTCTTATCGCTATATAAAACCATTTTAATCAAGAGTTAAAAATTTCATGTCAGGTTTTCTTACATATTTTTGAAATCACTTTTAAGGTATGCTATCTTTAGTGTAAGTTCACAAGTCAAGGAGATGTGGGAAATTGGATAATGATAAAATACGTCGCAATATGCCTGTATTTCCGATGAGCGTTGTGAGTAAGTTAACTGAACTGACACCAAGACAAATTCGCTATTATGAAACACATGAATTAGTTAAGCCCGCTCGAACAGAAGGCAATAAACGATTGTTTTCTTTAAATGACTTAGAGAACTTACTTTCAATTAAACATTTACTTGAAAAAGGGTTTAATATGAAAGGAATTAAACAGATAATGTGTAACACTGAACCTAGAGCAAATGATGATGAGGCAACACAGTTAAGAAAACAGATGTTAGTTGACACGACTCAAAAACCGCAACATGAATCAATTCCGTTAAATCGTGGCGACCTATCACGTTTTTTTAAATAAAAAATTACTGGGGGACAATACCTTATGTCAAAACAAAAGTTCACAAAAGATGATATTCGACATTTTGCAGAAGAAGAAAATGTAAGATATTTACGTTTACAATTTACTGATATTTTAGGCACAATTAAGAACGTAGAAGTACCTGTAAGCCAACTTGAAAAAGTGTTAGACAATCAAATGATGTTTGATGGTTCTTCTATTGAAGGATTCGTTCGTATTGAAGAATCAGATATGTATTTATATCCGGATTTAGATACTTGGGTTATTTTTCCATGGACAGCAGGACAAGGCAAAGTAGCGCGTTTAATTTGTGATATTTATACAACAGACCATAAACCATTCGAAGGGGATCCACGTAGTAACTTAAAACGTGTACTTAAAAAAATGGAAGATATGGGATACACTGATTTCAACCTAGGGCCTGAGCCAGAATTTTTCTTATTTAAATTAGACGAAAAAGGCGAACCTACTATGGAACTTAATGACCACGGTGGATACTTCGACTTAGCGCCTACTGATTTAGGTGAAAACTGCCGTCGTGATATCGTTTTAGAACTAGAAGATATGGGCTTTGACATTGAAGCATCACACCATGAAGTTGCGCCAGGTCAACATGAAATTGACTTCAAATATGCAGATGCAATTTCAGCATGTGACAACATTCAAACATTCAAATTAGTTGTAAAAACAATTGCACGTAAACATAATTTACATGCGACATTTATGCCAAAACCATTATTTGGTGTAAATGGAAGCGGTATGCACTTTAACGTTTCATTATTCAAAGGTAAGGAAAATGCTTTCTTTGATGAAAATGGAGAAATGCAATTAACTGAAGACGCGTATCATTTCATTGCAGGTTGTATGAAAAATGCACGTGGTTACACTGCAGTATGTAATCCACTTGTAAACTCATATAAACGCTTAGTACCTGGTTATGAAGCACCAAGTTATATTGCATGGAGTGGTAAGAACCGTTCACCATTAGTACGTGTCCCAACTTCACGTGGATTATCAACACGTGTTGAAATCCGCTCAGTTGACCCATCTGCAAACCCTTATATGGCATTAGCAGCAATTTTAGAAGCCGGATTAGATGGTATTGAAAATAAATTAGAAGTACCAGAGCCAGTAAATCAAAACATTTATGAAATGAATCGTGAAGAGCGTGAAGCGGTAGGTATTGAAGACTTACCTTCTACATTATATACAGCATTAAAAGCAATGCGTGAAAATTCAACGATTAAATCAGCATTAGGCGATCATATCTATAATCAATTCATTAATTCTAAATCTATCGAATGGGATTATTATAGAACACAAGTGTCTGAATGGGAAATTGACCAGTATATGAAACAATACTAAGCCAGAGAACCCTTGAAGCTATTAGCTTTGAGGGTTTTTTATTTGCACCCGGTTTTTATTTTTTTATTCAATTGGGTGCAAAATGGGTGCACACTTATCCGAAAAGATTGTTATTATTAATAAACTTTTCAAAGTCTTCTTTAGCTTTCTTATTCATATTTTCAGTTACATGACTATATACTTGTTCAGTAATAGCCATCGTCTTATGTCCCAGGCGCTCTTGAATGACTTTCATTGGTACATTACTTTCTAATAAAAGCGTTGCGTGTGTATGACGTAATTTGTGAATACTCAAACCATTTCCTTCACCTAATATTTTTTCAGTGACATATTTCATCGTGTTGTGTGTAGTACTTCGAGGAATTGCGTCGCCGAATTCATTACAAAATATAAAATCATGCGTGTCATTATAAACATCTTCATTAACTATTCGATTTGCATTTTGTAGATATTTGAATTTGGTTAATTCTTTGGCTAATTCGTCAGTAATATATATCATTCTATTCTCTTTATTTTTAGTAGTATTCCATCTATCGTGCTTTTGGTCGTATGACTTAGTAATAGATAACGTTTTATCTTTGCTGTTGTAATCAGACCATTGCAGCGCATTAGCTTCGCCTACGCGTATACCTGTTTCGAGCATTGTCCTGAACATATAATATTGATGAATATCCCTTTTTTTAACCATATTTAGAAATGGTTTGATTTTTTCTTTTGGTAAATACTGAGCTTTTTGTGGTTCGTTTAAATCTCGATGTTTAAGTTCAACGCCTTCACATGGATTAGCAACTAAAATGCGATCGTACACTGCTCTTTGTAATGCTCTTTTTAAAAATGAATGTGATTTTTTAATAGTGGATTTACTGTATTTTTTATCGATTAAATCATTAATGAATTCTTGATGTTTTGAAGGTGTGATATTTTTAATAGGGATATTCCCATAAAATTTTAACACGCGCATCTTAGAGAATTTTTCGATTTCAATCGTACTTTGGCTTAGTTTATTATTTCTCCAGGTTTTTGAATAATATTCCAACCAATCTTCGAGAAGGTAGTTAATAGTTTCATTCATACCTTGATTCATAGAGTTTTCAACTTCGATAGCAGCACGTCTAGCCTCTGCTTTAGTCATGAATCCACTTTTAGATATAGATTTTCTATTTCCATTTTCATCGGTATAAAAAATGCGATATCTCCATTTCTTTCCTCTTTTTTCAAGTTGCATAAAAAATCACTCCTTAATTAGTAAAAAAGTAAAAAATAATAAGGGTACAGGAGTACCCGATGAATTGCAAAAAAAAGACACCTATATAAAATAGGTGCCACTTATAATTATAAGATTAAAGGTTTACTATTCATAAATGAATAGCGAATATCAATAATGTTTAGGGAATCTCCCTTATATATTAGTATAGTAGCACCTTATTCAATTCTTGGCAAGGAAAGTAAATCTGAATTTATTTGATTAATGATTGCTAAAAGCGTTATAGCGTCCACACTTACATTACTAATTTCTTTAGGATAAATATTTTTTATCCTAAACTTACTAATTGGTTGAAACGAATTAACACAGGCAAAACTGGTGTTTTTTAATTTTTTTAGTTTTTCAATAGCGTCTTTAGCTTTTTTGACGTCTTTATTAAGCTTATCGATTTTTTTCGAAGATGAACTTTCCCACTCTATAAATTCAGCAAACTTTAGTCGAATCTCTTCATCAGACATCACATGTGGATTAAATTCGTTTAATTCACTCAAAATATTTTCATAATTTTTCTTTTTGTCATTCAATGTATCTAAAGCTTTTGTTATATATTTTAGTTTCATATCAATATTTATCTTTAGGTACTTAGGATTATACTTTGAAGAAAGTGGAACAACGTTTATTATATCTTCTTTGTGGCTATCATTACGATTCATGACTATAGCAAAGTGTGAGTTTGAAAATTCATGATTAACATTAAGTCCAAAGTCAACAAATACAATATCACCCTGTTGGAATTTAGGGTAATAACCCTTGTGCTTCTCCTCTGATTCAAATTTACGTAATAAATAATCAAGTTGATAATCTATATTCTTAAATTTAAAGTCACCAGAGGTTTTTAACTTATGAATTCTTTGATTAAAATTAAATTTTGACATTCCATCCCTCAACCTCCAATCCTTCTCACCTCAAAAACTCTTAACGGTTCAAACGTAATAGAGTAATTGGCGTAGTTAGTTCCAATACCATATTTATTTTTGTAATGTTCCAATGCATTGAGATTATTTAAAAACAAAATGTAAAAAACTAATTAATCTCACATGCGTAATTATCATTATCTCTGTCTAATTTTGACGCATACGCAGCGTGCCCGGCAGGAACACCATTAGGATGAACTTCTCTTAAAGCAGTACAATTAGGGAATGACTCAGTATTGCTAGTTGATTGTTCTGAATCTTCGGATTGGCCAACATCAGATGAAGGATTATCTACTTGATTTTCGGTAGTAATATCTTCATTCTCATTAGAGTCGTATACATCTTTTTGTTTTTTCTCAAATACTGAGTCTATACTCCATATACCAATTTTTTCAGATTTTGCTTGTTCTTGAGATGTTTCAAGTGTATCTAAATATCTTGTATTAGGCGGATAAGCATAAGCAACTTTTGCTAAACCTTCTCTAACTAATATATTGTTTAGCATTTCTCCATCAACATATATGTATGCTAATTTTCTATTGTATTTATCTTCTTTTTGACCAACGTCAAACTCTACTTCTATCTTCTCAGCATTAGTTAATAATTCAGCTGTTCTATCTGAAGCTTCTTGGCCGAATGGTTGTTTACCGACTTTTGGGTGTTTAGTTTCAGGTGTATCTATAAGTAAAAATCTAAATGATTCTGTTCGACCATCATAATTAAATTTTGCAGTATCACCATCAACAGTAGAGACAAGTTTGACAGGTATCCTATCTTTTGTTCCTGGGTTCAATTCTTTTTTGTCTTTGTTATTTGACTTCTCATTAGATATATTTTGTGATTTAGATTGGTTAGTTTCTTCTTTTTTATTACTTTCTTTTGAATCATCAGTTTTATCTTTATCAACAGCTTCTTTCGGCTTGTTTTTCTCTTCGGTTACTTTATCTGTATCATCGTTACTGTTACCGTCTGTAAAAATAGCAGAACAGCCACCGATTAATAATAGAATTAAAAAGATGATCCCAAAGCACCCTAGGCAGCCTGAACAGCCGTTATTATTTTCTTTTTTCTTTTGATTTTCTTCCATTATTAATTCTCCTTCATTCAATTGTTTTATATTCAAAAACTCTTAACGGTTCAAAAGTAATAGGCGTAATGGTGTAATAAAAAAGGGTAGGCGTGCTACCCTGAAAATTATTCGAAACTTGAAACTATAAGACTACGAACATTACCGTCATCAGTTAGTGATAAAGTGACGTAATAATCTTTATTTAAAGATTCAGAATGATATTTTTGTTCTGTGTCTGATTTATTAGAAACAAATTCAGCATCTTTTGCCATCAAATCTTTCGCATGTTCATTCAAGAAGTTTTTATCTGTATTTTTATTTAACGGTAAATTAGAAAAATCTTTTTCAGCTTGTAATATATCGTCGTTGTCACCTAGTATATAAGTCATATCATCAATAACCACAGGATTATTATTGTTATGCTTTTTAGTTAGCTTTCCATAAACCGTGTTATCTTCCGGTCTAACTTTTTTAGTTTCAGATGTTTTATCTTCTTGCTTTTCTTTTTCTTGTGTTTTTTTATCGTCTTGTTTTTTAGATTGTTCATCTGTTGCTTTTTGCATTTGCTTTTCAGTATCTTTTTTCTGTTTATCTTCATCGTTGCCAAATAAGGCGCTGCAACCACCAAAAACTAAAATAATTAACAGAATGATACCTAAACAACCAAGACAACCTTTTTTGTTTTCGTCTTTTGTCTGCGACATTTATATGTCCCCTTTAAATTTTATTTATATTAAACGCTATAGCGTCAAATATCTTTGTATATTATGAGTGGCTCAAATTGGATTATGTAGTTGTTATGTCTGACTGATAAGCCATATTTCAATTTATAGTGATTAATGCAATTTTCTACAAAACTTTTAGACACTTCAAAATAAAGTGACATTTCGTGCAAATTGTGCACACCATACTCAAAGGCGTCTACGATACCTTGTAATGTTATAACTGATTCATACGCCTCTCTACGGGCTTTTAATTCAAATTTACGATTGAGTATATTTGATTGATCTAAAATATTACCAGAAGACAAATAGTAATGTGCAACTTCTTCCGCTAACACTTCATGCTTTTGGAAACCGGTTAAATTTCTATCTATTAGAATTACATCATTGTCTAAAAAGCCTTTAAAGTCTCCAGGTAATTCGAATTTATCTTCCACAGTTATGTATTGATGTTTCTGTAATAATTCTTCGTATTTCCCCAAATTCCATCAGCCCTTTATTTATTTGTCTCTTGCTTTTCTTACCATTTCCGCAAATTCTCTAATTTTAGCGAGTTCCTCTTCTGAAAAATCCCCGTCTAAATGAGCAGCGATAGTATCTTGTTGTAAACTTTTATCTTCTGTAATGTCAGAGGGCATCACGCCAAAGTAATCAGCAAGTAATTCAATTTTATCTCTTCTCGGATATTTAACCGCATTTATCCAACTACTAACTGTTGATTCTTTTAAATCTAAATCTTTAGCCATATCCGTTTGTGTTTTACCTTTACGTTCTAAAAGATTTTTTAAATTTTTTGAAAGAACTTCTTTAGCCATTTGATTGCCTCTCTTCTTATTTAAGTGTTGTCTAAATTATATTAAAAAGTTTACAAAAAGTAAAGCCTTTTTCTAGAAAAATTTACTTAATGTGTTGACACTTTACTTTTAGTGTAGTAAATTAGGTACATACCTTACAGGGAGGTGACAACATGACAGACACGATCGAGACTCTTTCTCTGAAAAGTGCAAGAACCGAATTCGATTATACGCAAGAGCAAATTGCTGATAAACTAGGGGTTTCAAGAGCACAATATATTGCGTGGGAAAGAGGGGATGTAGTACCTAAAAGCATGGTCGTTTATGCTTTAGCTTACATCTACGGGATTAATGCTGACTTATTAAGAGTTAGCAAAAAAATTTAACACCAACTTCACTTTTAGTGTAGTTTAGAGGAGGATGAACAATGCAACTATTACAGGAAGTCAAAATCGAAAACAACTCGAAATTAGGGGCAGTTGTTTCTAGTCGAGTAGTAGCAAATGAATTAAATAGAACACACAAAAATGTAATTAGAGGATTGGAGAAAATTTTAACCAGCTCAAATGTGAGCTCGTTAATCGTACTTAGTGAATATAAAGATGCTAAGGGCGAAACTCGAAAAGAATACCTACTTACAAAAGACGGATTCACTCTCTACATGTTCAACATTCAAGGTCATAACGAATTTAAAATGGCATACATTAACAGATTTAACGAAATGGAAAACGCACTTCAAAACAAATTGCCTGGAACTTATAAAGAGGCATTAACTCAATTGTTGGAAACAGTTGAACGTAATGAACAATTAGCACTTGAAAATAACATGCAAAAGCAAAAGATTGCGGAATATGAACCTAAAGCATCTTATTTAGACACTATTCTTAACAACAAGAGTTTGGTGACAGTCGGACAAATCGCAAAAGATTATGGTATGTCAGCTCAAGCACTAAACAAGTTGCTGCATGAATTGAAAGTACAGTACAAACAATCAGGACAATGGTTACTTTATTCAAATCTACACGACAAAGGTTATACACATTCTTCTACAACGGAGATTGAACATAAAGACGGTAGCACATCGGTTCGCATGAACACTAAGTGGACGCAAAAAGGTCGTCTATTCATCTACGACTTACTTAAAGACAACGATATTCTACCCACAATCGAACAAACAAATTAAGGAGGGATAAAAAAATGAAACTACTCAAATACACAAAAATAGCACTCCTAATCATCATCTTGGCGGAGGAGATTAGGAATGCTAAAAGTATAAAAAATCATAAACATGGCATTAAGTTATCAATTAATAAAAATAAATGTTTGATAACTAATTATTGAATACGTGGTAAATAATTATCTTCTTTTTCATTATAGTCTAAAGCCCAATTACTTTTAATGACTATTATTTCTGGAGTTTGAATAAACATGATGTTAAAGCCATTATCATATTTTTGTTCCGTAATTTTTAAATCATTTGTGTGATAAATTTCATCACGGTGAAATTCATTTTGCCAATCCCCTTCTGAGTCAAGCCATGGAGTATCAATGCTTATTTCAGTAGTACCACCATTTTGAGGTGGCTTTATTTCATAAGTGAAAGGAAATCTTTGAACATTTACCATCCTATACACCCCCAATCTACGCAGTAGCGTTATAAACATTATACACAAAATTAGATTGAATAATGACAAAAGTAGAAGATTAACACAAAGGAGGTTTTTATATGGTTCAAACAATACAAGTAACCGTACCAATCCCAAACGATCATATCATCATTTCAAAAGTTGAATATCAAGAACTATTAGATAATCGTCCAATCAATATGACTTTGCAGGAAGTTGCTGACACTTTCCCTTAATTTATGAGACAACATATTTATTCATATTTATCACCTCCTTAGGTGATTATACCAAAACAATCGAACAAACAAATTAAGGAGGATAAACAATGCAAGAGGAGAACAAAGAGTTAGAAATAAATTTAAATATTAATGTAAAAAACCGCAATGAACTAAATGAATTGTTGGAGGCAATTCAAAAAGACATTGCAGCTTTAAAGAATGATTTTGACAAATTAAATCAATTTAATATCAAGTTCGATTTAGAGTGATTTCAGAAGAGCAACTCGGACATTTAGCTTTGTAATTTCTGAATTTGAAAGTTCGCTTTTTCTCACAGATAGGACATTTCATCTTCTTATCGAATTTAGCTAATTGTTTATTAAAAGCTTTTCTAAAGTCTTTATCGAATTGTTTTTCATCAAAATCAATTGAAACACCATGCTTTTTAGCCATAAACATCACCTCCTTATTAGGAGTATAGCAGAAAGGAGCGTACACGATTGAACGAATTACAAACATTAATTGAACAAACAAATTAAGGAGGACAAACAATGCTAAATATCCAAATCGACGACGAATTAATTAACGAATTAGTAGATAAAAAGGTAGAAGAAATTTTATCTAATTACAAGAGAACGTTAGTAACAGTCGACATAAAAGATCTGGTTGAAATTACAGGGTTAAGTAAGTCGACGCTAGAAAAGAATATTATTACTCAACCTGAAGTGATTGAAGTTACACGTCGAATTGGTTCACGTGTACTGTACAAATATCCTGATGTTATTGGCGCTCTATCGAAAGTTATAGACAGATTAGGGGGTGATTAACAATGTTAAAAGAAGAAGTCGAAAAAAGATTGTATCGCATACTAAAACACAAAAATAACTCATCATTTTTTAAAAGTGACGAGTTAGAGGATTTAACGAAATTATATAAAATTCTAAATGAAAGCAATTATAAAAACATCACTTTTACAGATATTACACCAGCCATATCAATCATAAGTATCACAAGTGTTATTATCACAATCTTAATAAAGTTGTTGTAATCATCACCTTATCAATTAGTGACTTAATTATAGCAAAAAGAAGAGACGAGCAAATCTTTGGAGGTGATTAAGTGAACAAATTAATAGCTTGGTTTATGACGTTTATCGTCGCGTTCATAACATTGACATTTTCAGTGTTTGCAGGCGTGCATTTCACGACGCTAATCATCATAGTGTTCGTGTCTGAAATAGCGACGTATCACGCAACGCTATACGTACTGAATGAATTAAAAAAGACTGAATGCTAACCACCATTAGCAAACAGTCGGAATTTAAACAAAATTAATCGAATTAATTATATCACAAAATTTAGGAGGAGTTAATAAATGACTAACTTATTCGATCTAAATCAAAACGAACTCGCTATTTTAGAAATGCTTGAAAATGAAGAGTTGAGTTTTGAGGACGTAAAAGACACTTTGGACTCAATTCGAGAAGAACAAAAGCGTAAATATGATTTCATGCAAAAAATGATTCTGTCATTAAAAGGTGATGTAAACACGTTAAAAGAGCGTGAAACTTCACTAAGTAAACGAAGAAAATCGTACGAGAATAAAATCAAATCACTTCAAAACTACATGTTAGATTCAATGAAATTTAAAGGTGAAACAAAATTCAAAACAGAAGAGTTCACATATTTCATTAGAAAATCTGAATCGACTCAAATCGATGATGAAAGTGTAGTACCTGATAAATACAAAGAGGAACAAGCACCGAAAATAAACAAAGGTCAAATTAAAAAGGACATTAAAGCAGGCATTGAAGTTAAAGGTGCGACACTCGTCGAAAATGAAAGTTTAGGGGTGAGATGATGGCAGAACTAAATCTATATCAAAAAATAGCAGATGTTAAAGCAAACATAGACGGCTTTACTAAAGATACTAAAGGTTACAACTACAGTTATGTGAGTGGTTCGCAAGTATTACACCGCATCAGAAATAAAATGATTGAACATCGCTTATTGCTTGTACCTAGTACCACGCAAGAAAACTATAAGCAAATAGAAGTTACTAGATTCAATAAAAAGGCAGGGCGTGAAGTAACTGTATCAGAGTTTGTTGTTGAAATGCAATTAACTTATACATGGATCAACGCAGATAAACCTGATGAACAAATGGAAGTTACATTCTATTCAGTAGGTCAGCAAGATGATGTATCGAAAGCACAAGGAACAGCATTAACTTATTCAGAACGATATTTCTTAATGAAGTTCTTCAATATTCCTACAGATGAAGATGACGCAGACGCAAAGCAAAAGAAAGAGCAGTACACAAAACCTGATGAAAAAGCGATTGGAACCTTAAAACAAGAAATGCTCAAATTTAGCGAACTTATGCAGTCGTTAGGTAAGCAAGTGAGTGTTGATGATGTGCAAAGACAATTGGGCATCAATGACATTCAATCTTTAAGCAACAGCCAAATTAGCGCATGTATCAAAAAGTTAGACAACTGGACTAAACAAGCAAAGGAGAATGAATAATGTTTAATAGAGTTGTATTAGTAGGACGATTAACAAAAGACCCTGAATTCAGAACGACGGCATCAGGTGTAGAAGTAACAACATTCACACTTGCGGTAAATCGCAATTTCAAAAGTAAAGACGGAAAACAACAAGCTGACTTTATTAATTGCGTTGTATTCCGCAAGCAGGCTGAAAACGTCAAAAACTTTTTAAGTAAAGGTAGCTTAGCAGGCGTTGATGGACGGATGCAATCACGCAGTTATGAGAACCAAGAAGGCCGACGTGTATATGTCACGGAAGTTGTGTGCGACAGTGTGCAATTTTTAGAGCCTAAATCAAACAGCCAGCCACAACAACAAGGGCAAGCGCCTGTGCAAGAGAATCCATTCGCAAATGCTAATGGACCGATTGATATTAATGATGAAGATTTGCCTTTTTAAGCCACATAGCGAGGCGATAACATGCAATGGATAGATAAACACCAAAAACAAGATAACGGCTTATACAGCGTCGTTGTTCGTAATGTAGAACTGTCTAATAAAGAACTATTAATTTTGGATAACGGGCTTGATGTAGAAGTCGAGGTCACGCCCGTTGATCCATACGCAATAACAGATAAGCAACGACGAAAAATATTTGCGTTGTGCAATGACATCGAAGAATATACAGGGCAACCACGTGAGTATATGCGTTATATGTTTATGGACTATGTGTCGTTTGTTGAGGGATACGAAAGGTTGTCACTCAGCAATTGCAGCAGGACACAAGCGAATCAAATCATCGAGGTCATACTCGATTGGGTGTTTCACAACGACGTGCCACTCAATTATAAGACAAGCGACCTACTCAAAAATGACAAAGCGTTTCTGTATTGGTCAACAGTGAATCGCAACTGTGTTATATGCGGTAAGCCGCATTCAGACCTTGCACATAGACATGCAGTTGGTAGAGGACGAGACCGCACTAAAATCAATAACTACGATAATCAGGTGCTAGCGCTATGTCGAGAACATCATAACGAGCAGCATCAGATAGGTATAGATAGCTTCAATAAAAAGTACCACTTAGAAAACTCGTGGGTCGATGTAGACGACCGCTTAAATAAAATGTTGAAAGGAGGAAAAAGTACATGAATAAAAAAGATTACGTCATTTATTTATCATTAATTCTTTTAAATTTAATAGCGCTTGTCCTTGCGGTAATTTCTCTGATAGTTCAGTTATAAGAACACCTTTGCTAGTGAATATTTCAAAGTCATATGAACCTAGCGTATTTTCAGAATCTATTACTACAAATGCTTTTCGTGCTTCGTAAGCACCTAAATTGATTGGGAAAGAAGTGCTTTCATTTCTAATATATTTACCTTTTGTAAGCAATGTTTTACTTTGTAATGATTTGATTTTTAAATCTCTATAGTTATCTATCAAAATAAGTTTTGTTATAGATACAGGATTTTTAGTTTCATTTATGAAATTGAATTCGAAAACATTTCTTCTGTTAGCAACAAAGTGATTTTGTAGGTCTACTGATAACCTCAACTTATTTTCCTTAAAATCAATATAGAATTTGTAAATTGTTAAACCTAAAGATATTGCGGAAATTATTATCGCAATTAATGATAACCAAAACATATTTTTTCACCTCAGAAAGATTATATCAGAAAGGAGAATCGAAGTGTCTGAACAACCTAGTTATTATTCAATCATAACTGCAAACGTTAGATATGATAATAGATTAACAGATAGTGAAAAATTACTTTTTGCGGAGATAACAGCACTTAGTAATAAATACGGTTACTGCACTGCAAGTAATAATTACTTTGCAAAATTATACGAAGTCTCAAAAGTTACGATATCACGACGTATATCTAATTTGAAATTACATGGTTATTTACAGGTCGAAATTATTAGAGAAGACAAAGAGATCAAACAAAGAAGAATGTACCCATTAACAGAAAATATAAGACCTATTAACACAAATGATAATACCCCTATTAACAATTCTGTTAATACCCCTATTATCACAAATGTTAAAGAGAATAATACAAGTAATAATATTACAAGTATTAATAGAGACAGAGACGAGACGTCAAAATTATTCAAAGTGATTAGTGAAGAAATAGAAATTATTAGAAATCCACTTAAAGCTCAAGAACTAGAACAAGCAATAGAATCCTTTAAAGAAAATAAAACTGAAATTGTAGAGGTAGCTATTAAATATTGTAAAGAGAACAACAAAGGTATTAACTATCTAATCAAAGTTTTAGAGAATTGGAATAAATCAGGCGTAACAAATAAAGAAGAAGCTAAACAAAAGGTTGCACCTAAAAAACCAAATGACTTTTTAAGTCGAAAAAAACAAGAATTATTTGGAGGTTGATAATATGGCGATGACTGAACAAGAAGCCTTCACACTCATATCGTTAGTAAGCGATAGTTACAATATGGAATTTAACGAGACAAAGTATCAGACGTGGTCATCTATACTTATTAAAGAAGGACACTATGAATCTTCGTTAAGAAAGTTAAAGAAGTATATTAAAGAATCTCAATATAAACCAACGTTAGCTGACGTACTCGCAATTAAACCACAAGGCGTCGTGATGAAAGAAACAGCTATCGAAGAAACACATGAATATAAAGTAAAGCATGACGCTGAATACGCGGAAGAGTGGCGCAAAATTCAAGAGCGAGGTCGTGCATTTATTAGGGAGCTACGCAGCAATGATTGATCGCATAAATACAGAACAAGCAATCGTAACTAACTTGATGAAACACCCAGATTTAATCAGTAAATTTAAGCTTAAACCTCATATGTTTTTAGATGAGAATGTTAAAAAAATCATAGAACACATTCTTGAAACAGGCAAAGCAAATGTTAATGAGATTTATTTTAAGGCACGTGATGATAAAGATTTCATCGATATCAAAAAGTTCAATCAGATTGTGAAGTCTGACGCAGCTGATCGCACTTTCTTCATACAAGACCAAATGAACTTGATTAATCACTATGCAATGCAAATCGCTATAGAGAAATCACAACACTTTTTAGAAATGCCAACAAGAACAAATTTCAACGTATTAATTGATGAGCTAGAACAACTGAAAGAGTTGAAAATTGAACAAGGTGCAAAAACTGATGAATTTCTAGCGAAAGTGATGGAATCGGTGTTGAGTGATAAGCCAAAAGAAATGATAAAAACAGGATACCCATTATTAGATTACAAAATTCACGGTTACGAAAGAGGACAACTGAATGTTATAGCGGCGAGGCCTTCGATGGGTAAGACAGGTTTTGCACTACAGACTTTATGGAATATCGCGAAACAAGGTTATGAAGTATCATTTTTCAGTCTTGAAACAACAGGTGACCGAATTATAGAGCGACTAGCAGCAACTATAAGCGGTGTTGCACTCACTGATATTAAACGACCGCAAGAATTGAACGCTGAAAATACAAACAAAATCATGCAAGCGCTAGATATGATTAAAAAGCACGATATTAACATCTATGACGAAAGTAGACTTACACCTTCAAGAGTTCGAGAGCAAGCATTTAAAGAGTCTGATAAGCCTCAAATCATATTCATTGATTACTTGCAACTAATGGAATCAGACACACCTACAAATGACAGACGTGTTGACGTTGAAAAGATAAGCCGTGACCTTAAAATCATCGCTAATGAAACAGGTAGCGTTGTAGTACTTTTATCACAACTTAATAGAGGTGTAGAAGCACGAAATGACAAACGCCCAATGATGAGTGATTTGAAAGAGTCTGGTGGTATAGAAGCTGACGCTAGCATGATTTTTATGTTGTATAGAGATGATTATTACAATCGCGACGACGAACAAGATAGTGACAAATCTGATTTAGAAGTGAATATTGCGAAGAATAAAGACGGAGAAACTGGTGTTGTCAACTTTGAATATTACAAATCTACACAGAGGTTCTTCACATGAATATCTTAGAATTTCAAGAGTTGTTGAGGTTGTTATACACAGAAGATTACCAAAAAGATAATTTTATGAAATTTAAACTATTGCAGTTGGGGTGGGCTGTTGAAAGATTGTTAGAACGAAATGAATTATCTTTATTTGATGATTATGATGAAAAGTCAAAATTGATATATCAAGAGGCAGATATGGAGCAAAGGAGCAGACATGAAAGAAGCTGAAATACAGAAGCAAATAATTGAATCTTTGAATAATTCTGAATGTAAGGTGTGGCGTGCTAATGCTGGAATGATTCGAGTAGGTAAAAGGACGTTGAAACTTTTGCCGAAAGGATTTCCTGATGTTTTCGGAGTAAGACTAAAAGACGGCAAGTTTATAGCAATTGAGATTAAAAAGCCGAATGGCAAATTATCAAGTGAACAAATTGAATTTCAAAATTGGGCGTTAAAACACAAGCTCATATACGGTGTTGCATATTCAGTAGATGACGCACTAAAAATCATTGAGGAGGTTGAATAATGTTCAACTTATACAACGAACGTAAAGAAGCGTTAGTCGTTGTACAAAAGCTAGATGACTATTACAGAGTTAAAGGTTTATCAGGAGGACAACTTGAATTTGTGGACGATGAAGTTGAAGACATTGAAACGTTTAAAAATACATTTGGATTACTCAGTTACGAAGAACTAGGACAAATTGACATGAACGAGTTATTAACTTTTTAGGAGGATAGAGTATGACATTAAAAATTAGAAGTGTAGACGGGCGAATCGTACTAACTGATGAGCAAGTGCAACAAATGCATAAACACGATTTAAAACGTGAACACGTATACAATAGAGTGATTGTTCTAGGGTGGTCAGTCGATAAGGCTGTTAGCACATCGGTGGGAGGAAAACGACATGAAAATTAAAGATTTAAAAATAGGTCAAAAAATTAATTTAGAATATGGTCAACAGCGTTATCGAGATACTGATGATGAAAGATGGATTTGTGAACCTTTAGAAGCAGTTGTAGAAGTGATTGAAATAAATGACGATGAAGCAACCGTAAAATTTAGAGACGGACAATTAATGAAAATTGATAATAGCAATAATTGGGAGACGTTGCCAGTGAATAAAAAAATTGAAAGACCTTCGCATTACGGTTCAAGCGACATTGACTTAATAGATTACTGGTGTATTAGATATACGCCGCAAGAATTAAGAGGAGCATTTAAGTCACAAATGAGTAAATACATTGACAGATTAGGTTATAAGGATGAGGAAATTAAAGAGTTAGATAAAATGATAGATTATGCAATGCGATATAGAAATCATTTGGAGGATAAACGATGAAACAAGTCTATTTAGGCGGCGGGATGTTAGATCTAGGTGACCAAATGCGACGTGAATACGAAAAAGCAGAATTGACTAAATTAGGTTACAAAGTTTATGCGCCACAAGATGACAAGGATATTAATGACAAACACAACGCTCATCAAGATGATTTAGCAGAACGTATTGTGGATAACGACACGCTAGGTATGACGACAAGTCAAATACTAATATTCGATTACCTACCACACAATCAAGGCACGATTTGCGAAATGGGATTTGTACAGTATATGCTTAAAGATTTATCAAGATTAAGTACGTCTATTTATGCAATGCCTAAAGTATATGTCCAATGTACAGATATTAGACAAGGTACAGGTCATATATCTAAAGAGCAGGACAGACAAGAGTTTTCAATTAATCAATATGTATACGGAGTAATTTTAGAAATTACAGAGGGCAGAGGGATTCAAACATTTGATGAGATACTGGAGGAATTGAAAAATGAGTAAAGGTTTCAAGAGTAGATATCATCTCTATGACGCTCAAAATGAGTCACAGTGCGTTGTAATTCCTTCTGAGTATAAAGTATCACTGAGATGTTATAGCACGTATAACAAGCAATTTAATGGCTTATACAGTGTGGAAGAATTAGAAGAACTGAAACGCAAGAGAAATTGGAAATCAGGTGTTTAGGTATGCGTAGAGAATTAAGTAATAGTAAAGTCAAAACGTATAAATATAATACGTACGGTAAAACACCAACACAAATACAACAAGAGTTACAAAAGAAAGGCGTACGTGGATTTGTAGTAAACATAAACTACAATAGCGTACAAATGATAGTAAATCATAAAAATAAGAGACGAAACGAGGAGATATTGCATGACATTCAAAGAACAACGCAACACGTTAATTGACGACATAAAAAAGTTACGTGAAGAGCGTGATGAATTAATTAAAGTTAATAAAAGATTGACAGATATGATTGAAGATATTGAAGCGTTTGTGGACTACAAGCGTGAGGTTAATCCTAGTAATCGTGCTTATATATCTATTAGGCATGGATTAGATGAAATTTTAAGAAAGTGAGAGGATAGTATGAATGAATTAATTAAACAAGTTGAACAATGGAGCAAAGACAAAAATTTACACGAAGGTAATTCAGATAGACAAGCGCTTAAATTTTACGAGGAAGCTGGGGAAGTAGCTGCTGCTCTCTCTCGTAATGATATGACTGCACTTAAAGATGGCATAGGTGACACAATTGTGACACTGATTATACTAGCGCAACAACATGAGATGACAATTGAGGAGTGTTTGCGATATGCGTATAGCGAGATTAAAGACAGAAAAGGAAAAACGATCAATGGAACATTCGTCAAAGAAGCAGACTTGTAAAAAGGATATATTACAACGTGTTAAAGAGGTGCTGGGGAAATGACACAGTATTTAATCACTACATTTACAGATTCAACAGGTCAAACATTCACAGAAGCAACTAAAGCGCGGGAGAATCAAACGTTTGCTATTGTGGAAGCAGAGAGTAAAGAGGAAGCGATTAAGAAGTATGGGGAGGAACGGAAATGATAACTCTGATTTCAGGAATATTACTATATTTACTGCTCACAATCTATATGCTAGTTTTTATCACCGCAGAATTTAGAAGAAAGCTTTTATCACGAAAAATAATTCATTTATTTATAGATTCCATTCATTCAACTATGTACGTATCACCAAACAAAACTACGACAGATGATGAATTGAAGACAATCATCGATAAGTATAGCGACACGTACAAAGTAAAAATTGTTGAGCCGAATACAAGAATCAAAGGTATCAACACATATGTAGTAGATTTCACTAAAGATAGAAAGGGCTGATACGAATGATTAAACGAATCACTAAATTAATCGTTACATTAGCAGCATACGAGCTGATTAAGTATGTAACGGAACAAGCAATTATCGTATTAACATCAGTTGATGATATAGATATGACTTTTGCAGATTGTGACCACATGCATTTAAATAATTTAAGAGCGGAGGTGAGTGAATGATGAAATTCATTTATGATTTGATAGCATTAATAATCGCCTTAATGATCACTTTATTTATTTTCGACGAATCGTTAATTATACTTAATACCTTAGCGATATTCGGCGCTTATAAATTAATAGATTCTTTTGCAGAAAATATAATTAGAGGTGAATAGAATGAATCAAGAATTGTTAGGTGGCATTTATACTCTTGCTGGTGGTGTTCTTTTGTATTCTATTAAAGAGGTAGTTAGATTCTTTGTAGATTCTAATCTACAACGTAAACAAATTAATTTAGAGAAGATATACCCAATCTATTTAGAGTGTTTTAAAAAAGCTAAAATGATGATAGGAGCGTATATAATTCCAGTAGATCAGAAAGAATTTTTAGACTTTTTTGATGCTGATATATATAAAGAGTTGGATAAGCGAAGCCAAAAAGCATATAGAGATATTGTTGCTTTTAGGCAAATAATTAATTTGTCTAATAGAGTTAAGGTTATGGAAGATTTTAAGATGGATTTCAGAAATGAATTTAGTATCAATCAAATATTCTTTCGTAATTCATTTGTTATTGAAACTATAGATGTAGTGTCAGAATATGAAAAAGACATATCCTATTTAAAAAGTATAATAAATAAAATGGAGGCTAAAAGAGAATATATTAGTACAGATAGTTTTATAACGCCTGAGTATCAAAGAAAGATAAATGAATATAACTTGTATCTTGATAAATTTGAAGAGGAATTTAGAAGACATTTTAAAGTCGATAGAATGACCTTAAAAGAAAAAGTAAAAATATGGTTAAGTCGAAAGAACATTAATCGGTTTGATAATAAGTAATGTATTAACGAGAGTTAAAGAATTACTGAAAAAGGAGTGATGCGCGTGGTTGATATGGCAGATATTGTGAAAACGTCAAGAATATACAAAGATATGTCACCAGAAGAAAAACTTAAATATGAAGACGAGTTTGTCAAAAGAATCAAAGAAACGAATCTCAGTGTGCACGATATAGATTTAGAAGAAGAGTTGATAAGTTTCTTCAGGTTCGTGGTCGATTTAGTTCATTATATGGATAAAAAGGACGAAGAGTGATGAGTTCAGAAACATTACTTATACCGAGATGATACGAAAATTTAAATCATATAAATAATATTTCGTCAAGGTGTCACTACTAGGTCACTGTAACAGGTATAATATAAGTAGCGGTGACATCTTACATATGTGGAGGTTCAAGATGAAATTAGGACGTGCTGACATTCCAAAATTAGAAGAGTACTGGTGTAATTATAATAATGTTAAAGGACAATTAGCATATCGACGCTATGAGTTATTGTATCAACCACATGATGAAAATATAGGTGGTGGTAAATCTAATCTACCTGGTAGGCCTGTAGAGCGCGAAGTGGTTAAGCTACATGAAGATAATAAGTACAGAAACTTATCGGAAATTGTTAAAGCAATTGAAGATGTGTACAACAAAGCAAGTAAAGAACAAAAGCTCATTGTTAAGTACAGATATTGGGAAGAGGACTTAACGATTTATGAATGGCCTGACATCGCTCATCAACTTACTAAATTAAGAGACGATGACAAGATTATTAGTCGTGACGCAGTACTTAGAATGCGTAATCAATTAATGCGTGAGACCGCTAAACGAATCGGTTGGATTAGCTTTGAGTAAGCGCACTTCTAACATACTGTAAGTGCGGCCTAAAAAAATTTATTATGGTACTATAAAAGATTGTATCTGATGTGTGTATTCGACACATACTATATTCTACTTACTATATTCTACGAGGCGATGTTCTACCCCAACATCGCCTTTGTATATGCTTATATGAGTTACATACACACGTATATGTAATTGATATGAGTGTATACTCAAATACAATATCTAAAAAAAAATCACTTAAAGGCATTGTGTATATTGCACAGTGTCTTTTTTGTTATAAAATACTTCACATATGTTATTATATATGTAGGAGGTAAATCAAGATGAGCTCATCAAAAGAAGTTATTAAAAAGATTGAGCAAGATGGATGGTATTTAGTAAGAGTGGTTGGTAGTCACCATCACTTCAAACATCCTAATCGTAAAGGTAAAGTCACTATTCCGCATCCGAAGAAAGATTTACCGCGCGGAACAGAGCGCTCAATCTTAAAGCAAGCAGGACTATTATAGTCCTCTTGCATCTTCTTGATATGGAGGGATTAATGTGAAGTATCATTTTTATGCAGTATTGCAACAAGAAGGTAATAGTTACAATGTTTACTTTCCTGATTTGCCTGGTGCAATAACTTTTGGCGAGGATATCGAGGACGCCGTATTTATGGCACAAGATGCTTTAGAAGGTCATTTGTTAGTTATGGAAGATGACCATGATGATATACCTGAACCATCTGAATATAAGGAACTTATTAATGGCTTAGATGATAATGAACAGTTACAGTTAGTCACTGTAGACACTAAACTTGTTAGAATAAAAGAAGAGAATAAGACAGTGAATAAGATGGTTACATTGCCTCACTATATGGTTGTACTAGGTAAAGAGAAAGGTATTAACTTTAGTCAAACGTTACAAAGAGCATTGAAAGAAGAATTAAATATATAAGTTAAAGACATCACATTACGTGGTGTCTTTTTATTATTTTATGTGAGGTTTAGCGATGGATATAATAATCGTGTATGGTCCACCAGCAAGTGGTAAGACTACATATGTTAAACAACATATAACTGATGGTGATATGGTCTATGATTATGACGCTATATCACAAGCAATAACGTTTAGTAGTTATCAACAATACGTGGCACAAGCTCATGATACTTGTTTGCTTGTACGTAATATGATGTTAGATTATGCGCAACATATCGATAATGGCAAGCTGTATATTATTACTACTTATTTGTCAAAGAAGATAACTGATAGAATACCTAACTATCACACAGTTAGAATGGACACAGATATAGACACGTGCATTGAACGTGTGAACAGTAGCGATAGACCCGACAAAGATAAAGTGAAGCAAGTGATAAGAGAATGGTTCAATAACGGTCAAAGCAAACCAGCTAGTGACCGTAAAGTAGATAAAGAAACAATGAGGTTCTATAAGTCAAAAGAGTGGCGCAAGGTGCGTGAGCAAGTACTGATTAGAGATAACTATGAATGTCAAGAGTGTAAGAAACAAGGAATTGTTAAAACGATTGATCCAACGAAACATAAATCACTAGATGTTGACCATATTAAAGAATTGGATAGTTATCCTGAACTCGCATTAGACATGGACAACTTAATTACATTATGCATTAGTTGTCACAATCGAAAACACAATCGATACCAATCAAATCAAATTAAATCAGAAAAGAAAAAGAAATGGATTGGAGATGAATGGTGGTAAACATAAATCCCCCCCTACCTAAAAAATCGCGTCAAATCAAGCTCGGGGAAACGGGGCAGGGGGTCTTTTCTCCACATTTGTCACTGTTTTGTCACGCATAACCCTAGACACAATCAGAAAGGAGTATAAACATGAGAGATAGTAACGCAATTAAAGAACATGAAGAGCGTGTGAATCAAGAAAAAGAACGTTTAAATAAAATATTTAAAGAAATACCTGATGATAAAAAGAAGGCTACTCAAGGCCTCATAATTCAAGCGGCACGCATGCGCGTCTTGTTAGACGACGCTTGGATTGATATTCAAAAGAATGGCGATTATGAGCTGTTTACGCAATCTGAGAACACACCTGCGTATGAACGTGAGCGTCCAATTGCAAAGTTGTATAACTCACGTGACGCGTCGTATCAGAAGATTATTCAACAGTTAATCAAATTATTGCCTGATGAAGTCGTCGAAGAAAAGAAAGCAGACAATACGCTTAAGGGATTACTGAACAATGAAAATAAATAAGCATGTGCAATGGTATATCGACAAATATAAGCATGGCGAAATCATATTGAATAAAGAACGTCGATTACTGATTGAACATTTAGAGCTTAATATATTACATCGTGACGACTTGTATTTCGACCACGATCAAATCGAAATGTGTATTAAATTCATTGAAGCGTTGTACTTTAAATTGCAACCTTTTCAAAAGTTCTTGATCGCATTCATCTTTTTATTCGATGAAGATGATGAACTGTACTTTGAACAATTCTTTTGGCTTGTTGCACGTGGTGCAGGTAAAAACGGACTTATTAGTGGACTATCGAATTACTTCATTAGTGAATTGCATGGTATTGACAATTACGATGGTACAGTAGTGGCGAATACTGAAAAGCAAGCAAAAACATCATTTGAAGAAATGCACCGCGCAATCATACGCAATAAATTATATGACGGTGCAGTGAATGATGAGGAAGGTGCAGGTATATTTGAGCTCACGAAACTTAGAATTACATCTACTAAAACATTTAGTAAATTTGAGTATGCGACTAGTAATGCAGGTTCTAAAGACGGTGGTCGCGAAGGTTTCATAATATACGATGAGATTCACAGATATGAAAATAATGACATAGTAGACGTATTCTCGAGTGGACTTGGTAAAGTAAAGCACCCTCGAGAATTTTTTATAGGTACAGACGGATTCGTTCGTGAGGGATTTTTAGACAAGATGAAAGAGCGTTCTATGGAAATATTAGAAGGACGGGCTAATGATGACAGATTGTTTCCGTTTATATGCCGACTTGATAATAAAGACGAAAAAGATAATCCTGACATGTGGTCCAAAGCAAATCCAATGTTCGAAGAGCCTATGAGTGATTATGGACGACGATTATTCAGAAAAGTGTTAAATCAATACAACGACCTGAAGCATAATCCAAGCGGATACGAAAACTTCATGACTAAACGTATGAATCTACCTGAAGAAGATTCAAATAAAATTGTTGCTTCACGTGATGATGTGTTAGCGACTAGTCGTGATATCCCACCACTTAAAAATAAAACAGCAATTGGTGGTGTAGACTATGCAAGTATTAAGGACTTTGCAGCTGTTGGATTACTGTTTAAAAATGGCGATGATGTTGTGTGGGTATCACATTCGTTCGCACGCAAAGAATACTTAGACCAAGCTAAATTAAAACCTCCAATTAAGGAATGGGAGCGACAAGGTCACTTAACAATTGTTGATGAACCTTCAATTAATCCTGTTCACATTATCAATTGGTTCGTTAATATGCGTGAGAAGTATGCAATACAAAAGATTGTAGCGGATAACTTCCGCATGGATTTACTTAGACCATTATTTGAAGAAGCGGGATTTGATATTGAGGTTATTCGTAATCCGCGTGGTGTACACAGTAAGCTAGCACCACGAATAGAAACGTTATTCGCGAACCACAGAATTATCTTTGGAGATAATCCTTTAATGCGATGGTACACAAATAACGTTGCGGTACAAGTTAAAAAAGACGGTAATAAAGAGTTTATCAAGAAGGACGAACATCGTCGTAAAACAGATGGATTTCACGCATTTTTGCATGCTTTATATAGTGTAGATGAAATACAAGAAGTCGACCTTAACAAAGCGTTCGACTTACTAGATCAACTTAACTTCTAGTTAGAAAGGAGGTGATTCATTGGGATTCTTTAGTTCAGTATTTAAGCGTAATTTAGAGATTCGCGACATGTTAGAACTTGATTTAGCGATTGATCCGGCAGAACGTTCATATTTGAAACGCATGGCACTAGAGTCTGTAATTAACTTCATCTCACGTACATTCAGTCAATCTGAGTTTTGGGTAAAAGACGGACAAGAATTAAAAGAAGACACACTGTACTACAAATTAAATGTTAGACCAAATAGCGATTCAAGTGCGTCTGATTTTTGGCATAAAGTCATATACAAGCTCATTTATGATAATGAGGTATTAATCATCAAAAGTGATAGTGATGAGCTATTAATAGCGGATGACTTTTATCGTGAAGAATATGCAGTGTATGAAGATATTTTCAAAGACGTTGTAGTAAAAGACTATAAATTTGGTCGCACATTTAAGATGAGTGAAGTCATTTATTTTAATTACAATAACGATAAGTTACAACGCTTTGTTGAGTCACTTTTTGCGGATTATGGCGAACTTTTTGGACGTATGATGGATACACAACTTCGTAAAAATCAAATTCGTGGTGTTGTTAGTGTCAATTCTGGAGCAGGTAATATTGATAATACTCAAATGACGCGACTACAAAAGTATATTGATAAGATTTACAACCAATTTAAAAACAATGGCGTCGCGATTGTCCCTGAAATTTCAGGGTTTGAGTATAAAGAATTGTCGAAAGACAGTGTTAATGGTACTGATAATGGTGCGGAGAACTTACAGAAACTTAAACGTATGATTATTGATGACGTTGCTAAAATCGTAGGTATCCCATCGAATTTGATTCATGGTGACGTTGCGGATTTAAGCAATGCAATGGACGCTTACATTGATTTTTGTATTAATCCTTTGATTTCGAAAATAGAAGATGAGCTTAACAGTAAATTCTTTACTGAAGCGGAATACTTGAAAGGTAAGCGTGTAAAAGTTGTTGGTATTAATGCGGTTGATCCAATTAAAAATGCGGAAAAAGTCGATAAATTAATTTCGTCAAGTGCCGCAAAGCAAAACGAAGTGCGTGAACTTCTAGGACTTGCACCTGTTGAAGATGGAGACCGATTCATACTGACTAAAAACTATCAAACAGAAGAAGTTTTGAAAGGAGGTGCTAACGAGAATGACGACGAAACAAGAACTGATGAAAATAGCGTCTAAATACAGTTTTAAAAATGAAGTGACAGACGATAAAGTGATTCTTACTTTAAGTGGGCCAGTTGCACAAGAGTCTTTTTTTACAGATAAAACAATTAACGCTCAAGACATTGCAGAAACACTAGATGATGTAGATAAAGATATCGTAATCAGACTTAATAGTCCTGGTGGCGACGCGTTTCAAGGTATTGAGATTTACAATTACCTTAAAAATCACAAGTCACACATTACTGTAGAAGTCACTGCACTAGCAGCGAGTGCCGCTTCAATCATCGCAATGGCCGCAGACGAATTAGTAATGTGTAAAGGTTCATCACTAATGATTCATGAAGCGTCAACAATTGCAATTGGTAATAAATCAGAGGTTAAAAAGGTCATCAACGCACTTGAAACAGTAGACGCTTCTATCGTTGAAGTGTATAAAGACAAAACTGGTTTAGACACTGATGAAATTGAACAACTCATGAGTGATGAAACTTGGTTCACTGCACAACAAGCAGTTGATAAAGGATTCGCGGACAAACTAGACACGGTTGAAACACCTAAAGAAACTGAAAGCACTGAAGAAAAAGATGAACATATTGCCGCAATGATGAATGAAGTTGAAAATTTAAAATCAGAATTGGCAATGTTCAAAAACAATCATAAACCTAAAAAGAAACGTTATTTATAGGAGGTCATTAAATGGTAGTTAAATTCAAAAATGACATTGAAAACAATGTTAATCAACTTAAGCAAGAATATTTTGAAGCGGTACGCAATGACGCGGACGCCGAAACAATCGAAAACAAATACGGCGAGTATATGGCGGCATTTTCTGCTAACTTACACGACAATGTGTTAAAACAAGCGCGTGAAGAAGTGTATAATACATCAACTGACAAACAAGTGAGAATGAATCGTGGCGAAAACATTCTAACTTCAGAAGAATCACGTTTCTTCACAAATTTAGTTGCAGATGACGCAGACTTAGACACGTATAAAGAAGAGGTAATTTTACCTGAATCAACAGTATTACGTGTGTTTGAAGATATGCAAAAGCAACGTCCACTATTATCTAAAATTAATTTTCAAATTGCAGGAATTAAGACACGTCTTATTGTAGGAGACCCGAAAGGAGCAGCGGTTTGGGGAGAAGTTTTCGGTAAAATTCAAGGACAAATTGAAGCAAACTTTAAAGAATTAAACTTCTCACAAAACAAATTAACGGCATTCGCAATTGTACCTAAAGACATGTTAGAGTTTGGTCCTGAATGGATTGAACGTTACGTACGCTTACAATTAGCAGAAGCGATGGCGTTAAAACTAGAAGAAGGTGTGGTTAAAGGTAAAGGTGCCGCTTCAAATCAACCGTATGGATTAACGAAAGAATTAGAATATGATGAAGATGGCAAAACAGTAACTGGCGCAACTGACAAACAGTCATCTGGTACATTAACATTTGCTAATGCGCGTAAAACAGCAACTGAATTAGCAGGTGCGTTAACTCAATTATCAACTAAAGAAAATGGTTCACCTGTTGATGTTTCAGCTGGCGTAACTTTACTTGTTAATCCACAAGACCAATTCTATGTGAAAGCACAAAATACTATGCAAACTGTGAACGGCGCATGGGTAACGTCATTACCTTTCAACGTTGACGTTGTTGCGTCTGAATTCGTTGAACCTAAAAAAGCAATTTTCTTTGTGGGTAGTCGCTACTATGCAGTTCAAACTGGTGCAGTATCAATTAAGTCATATGATCAAACATTAGCATTAGAAGACGCAGACGTATTCATTGCTAAACAATTTGCGCATGGCATGCCTGACGATAACAAAACTGCACTTGTGTATGATTTAGACTTAAACCCTAAAGCACCTGAAGAAGAATCTACTGGTGGATTAGGCGGTTCAAGTGACTTAAGCGTTTAATTAAGTGAGGTGGTTGCATGATTACACAAAACCACGTTAATGAAATGAAACGTCGTTTAAAGATATTTCACACGTTCGAAGACGAGCACATTAAAGATTTAATTAAACAATCGTACGCAGACATTGAAAGACGTTGTCAATCATTCGATATTGACAATAATGAAGTCGGTAAAGAACTTGTATATGAACGTGTGAGATACGCGTATAACGACAGTTTAGAATACTTTAATGAAAACTTTTTATCACAAATAACTTCATTTGCATTAAGCAATATGAAGGAGGTTGATTATGAACAAGAATTATAGACCACCAAAAATTAGCAATGGGGACTTACGTGTACTTGTTGCTTTTTTTCGTATGGTTGAAAAAGATGGTCCATTTCCAGGAAGCAAAAAGAAAATAAAAGCGTTCGAGACGTTATGTGAAATATATGAAAGTTCAACTAAAGATTTAGAGCGTGTGGGTAATGTTACAGGTTCACACACAATCACACTCAACTATCGTAACCCACATCAAGACTATCAAATTAAGCACTCAGACACGTTTGAACTCGTACATGACTTATATTCAAACCTTACATTTAAAGTGGTCGATTTTGCTCCTAATTCAAGTAATAAAGAGATGATTAAAGTTGTAGGTGTAGCAAATGACAATTAAATTAAAAGGTATGCGTGAGTTAGAAATAGAGTTAGAAAAACGTTATGGACGTGCGAAAATGATACGTATTATTGATGAGGCTCTAATGGCAGGCGGCAAAGTGATTGTGAATAATATCAAACAGAACTTTCAAAGCTTTAAAGATACAGGTGCAAGTATTGATGAAGTCACGTTATCAAAACCTTTTACGATTAATGGGACGCGTACAATTAAGATTCATTGGAAAGGTCCTAAAGGACGTTACAGAATTATCCACTTAAATGAATTCGGAACAATCAAAAATCCTAATCCTCGAGGAAAAGGTGCGATTGATCGTGCTCTTAGAAGTGGAAGAGAAGCATATTTTCAAGTCGTAAAACGAAAGTTAGGTAAATGATATGAAAGATATATTAATGGAAATCTATAACGTGCTTATTAACGACACACTTGTACAAAAATACGTTGATAAACGCATTAAATTTTATGAATATCCTGAACCATCTAGTATTAGCCAACCTTATATTGTGATGAGTGAAATTGATGATACATTGCCCGCAGAATACGCAGACAATGACAACTTAGCGCTCAGTTACCTTGTACAAATTGATGTGTTTGTACCTGAATCTGACGACTACGAAGCGTATTTTGTACGCAATGAAGTAAGTTATCATATTTCACGATTATTGAAAGAACTTTTGAAAATGGAAAACACCTCAAACGCAAAACCAGAATACGATAAAGATTTAAAAATTTACAGGTCCGCTCGTAGGTACGAGGGGACTTTTTATCGTTCTGAATTAAATTTTTAGGAGGAAACAAATATGGCAAAAAAATACAATGCATTTACTGGTGTAACAGGTTTCTACTATATGCCTTTAAATTCAAGTGAGGTTAAATCAATTACTGAACCTGAACGCATTAAATATTTACAAGAAATTCAAGTATCTAAAGAGCAATCAATCGAAAGAGCATACGGAGATAATAGTGTAGCAGAGCTTGCCGTATCAAACGGTACTGTTGAACTAGAATCAACATTCCACCACTTACCGATTGAAGATAGAGAAGTATTATTCGGTTTAGATAAATCTGATGATGGTGTGATCGGTGTAGGTAATAATACACCACCATATGTTGCAGTAATGTTTGAGAAAACAACTGAATCAGGTTCGTCTGAATATGTTGGATTACTCAAAGGTATGTTCACATTCCCTGAAGTTTCAGGACAAACAAAGGAAGACGGTGTAGAGTTCTCTCAAGACCAATCTACAGCTGAATTCATGCCTGCTGAAGTTGAAGGCTTTGATAAAGAACAAACCATGCTTTTAGGTCGTGATGAAAAAGGCACAACTACAATGCGTGACACTATTTTCAAAAAAGTCTTCGGTAAGGAGCACCCAGACGCAAAAAAGTCTGAAGAGCTTTCTGAGGAAGAAGAGTCAACAGGTGGACTTGGCGGCTCTAGTGATTTAGGAAGCGATCTTGGTGGAGATTCTGAAGGATTAACAATGTAATAAGTGAGGTGCTAATGTATGGCTAAATATGAAGTATTACATGATTTTGTTGATTCACAAGACAATGACAAATTGTATAAAAAAGGACAATTCTATCCACGCCCACCTAATAAAAAGGTAGACGCGGAACGTATTATGGAATTGTCAACTTTAGACAACAGACGAAAACTTAAAGTAATCAAACCAATTGATTAAATTCAGGGGCATTGCGCCCCTTTTTTATTTGCAAATAAAAATTAAGGAGACTTATTATGACTAAAAAAATTAACTTTATTCGATTAGTAGTGTTAGATTCAGAAGGTAATGCAAAAGAGGATAAAAACGGCAATCTTGAACTAGAAACATACTTCACACCAAACTTTATTCCATTCCGTAAAATTTACGAAGCCTCTGAAATTATGGAAGGGACTTCAGAAGATGGCAAAGAATTAAGTGAAAAAGAAATGTTTAAGCGTATGACTGATTTCATCGTAAGTGTATACAAAAATCAATTCACTAGCGATGATTTATTAGATAGATTACACGCACCTGACGCAGTAACTGAAATTCATGCACAAGTTGAGTTCGTCGCACAAGGTCAAATGGATGACGACAGAAAAAAGCAATTAGCGAAAATGATTTAAGTGATAAGTTGATCACATGGACTGAACATAAAAACAATTTGAAAAAAATCGCATATCAATTCATGAAAGAAGGCGGAAAAGATATTAACGATATTCTTGATATGCCTTTTTCATTTTTTATGGACATCGTCGAAGAAAGTAAAAGAAAAGAAGTGAAAAAGCAAGACAGTATGCTAGACGCATTCACTAATTTATAAGTAAGGAGGTGTAGCGTATGGCAGAAAGAATAAGAGGATTACAGATTGACCTATCTATGCAAGATATGGGTGTCGCACGTACGCTTTCAGGTATTCGACGGAGCTTCAGGCAACTCAATTCTGATTTAAAGTTATCTGGCAACAATTTCAAGTATTCTGAACGCTCAATGTCAAGTTACAAAAATCGTATACGTGAGTTAGACGCCGCAACAAAGCAACAACGTAATAATGTGAAAGACTTACGTGCACAATATCAACAAGTAGCACGTGAACAAGGCGAAAACAGTGCTAAAGCAGTACGATTGCGTACTGAGTATAATAAGCAAGCTGATACGTTGAATAGGTTAGAACATGAATTAGAACAAACTGTAGAAGGATTCAAAAGGTTTCAACGTGAAGCACAAGAAGCCGCACGTATATCTAATAGTTCATTCGGTCGATTAGGTCAAAAATTTACAGATATAGGACCAAAACTTACTAGTGTTGGTGAATCGATGAAGAGTGTCGGGCGTTCAATGAGTATGTATGTAACCGCACCAGTTGTAGCCGGATTTGGATTAGCCGCGAAGAAAAGTATTGACTTCGACGATTCAATGCGCAAAGTTAAAGCGACGTCAGGTGCAACTGGTAAAGAGTTCAATTTGTTAAGAGACAAAGCGCTCGAGATGGGCGCCAAAACTAAATTTAGTGCTAGTGAATCCGCAGAAGCTCTTCAATATATGAGCTTGGCCGGGTGGGATACCAAAGATATGCTTAACGGTATTGACGGTGTCATGCAGTTAGCGGCCGCTTCAGGCGAAGACCTAGCACAAGTGAGCGACATCGTAACTGACGGTTTGACGGCATTCGGTCTCAAAGCTAAAGATAGTGGCCACTTTGCAGACGTGCTAGCACAAACAAGTTCTAAAGCTAACACAGATGTTAGAGGCTTGGGAGAAGCGTTTAAATACGCCGCACCAGTTGCAGGTGCACTAGGATATACTATTGAAGATACATCGATAGCGATTGGATTAATGAGTAATGCGGGTATGGTAATGCTCGAACACACAGTAATGTGTGCGTAGAAATCGGTGAATTCGGTAGAGGTTAAGTCAAAAGATATACTAATACCGAGCCAAGCGTGTGAATGTTCAAGAAGTAACACGAAGGTGTAGAGACTAGAGGTTGAACTAGAACGAGTAATAATACCTCCACGAGCGCCGATTGTCCTATTAGGATAAAGATATAGTCCGACACTCGAAGGAAACTTCGAGATTGTAGGGTAAACTCCTACAAATAACTGTTGATTAAAGGTGAAAAAGCAGGTACAGCATTACGTACTATGTTTACCAACCTTGCAAAACCTACAAAAGCGATGAAAAATGAGATGGAAAAGTTAGGTATATCTATCACAGACAGTAACGGTAAGATGCTACCAATGCGTGATGTTATGGATCAATTGCGTGGCAAGTTTAAAGGACTGTCAAAAGACCAACAAGCAAGTGCTGCTGCTACCATTTTTGGTAAAGAGGCAATGAGTGGAGCGCTTGCTGTCATCAACGCGTCTGACGAAGATTATAAAAAACTAACTAAGTCTATTGATAATTCCGCAGGAGCAAGCAAACGTATGTCAGATGAAATGGAAGGTGGCATAGGCGGTTCGATACGTAAGATGAAATCTGCTATTGAATCACTTGCAATAAGCGTTGGAGATGTACTTGCACCTTACATTAGAAAAGCCGCAGAAGTTATTGCATACCTTGCAGAAAAGTTCACTAAAATGCCAGGTTGGGTAAAAACCGCAATTGTTGCATTTGGTGTGTTTGCGGCGGCATTAGGACCAATCATATTAACGGTTGGTGCATTTACTGCGGCAATAGGTAGTATCATGACAACGTTAGGTCCCGTATTAGTAGGAATTGCTAAAGCCGGCGGATTAATGAGTTACTTAACATTAAAAGCACCGCTTCTAGCAAGAGGTTTAACTCTTATTGGTGGAGCGTTTAAGTTTATGTTAGGGCCAGTTGGAATCGTAATCACTGCAATCACGTTATTAGTTGGTACATTTATACATCTATACAAAACTAATGAAAAGTTTAGAAAAGCGGTAGATAAAACGTGGAATGCTATTAAATTTGCAATAATAAAACCAGTTTTATCAGCCAAACAAAATTTGACAGTCTATTTTAATCTAATTAAAGCGACGATTATCGTCGTTTGGAACGCGATCAGAACTTATACAACATCAGTGTGGACATACATTCGCAACACAGTAGTCAATCTCGCTAAATCGATATGGATAGGTATTCGCAGTGCGTTTAATGCGTCATGGGCGTTCATACGTTTCGTGTTTACTGCAATACGTAACTTTATTGTGAGTATCTGGACGAATATTAAAAATAGAACAATCGCGATAATTAATTCAATGGTTGCGATTACACGTTCAGTATTCAACAACTTGTATAGCTTCAGTAAGAGTTTATTCAACAGGTTAAGAAACTTCTTAGCGTCAATCTGGAACAATATTCGCAACACTGTAACGAATCACGTACGTAATATGTTCAGTGCAGTACGTAATATATTCAACTCACTGTCATCAAGTACACGTAGTATATTCAATAACTTACGCACGTTCTTAGTAGGATTGTGGTCAAATGTACGCTCACGTGTTACGTCTATCGTTAGAGATTTGTGGAATAAGGTTCGTGCTACTTTCAATAGTTTATTGAGCGGCACACGTAACATATTCAACAAAGTTAAAAGCACGATGACGTCGATATGGCAATCTATTAAACGTTCTGTCACAAGTATTGCGGCATCACTGTGGACTAGTGTTAAACGTACGTTTAACAATATGGCAAGTGGACTAAAAAATATCATCGGTAGAATCAAGAGTCATATTACTGGTATGGTTGACGCTGTTAAACGTGGTTTAAACAAATTGATTAAAGGTGTCAATTGGGTAGGTAGTAAACTCAATATGGACCCAATTCCAGAATTTAAGTTTCACACTGGTACAACGTCAACGCATACACAAAATGTTGTAACTAATGGTAAAGTGAACCGCGACTTATTCGCGACAGTTGGTGACAAAGGTAAAGGCAATGGCCCGAACGGTTTCAGACACGAAACAGTGATACCACCAACGGGGAAAGCGTTCATTACACCAGCAACAGACACGACAATACCATTATCAAAAGGTACACGCATTTTAAACGGTCAACAAACTTACGACATGTTAAACCAACCACGCTTTAGCAACGGTTCAGCTCCTAAAAAATCAAATAACATGTTTAGTTTATTAGGTGGAGGCAAAAAACCTAAAAAACATAAGCGTGGCGATGATTTAGTTGGCGACGTTCAAAGCACGCTTGGTAAAGCAGGCGCAAAAACTAAAGCATTAGCCGGACATATTGTTGATGGTAGTAAAGCAACAGTTAACGCCACTTTAGATGTCGCTAAAAAAGGTAAAGATTACGCGATTAAAGCAATCGGCGATGTACTAGATTATATCGACAATCCCGCAAGTTTAGTGGATAAGGTCATTAAATCATTTGGCTTTAACTTTGACTTTGTTAAAGGCGACTTACTTAAAAATTTAATGAATGCAATATACAAAAAAATTAAATCAGCTGTTACCAAGCTATTTAAAACATGGCTTGAAGATGCAGGTGGTGGCGACGGCGGATATATTGACTTATCTAAAGGTATAAATTTCGGCTTCCATCCAACAGCAGCATCAGCAGCGGCAGCAGGTTACCCATTCGCACGAGCACACCATGGCTTAGATATTAACTATAAACATGATAAAGTTTACAGTACGATGAGCGGAACGGCTAACGCTTCATATGGTTGGAATGGCGGTTTCGGTAACATGGTAAAAGTTGTTAATGGCGCTTTAACGTCGATTTATGGCCACTTGCATAAATTAGCATTCACAGGAAGTAAAAAGGTGCGACCTGGTACGTATTTAGGTATTTCAGGTGGCGACCCACGTGAAGATGGACAAGGTGCAGGGAGCTCCACAGGGTTACACCTACATTATGAAATGCAAAAAAATGGAGTACCTTTTGACCCTACAAGTTGGCTAAAAAAGAATAACGGGGGCGGAAAAAGCGGCGGCAAACAAGCACCATCGGCATGGCGTTCTACAATCGTTAGAGCCGCGAAACGCATGGGCGTAAGTCCAACTAATTCACAAATCAATGGTATTATCGCACAAATCCAACGTGAAAGTGGTGGCGACGCTAGCATTATACAAAGTGCCGCATTAAGAGATGGTAATTATGGTGCAAATAGAGCACGCGGACTATTACAGTATGTCCCAGGAACATTTAACGCCTTTGCAGTTAAAGGTCACACAAACATTAAGAGTGGTTACGATCAATTACTGGCATTCTTTAACAATTCAAATTGGGCTAACGACATTCAGTATGGTCGCTCAGGTTGGGGACCACGCGGACGTCGACGTTTCGCTACTGGAGGCCTCATCAAAAACGCTGGTTGGTACAACATAGCGGAAGGTGGTTATCCTGAGTGGATTATTCCAACTGATCCATCAAGACGAAGTGACGCTATGAAGTTATTAGCATTAGCGGCTCAAGACATTGACAATGGTAAAACAACAGGAAACAAACGCCCTGGACAATTACCACGCGTTAACTCAAATGACAACACTGCTTTACTGTTACAAATGATTGAAAATCAACAAGCACAAATCAATGTGCTTATGGAAATTGCACGTAGTAATAGTGAGATTGCTAATAAAGACTTTAATCCAGTCATTGACGAAGACGCATTCGAACGTCAACACAATAGATATCAAGATAAACGCGAACGTCGTGAACGCAAATCAAACATGTTTAGAGGTGGTGCATTCGCAACATGACAAATGAAAATATCATAGTAAATAATAAGAAAATTGATTGGTTATTTATTGAAAGAGGGTTTAAAATACCCTCTTTTAATTTTGCAACTGAAACTGAAAAGGTACCAGGACGACCAGGTTCAATAATGAAAAGACGTGAACTAAATGGGTATGAATTTGATTTACCTTTAATAGCGCGTAACGATTATTTAGTCGGTCGTAAAACACATGATGAAATACTTAATGAACTTGTGAAGTTATTCAATTACGATGAACCAGTGAAATTACAGTTATCGAACAAATCGTGGCATTGGTGGGCTTACTTTGATGGTCCTATCGAAATTGTGAGTAATAACAATGGTTTTGTGAGTTTCACAATCAAAGTAATACTCACTGATCCATATAAATATGCAAATGAAGGTAGTCAAAACACTGCTATACAAGACCAGGTAAGTATCGTCAATGTTGGTAATGCGAATGTTAAACCGCACTATACACTAACTGCATTGAAAGATACACCTTACTTGCATTTGAGTACTGAAAGTAATAAATATTTAGCATTTGGAGAACCTTTTGTAGTAGGTACAAACATTACTGATAAACGACCACGTATATTACTAGACGCAATGAATACTTTAGTTGGTTGGTCACACATGCCTACAAGTGAAAATATTTCTGATAACTATTCAGGTGGCTTAATCGAAGGACAAATGACAACAAATGTCAGTAACACTGCAATCACACCTCAAACTTATGGTACGCACGATACAGGTTGGCATGGTCCTGCAATACGTAAATCACTTAGTAAAACGTTACAAAATTGGAAAGTCATTTGTTCATTGAAGATATTTCAAAAGGACAACAAAGGTATTGCAAAAGGCTTCTATCACTTTACTGACGAAGCGGGTAAATTAGTTGCAAGTTTAGGACTTGTGGACGATACAGTTGCGGTTGGTGGTACTAAAGCGGTTGTTCAAATCTATGATGAATATGGTAACCGTAAAGAGTTATTGAATTACTTAGGAGATGAAGGCGCTTCATATAACGATATGGAAGTGTACTTATTGTTGCAACGTCATAATGATAAGTTCATTGTAAAAACTTGGGCTTACTATAAAGACAAAAATGGGCGTACACAACAACATTCACGACTGAATTTTGACAGAAGTTTTAATGATAGAGGTAAGCAATATAATCGACCAATTAGACAAGTGATTGGTTATGTTGCGCGTCATAGTGATTATCCAGTTTTACCTGTTTATTTAACACGTCTTGAAGTCATCGAAATACTTGATAATGTTGGTTACGACTATTTCATTAAACAAGGTGATGTGGTCGAAATTGACACAGAACGTGAAGTCGCTTATGTGAATGATATACCGATTAAGACTTATAAAGATTTTGCGAGCACTTATTTCAGTATTGATAAAGCTCATCAAGAAGTGATCATACACCCTGAAAAAAACTTTGATACAGTCGTGAAATGGCAAGATAGGTGGTTATAAGCATGATACCAATTTTAAAATATAATGAACAAGGCGAACTCAAACAAGTTGATGAAATTGCAAAACGCGACTTATATAAAGCTGTGCATTCACGCAAAGCAGAAAATGATGAAGAAACGTTCACAGGGACATGTACGAATCTTTATGGCGATATATTAGAGGACGCATACAGTTATATGCTAGTGCCTTACGACGCAGGATATAGAGAATTTGTGGTTAACCACACAGAACAATATGATGATGTGATTGATTTTGAAGCGGACGCGTCTTACTTTGAATTTTTGAAGAAATCTAAACCACGCGAACCAAATAAATTAGAAAAAGTCACATTACAACAAGCGATTGAGTTTTGTTTACAAGGGACAAGGTTTGAACCTGGCGAAATCGAGTACGCAGGCACTCAAACAGTGTCATGGACTGATTACAATAGCCCGTATGATATCTTAAAAATCATATGTACCGCATTTAACGTACAATTCGAATCACGCATTATCGTTGACAACAACAGTGTTGTGAATCGATATATTGATGTACGTTTAAAAGGTGCTTTATTTAATGGCAAAGAGATTATACGTGGTAAAGATTTAATCAGTCTAAAACGTACTGTAGATAAATCTGAGATTGTGACGGCATTATATGCAGTGGGACCAGAACCTGAAGAAAATAAGCAAAGAGTTACGACTATTGTTACTGATGATAATGCGCAAGAAAGATGGGGCGAACCTGATGGACGTTATAGATGGGACGTCTACAGTCCTGAAACTGAAGATAACAACATGACATTACAACGACTCACGACGCTTGCAAAAATGGCACTCAATAAGCGTATTAATGCAGCCGTAAGCTATGACATAGAGCAATACGATTTAGAGTACTATTATCCACATGAAAAGGTTCGTTTTGGCGACTTAGTACGCATTAAAGATATTGAGTTTAAACCACCTTTATACGCAGAAGCAGAAGTAATTGAAATGGAACGTGACTTGATTAATCCTAGTGATACAAAATATAGAGTCGGTAGTATCAAAGAGTTTAAAGAATCTGATTTACTTCAGAGATTCGGTTTTCTGTGGGTATCGATTAAACGTAAATTAGATGACAATATCAACAACGTGAACACGATCGTGAATCAAGTTGTCGATAAAGAGTTGCAATACGTCGAAAAGAAAATCTTTAAATCTGAGACTGAACCAGAAAACGCGGTCGATGGTATGTACTGGTTCGATACGTCGAATGACAGAGTTGGCGTACTCAAAAAACGTGTGGACGGTCAGTGGGTTAACGTTAGTGAAGAAGAGCGTAATGAGATGGGTGGATTAAGTCGTGAAGTTGCGTTATATCGTTCACTCATGACCACATTTGAGAATCTTGCTATACAACATCAAAAGTTATATCAAGAAGTCACTGAAATCACGAACAGTCCTTATTTAATTAGTGAACAAATCAAAGGTAACGTCAACACTAATCTAAACGCACTAGTAAGTGTGTATAACAATATAAAAACGCGACTTGATAGTATCGATGAAGATACCGCAACAATTAAGTTTTTAATCGATACACAAGCGTTATTTCAAGATTATAGAGCGAAGTTACTTACACTAGATAAAAGTGTTAAAACAGCCAAAGTGGCGATTGATGACCGTTTAAAAACCTTACAACAACAATATACAGATGAAAAATTTAAAAATGCCATGAAACAAGTAGCTGATACCTTTGGTATTCAACAGGATGAATCAGGACGTTTTATCGGTCCTCCAGAAACAGTTGCTCGTATGATAGATGCCTTACGGACAGAAACTAAAGAGGAAATGTCAACGTTGTTAAAAAGAGCTGAATATCAAACAGATAAAGACGGAATTGTTGAAAGGTTAGATGCTGCTGATTCCGAACGTAAACAGTTAGCCAACGAGATTACAGACAGAGTTACACTCACAACATTTAATCAAGGTATCAGTGACGCGAAAGTTGACGCGACAACGAAAGCAGATAATGCAGAATTAAATGCGAAAGAACATACTAATCAATCTATGACTGTAGCTAATTCATTAGCAAAAGACTATTCAAAAACCGCAGAAACAAATGCGAAGGCGTACGCGGATACGTTGAAAGCACAACAAGACAAGACACTAACGACGTATGACACTAGAATTACACAAAATGGTAAAGATATAGAATTACGTGCAACTAAAGAAGAATATAACGCGTCTAAAAAGTTACTTGATAAAACGATAGCGCAAATCGTTAATTCTCACACAGGCATATCGTTAAGCTATAACGACAATGGTTCTGTGTCTGATTTAGTGCTAGATAATCAAGGTATAGCGCTCAATTCAAACTTGATTAACATTAATCAAGGTGACGTGAGTATTCAAAATGGTGTAACGACTATTAAAGATTTAGTTGCGAACAAAATCAAAACAGGACAACTGTCATCAGTTGACAATGGTCTAGTGTTTGACATTGATAAAAACGTGATGAACGTTTATGAAAGTGGTGCGATTAACTTCTATACGAAAGGTCGTATCAGTTTTAACAGTGGTAACAGTCGTTTAGATATATTTCAACAAAACACGAGTGATGGGCGTAACGTTTTACATTTAGGTGGAGACTTGTTTGCTTACGGTACAGGCGTTACAGACCCAAATAGAGCCGCGTATACAGGTTTATCGATATATCCAGGTTTTGGAGCGATTCGATATTCCGCAAATCAACATATATTTACGGCTGGTGGCACTGGCGGTGTATTAGGTTGGGGTATGGATTTGAGAGATAGAAACAACTCATCTAATCCTATCATTACACTGAAACCGTACTGGAATGCAGGTACTAGACCTAATTATTACTTAGGTTACCACGACGCTATTTTATCAGGTGTTTATACCGATAAATTATACGGCTTACAATGGCTCAATGATAAATTATTTATTAAAAACGTCACATACAACAATCGTGACAGTGTAGCAATTACAAATGGCACAGGCGGTTGGGGCTTGTTATTCAGTGATTCTGTGTACATTTACAACGGTACAACGAACAGGGTATACACTAACTTATTATCACTCACTAAAATGGCGTAAGGAGGCTTAACATGGACATTTCACGCTCAGAAGAGTTACTAGCGCAAGAAGTCGCAACGAAATCAATTACAATCGCAAAGTATCAAGCGTATGTAGAGGAATTGCAAAAAGAGATTGAAAAACTAAAAGAAGCACAGGCTAGTGAAGAGTAATCACTGGCCTAATTTTTATATAAAGGAGAATTTTTATGTTACAAAATTACAGAAAGCAAGTTACTATTTTTTATCTAGTTGAGGTTAATATTACAGGTGGAGAACACTATGCTAATCCTTTAGCTAAACAGTGGAACACTAACGCATTCATGACTGTGAGTACACCAGACCAAGCGCACAAATTCCAAGACAAGCAATCCGCAATTAAAGTTGCAAAGATTCAAAATATGTTGAGTGAAGCATTAGGTTCAACAAATCGTGTTTATGTGTGCGAAGGTGTAACGAATAACACACTTTATGATGAAAACGGGGAAGTGACAGAACCTGAAAGTTTTGAACCTGAACCTAAAAAATAAAATGTAAGTAGGTGAGTTACATGTGGAACCTAACAAGCTTTTAGACCACGAAAGTAGATTAAGGAGATTGGAAAAAAATGACGATAAAATTTTTGATTCATTAGAAGAGATTAAAAACGCTCAACACGGACAACATCTAATTAATCAAAAAATGGACTTCACCTTAGACGCGATAAACCAAGATAGAGAAAACGAAAAAGAAAAGAAGAAAGAAAATGATAAGAATATCAAAGACATGAAAATGTGGGTTCTAGGTTTAGTAGGTACAATTATTAGTACGATTATCATCGGTATTTTACGTTTATGGCTTGGAATTTAAAGGAGGTGAGTGCTTATGCTAAAACTTATCGTCGGAGCTTCACTGTGGACATGCGTTTGGTTTGGAGTATGTAAATAACACTAGTTGCGGATACCTTTCGAGGTGTCCGTTTCTTTTAGGAGGTTAATTATGCAAGATAAAATTAAGCAATTCGTGGCTTTAATTGGTGGTTTTTTAGGTGCACTATATCTAGCATTAAATGCAAGTGGTATTAGTGCGGAGTGGATTAATCCACGAGCAGTTGACGCATGGATTAACGTTGCTAATACCGGTGTGCCTTTATTAATGGTAGGTTACGGTATTTGGAAAAACACATTTATCGTTAAAAAATCAGCGCGTGAGCAAGAAGAGTATTTGAAATCGAAGGGATTGAAGTAATATGAAATTAAACGATACTGAAATACTAGAAGGAATTGGCAAAGTTGAACAAAAAGAGATTGACAACATTGAGTTAGAAGACCACAAAAAAGATGAATTTATCGGATTACAAGCTGATATTGAGGAGGCTTCATTATGGGATACAAAATAGTGAATATGTGGACACCTTCATATTTATACCCTTACAAATCGCCATACTATATGCAACCAAATAAGTTAGCGATTCATAATACAGGTAATACAGTGAGCGCACGCAATGAAGTGACGTATATGAATAGTAACTACAATTACGTATCATATCACGTTGCAGTGGACGAAAAAGAGGTCGTGCAGGCAATACCATTTAATAGAAACGCTTTTCACACAGGAGATGGAATTGGCGCAAATTCGGGCAATAGAACGGCCATAGGTATTGAAATCTGTTACTCAATGGACAATGGTTATAGTGGTGCTAAATCTGAACGCTACAAGCAGGCAGAGGATAATGCGGCGTTATATGCGGCTCACGTGTTACACCAGTACGGCTGGGGAATTGATAGAATGTATCAACATTATTGGTACAGTGGTAAAGATTGCCCACATAAAATGCGTGCTACAGGAACATGGGGCGAATTTGAAAATAGAGTACAACACTACTTAAATCAAATTAAATCAGGCGAAAAGATTACACAACCACAAGCAAAATCAACAACTTCAAAAGTTGGCGAATGGAACAGAAATCAATATGGTACTTTATATAAAGAAGAAAAATTCAGATTCACTGCAAATTCGGATATTATCGCTCGTTTAGAGGGGCCTTTTAGAAGTTGTCCAGTTGGATATACATTCCAAAAAGGCGGATATGTAGATTATGACGAATTGATGTTACAAGATGGCCATGTTTGGATTGGATATACTTATAAAGGTATACGTTACTACTTACCTATTCGAACATGGAACTCACAAACTGGTGCTGTTGGTAAGCTACGGGGTACTATTAAGTAGTTAAATATGCTATACTATAGATACAACCTTTCAGTAAGCTTAGAAGCGGTCATTGTACCGCTTCTTTTTTTATGTTACACTATACATAGACCGACTCTATATAGTAATATTTTTATAGGATAGTCATTGCGACTGTCCTATTTTTGTGGTATATTTAATTCACGGTATCAAGATACCGTTAGCTTATTTTTATTCGGGTGGCGCGTTTTTGTGAGTGTAATATAATACACTTGTATGTACATTATATTCGCCACTTGGCCGAAAAGGTAGTCATAGCGACTACCTTCTTTTTTTATGCTTAAAATAATTATCAAAAAAATACCTTCGTTATTTTAATGATAGAGCGAATTTGCTATACTTTAACAAGTATATAAACATCATATATCAAAATATGATTAATAAAAGAGGTGTTACAATGGATTACAAGCCTTTAAAGATACTATTTCATATGTATGGTTGGGAAAATATGGAAACGGAGTATGAAATGAGAAAAAATAGTTATTCATCTTATGTGACTAATATATTTATAAATCCAATACAAGACGAAAAACAAAAAAGAGATGTTAGTTACCCTTTGTTTTTTATTGTAACTAAAAGTTTAGCTTCAGACTTAGAAAAGGTATTGAATAATTCTGCTAAAATCCAGTATTTATCCTCACTTCAACCTGGCATTGCAAATGATGCATATATAAAACGTTTACTAATTAATGAACTTCAAAGCACTAACGAAACGGAAAATGTAAGAAGTACAAAAAAAGAAATTGCAGCCTCTATAAATAAAACTAAAGGATCAAATAAAAGATTTGATGGACTCGTTGATCAATACTTGATGATGAAAAGTGGAGATATTGAGTTTAATACTCTTTCAGACATAAGAAAAATATTTGATTCCATTGTTTCAAGTGAAATAAAAGAGAAAGATTTACCTGATGGTAATTTGTTCCGGAAAAATTCAATAGGGGTATATGATGAAGGTAAAAATAAATGGATTCATAGAAATGAATTTACAGAACCAGAAATTTATGAATTTTTGACTTTAATTTTAGAATTTATAAAGCATTACAATGCGCCAGAAGTATTTAAAATTATGGCGAGTCATTTTATGTTTGAATATTTACATCCATTTTATGATGGTAATGGCAGACTAGGAAGGTATTTGTTAGCTAAATTATTAAACGATAATTTGGATTCTTTTACTGCATTAACCTTTTCACATGTGGTAAATAGTAATAAAGGTAAATATTATAAATCTTTCGAAAATGCTTCAAATTTTTATAATAAAGGAGAGTTGACAAGTTTTATAGGGGATATGCTTCAAATGTTAATAGAAGGTCAAGAAACTATCATTGAAACATTTGAAAATAACAATGAAGTTATTGTTAGATTAGATAATGCATTGAAATCAAAGGATTTAAATAAGTATGAATACGCTGTTTTGTTCGTTTTATTACAAGATAAAGTTTTCGGCAGTAAATATTCAAGAATTAGTTTAAAATCGCTTAAAGAATTTGTTGGTTTTTCGAGATATAAAATTAATGAGGCTATTGAGATGCATAAAGATAAGCTTATACAAATTCAAAGAAATCCAGTCATTTATGAAGTTAAAGAATCTTTTATTGATGAGTTATTAACTGAATGATTGTCCCCTAAAATATTAGTGTTATAATATAAAAAAAGCGGTACACATCTGCGGAGTGTACTTAAGGTAACTGTTGCGACGGTTGCCTCTTTTTTTTATGGTATAATATAGGTATTAAAACGCATTTAACTTAATCATTCTAAATTAACCACACTAAAAAGTGTGGTCTTTTTTTATGCGAAAAAAAATTAAAAAAAGTTAGGGAAAAGTGTTGACTCATTCCCAATTGGGTAGTATAATTATATATGTAAGTTAGTTGATAGCTTACAAACCACCATGAGAGGAGGTGGTTAAAATGGAAGACATCATAAAAATGCTGATGTTCATTGTACTTGTGGGAATACAACGAACACCAGCAATTCTAAAACAACTAAGAAAATGGCATCTTGATTATCTAAATCATAAAAAAGATAATCAGAATAATGATTGATTCCAAAGGGGTTAATAGCCCCTTACCTCTTTTCATGGTTATTATATAATACAAGAAGGTGCATTTCAATTGTATATACTTATTTTCATATTAATAATTGTTATGGTGTTACCTGAAATTATCAAATTAGCTAGAGTGTTACACATGAGAAAACTAGGATATAAATATGAGGGTGATAAGCTTGTCAGAGTACAAAAAAACAATTCAAAAACTGCTAGATAGCAAAGTATCAGGTTATCAAATTCATCAAAGTACTGGTATATCACAGGGACGCATTTCTGACTTAAGAAGAGGTGCTAGAAAATTAGGTGGTATAACACTAGACACTGCCGAAAAATTATACAAATATCAAAAAGAAATCGAGGAGGAAACGAAAATGATCAAATGGACAGGAAAAACTACAAGCGGGGTACACACTTATAAAGCAGAAGGTAAAAATTACAAAGAACTTTATCACAATATCGTTGATAAATATGGTTATGACTTTTTAGATGCTGATGTATACGAGATTCAGTTACTTAAAAAAAATAATGAAGATTTAGAACGATACGATATTGATTCTGAAGGTATCGGAAATTGGGAAAAATACGAAGAGTTTGAAAGTGGCAATATCGAATATTTAGAAGATGAAGATTATCGTGAGTTAATCGAAAATAGTAAAGGTAATGCATATCATCAAGAATTTGAAGAAGTAGAATAAATTTAAGGCTAGGGTAAAACCTAGCCTATTTTGAATTGAAATTTTAAGGGCAAAAAAGGCGTTTTTATCAGGATTAAACCTAAATCTTGCACCCACTTTTCTATAATCTTAATTTTGGGTGCATTAGTGGGTGCAGAAGAATAAAAACCAATATATTTGTATGTGTTAAAATGTTGATTTTGCTAGCTTTTTACGGTTTAAAACGCTATTATATATCTTGAAAAAATACATAGAACGCAAGTGTCTGAATGGGAAATTGACCAGTATATGAAACAATACTAATCAGAGAACCCTTGAAGCGTTATGCTTTGAGGGTTTTTTAAGACTTTTGTCAATATTATCTTGTTAGGGGATTTCGAATCCTTTTACACTTGAGGTATAAAATAAGAGTTGGAGGTTTTTGATATGACAGGTCAAATGTATTTATCATTATTTATATTAAGCTTGCCGTTACTACTATTTATTGGCAGAAAAACGCATTTTTATTACTTAGATAAAAAGAAAGAAAAGAGAGAGGACTGAAATTCAAGCAACAATCAATAATTATTAGATAGTGGTGTATTAGGTATAAAATAATTAAAAAAACAGATAGAGCAAAGGGACGTATTTCTAATTTAAGAAGAGGTGTCATAAAACGAGTAGGTACTACTTTCGACACTCTAGAAATATACAATTAGAAAAAGAAAGTGATTAATTCCTACCTGTGATAGTTAGAATATGTATTAAAACTAAATACTGCACCCATTTGTCTAAATTATGATATTAAGCGCAGTATTTAGTACGATTAAATATTTCTATGTGTTAAAATGTCGAGTTTTACAGCTTTTTACTATTATTTGTGCTAAGTAAAACTATACACACATGTCTCTGAATGATAAATGACTAGTAAAAAAATCATATTTTAGGTGAAAATTTAGTCAAAAAAGAAATTAGGATGAAAGTAAGCTATCTGTAAAATACTACTGGAATTCGTTATTTATAATTTCAGACACTCTATTATTATATTCTTCCTGCGGTAAATCGTTAAAGTCCTTTTGTATTGTAAGTTGTTCAATTTGTTTTTGCGCCTGTTCAGACATTCCATCCACATTGAAATCTGTAGCAGGCATGCTATTTAAATCGATACCTTGCTCTTCGTTATATTGAGCTTGTACATCTTGTTCAGGAACACCATTTTGTGACACTTGCTGATTTTGCTCTTGAGCAGGTTCGTATTGTTGAACTTGCTGTGGTTCTTCACTTTGCTGATATTGTTCGACAGATTGTTCAGTATTTACTGTTTGTTCTTCATTTATAGCTTCAGGAGTTCTTTGTTCTTTATCCAGCTTCTTATTAACTTGTTTTTGTTCTTCTTTTTTGTATTCTTTTTTCTTTGTTTCTGCTTTAGGCTTATCTTGTTGTTCTTCACTTGTTTTTTCTTGTCCGCATGCAGCTAGTAAAATTGAACTAACAATTAAAATGGTAAATAGCTTTTCCATAGATATTCAACTCCTAAAATGTTTAATATAGATAATCATTCAATATTAATGAAATCCTTAAAAACTAATAATTTTGCTCATAAAATTTCAAGGCTTCATAAATTTGTTCCTCATCTTCGCCTTGGTAAGTCCCATTTTCAATCTCATACATCGTTTGTTTTTCACCAGAAGATAAACCATCACCTGTATTTTTACGCCATTCTTGATTAGGTAAGTTCATATATTTGTTGTTAGGATCGTATTGTACATAAGTTGATCCAGATGAAGCATAACTAGCATTAGTTTCGTTAGTGTATTGCATTTGGTCAGATTGAGTTGGTTCTCCTTGTTGATTCCAGTCTTGATCAGTAATCTCTTTATTATTTAAGATCTTGTTATCATCTTCATAATTCATTTTTTGTTGTTGATTATAGTCATAATATTGATCTACATTTGTCGATTGTGCGTTAGGTTGTTCCTTCTCTAAATCTTGTTTAGTATTTTTTTCATTAGTAGATTTCTCTTCTTTTTTATCTATTTTTACTTGATTAGATTTTACAGTATTTCCTTCTTTAGGCTTATCTTGTTGTTCTTCATTTATTTTCTCTTGTCCACAAGCAACTAAAACGATTGAGCTAATTAACAATAAACTCAATAATTTACGCATAAAAATCCCCCTTTATTTAAAAGAAAGGGTAGTGCTACCCTTAAAGTTATAAATTATCAATTCTCTTTCTTACCTTATCTACATCATAAATATGAATTAAATTTTAAATCGAATACTAAACAAATTGTTATACTTTTTAAGATTATGATTAGAAAAATACGAGTAACATTTAAAATTATTATACATTAATTCATTATAAAAGTGATACTTAATTTGAGATTATTAATAGTTTATTAGAAATGGGGATATATGATCAGTTTTAATTTGTAATGCATCAAGTCAATAGGGGAAGTAATATTTGTTGCTTTTATTTGATATTACGATTCATATAATAGTGCTATCAATATATATTAATGGGACAAGCTATTTCAATAGGTACTTGATAGGTACTTGTTAAGAATAAATTAAGGTGAAATGATAACATTTAGATTCTCAATGAAAAGGAGTAGCGCAAATATATGTTCATGCGCTACTCCACTAAATTTTTTGTAAAGAAACTTATTTCATTCCGTATGTTTATTTTTATCTCCGCTATCATTTCGCTTTAAAACAACTTGAATAATAAAGCCTCCTAAAATCCCTAATAATACCCCGATAAAAGCTCCAGCAATCAGAGGGAAATTAAAAACGGTTTGTAGAATAATACCAATAACAATGGCAAATATAATGACGAATAGGGAGAGACGATTTTCTTTTAATGTTTTCACGTTTAATCAACTCCTATTTTAAGTATAGCATGTATTGAGTTATTGTACTGTAGTAGCTATCATTTTATCTTATTGTGAACTATTGACCATTTTCTTAAAATTGATTATGATGAATCAGAATAAAAGTAAAAGGTGAGTATATGAAAAAAGTATCTAGTATTGTAATTCTTGGTGTTGTCATTGCAATTGTATTAATATTTCAATTTATAAATCATGATGGTCCATTTAAGGACACAGGTAATAGTAAACAAGATAATACATATTTGGTAAAACGTGTAGTTGACGGTGATACGATTGTGATAGATAAAGATGGAGAGGATGAAAAGGTGCGTTTGATTGGAGTAGATACACCTGAAACTGTCAAACCGAATACGCCAGTCCAACCATACGGTAAAGCCGCTTCCAATTTTACTAAGAAACATTTAACGAATCAACGTGTAAGATTAGAGTATGATCGTGAGGAAAAAGATAAATATGGACGTACTTTAGCATACGTTTGGTTAGGTGATGATATGTTTAATGTAATGCTTGCTGAAGAAGGCTTAGCACGTGCTAAATTTTATCCACCTAATGATAAATATCGTATTTTAATCGAACAAGCACAGAAAAAAGCGCAAAAGCAACAACTGAATATATGGGAACGTTAAATTGAAAATAGAGGTTAGACATAAGCCATGAACTATATGTCTAACCTCTATTCGTACTAATAAAATATGACTATCACAATAACTTAATGATAATGGACAAGGCAACCTTCTAGTCATTAGAATTTAAAGTGCTACGTTGAATTTCGTCAAATCCTTCTAGTATTTCATCAATTTCTTTAGCTTGTGCATCAGTAATTGTGATAAAAACTTTACGTTCATCTTCAGTTGAACGCTCTTTACCGATAATTTTTCTTTCGGTTAATGTTGTTAAAGATTTATGAATCTCCATTAAACTGAAATTAATTGATTGTTTGATTTTATGTAATGGAATACGTCTACTATTCGTATTTTTGAGATGATATATAAATAAGATATCATTGAGTTTAAGATTAAATTGTTTTTTTAATGAGCTGATAATTTTCTTACGATTTGCCTCATAGAAAAAAATTGACTCTGTATTTAATTCTTGTTTTCGACTCATAGTTTCACTCCTTCTCTTTATATTTGTTACTACGCCTTATATTATATTAAATTTTTTATACTTTTGAAAGAAAAAATCTTTGAAGTCATAAAAAGTACAAATTAATTTTTAAATATATATACATAACGCTAGAATGTAAGTAAAATTTTAGTGCAATCATAAAGTTATTAGGATAAACCACTATAATTATACAATAATGTCAAATTTCAACCAAAGAAAATTATATAGTTAAAGGCATAGTGTAATTTTTTAAACGGTCTTTTACTTTAACAAAATGAATAGAATATGTGTAATATGTAAATTTACGAGAATTCGACACACTTGTATAAGCATTGAAAAATTTTATTACATCCACTATAATAACAAAGGTGTAAGCGTTTTCTAAAGTGTGGTGAATTTATGGAAGATCAAAAAGTTAGAGAAGATTTGAATAGCTTAGTGAATAGATTAATTAAGCAGATTCCAGATTATTTTAAATTTCACGGTGATACAGCTACAGAATTATTTTTAAGTGATGAACTTAAATTAAATATACCTGTTGATATCTGTATACGAAGAAATCATATGTATGAACTGGTAAAAACAATCGGGACTCATTTTGATATTTTTATGATTAATGAAAATGATGAAGTGCAAGTATATTCTCATGAATTGGCTAATGCTATAAAAGCATTAATAGTTGAGAAAAACGGTGTTCGTATTATGAATATTGTTATTTATGACGTTGATCAAGATGATTGGTTGTTTAGGCTTAATCATGATATCCGAATGCCTGAAAAACAAATATTTTTACATTCAACAACATGGGGTGTTGATTATATTAAGCCGGAAATTCTTTTAATGTATGCGCTTAAAAAGCCAATTAATCCTAAAAATATTGAGTTTTACAGACTACTAATAGATAAAATGAGTTATTTTCAATATGTGATTTTGAAAACAGTAGTTGGTGAAGAAAATTTAAATCAAATCGTTAATTAAAGAGGTTATGACTTAAAACTGATAAGTTATTTTATTAGCAGTAAGTCGTAACCTCTGTATTAATTTTTAATCATTATAAAAATTTTGATAACATGCTTTTACAGCTTTTTGAGCATCAGCATTTGAAATACCAAACATCATAGAGATTTCTGATGAACCTTGGTTTATCATTTTCAGGTTAATATTGGCTTCAGCTAAGGCACTAGTCACTTTATTAGCAGTACCGATGGCGGCACTCATCCCTTCACCAACAACCATTAAAATTGCGAGATCATGTTCGATATTTAATTCGTCTATCTCACATTCACGGCGAATGGCTTCGAGTACTTTTTGTTCTTTACCTTTAATCTGTGCACTACGCATAATAATACTAATGTTATCGATACCTGAAGGCATATGATCAAATGATATATTATGTTCAGCAAGAATGTTCAAAATTTTAACGGTAAATCCTACTTCTCTATTCATTAAATACTTTTTAATATTAATACTTGTAAACCCTTCATCACAACTAATTCCTGTCATGACTTTTTGTGGATCTATTTGACGGTCATATACAATGAACGTACCAGGATCAGAAGGTCTATTTGTATTTTTAATGACTACTGGAATTCGATAGTGATAGAGCGGTTGGAGCGCCTCATCATGAAATACACCAAATCCTGCATAAGATAATTCACGCATTTCGCGATATGTAATTTCACTAATGATTTCAGGTCGATTAATAATTTTAGGGTTAGCACGATAAATGCCCGATACGTCTGTGAAATTTTCGTACAATTGTGCTTTTACACCACGAGCTACGATAGCTCCAGTAATATCAGACCCACCTCTAGGGAATGTTACAATGTGTCCTTCTTCCGAATAACCGAAAAAACCTGGAATGATAATTTTCTCATCGTAACGTGTTAACTCATAAATTTTATCGTAACTTGATTCGAGTATTTGAGCATTACCAGGTTCATTGCTTACAATAATCCCTGCTTCTTTCGGTGATAAATAGAGTGTTTTAATCCCTATACTATTATTATATGCAGCGATAATTTGCGCATTAAAATTTTCCCCTGATGATTTTAATGCATCGAGTAAACGTTCAGGCTGATTTTTTAAAGTATTAATCAGATGTTCTAAAGTTTCGTCAATTTCAGTTATAATTTGTGTATCAATATGAAGTTCATTAACTATTTCTTCAAAGCGCTCAAGTATTTCTCCTTTTTTATGTGTATAATCAAGGTTATTGATTACTTTTTCATAAAGACGAATTAATAAATCGGTTGTCTTGGTATCTTGATCATGGCGTTTACCAGGTGCAGATACGACGATAATACGTCTTTCTGAGTCCTCATTCACAATATCGAGTACTTTTTTAATTTGTGATGCAGTAGCTACTGAACTACCACCAAATTTTGAAACTTTCATTAATATGACAACCTTTCTGTAATTAAAATATAGCTATTTTGTTTTGTTCTAAATAATGGTAATATAGAATTACCTTTTCTAAATTTTTAGAACTTTACAAACTTTACGAATGAATTCATACTAAACCATATTTATGTATAATTCAATATGAGTTTGAAAATTTATTAGATTTTATCGGAGGGGTTGAATAATGAGAGCGCTCAACATAGCATTACTCGGACTTGGTACTGTAGGGTCAGGAGTAGTTAAAATTATTGAAGAGAATCACCAACAAATCAAGGATACCATCCAAAAAGACATTCAAATTAAACATATTTTAGTTAGAGATAAAACTAAAAAAAGACCTTTAAATATTTCTAAATATCACTTAACAGAAAATATTGACGATATTCTGAATGATGAGGAAGTTGATATTGTCATTGAAGTAATGGGAGGTATTGAACCTACAGTTGATTGGCTGAAGGCTTCGTTATCTCAAAGAAAGCATGTCATCACGGCGAATAAAGATTTACTTGCTGTTCATTTAAGAGTTCTTGAAGATTTAGCAGAAGAAAACGGAGTAGCATTAAAGTATGAAGCGAGTGTAGCGGGTGGTATTCCAATAGTCAATGCTATTAATAATGGATTAAATGCCAACAATATTAGCAAGTTTATGGGTATTTTTAATGGCACATCTAATTTTATTTTGACAAAGATGACAGAAGAAGGTTCATCTTATGAGTCGGCTTTACAAGAAGCTCAAGATTTAGGGTTTGCTGAAGCAGATCCTACAGATGATGTAGAAGGTATTGATGCAGCACGTAAAGTGGTTATTACATCGTATTTAAGCTTTAACCAAGTGATTAAATTAAGTGATGTGACTACTCAAGGCATCTCCAATGTTTCACCAGAAGATATAGATGTAGCCAAAAAACTAGGATACAAAATTAAATTAATTGGTAAAGGGTTATACCAGAATGGACAAGTTCAAGCATCAGTTCAACCTACCTTAGTAGCCCAAAGTCATCAGTTAGCTTCAGTAGAAAATGAATATAATGCGATTTATGTTGTAGGGGATGCTGTAGGAGAGACAATGTTTTATGGTAAAGGAGCAGGTAGTTTGGCAACAGGTTCAGCGGTTGTCAGTGATTTATTAAATGTATCATTACAATTTGAGTCTAATCTACATACATTGCCACCTCATTTTGAATTAAAGACTGAAGCAACAAAAGAAATGATGGATGATCAAGATACAATAGTTATTAAAGAAAAAGAAAGTTTTTATGTTGTGGTATCAAGCGAAAATACTACACAAAAACAATTAGAAACAGATATTAAAAAGGTTTTACCAGTCCATAAATCATTAGATGTTCATGAAATAGCCACTGATCAATATGCATGTTTAATACAAGGGATTGGAGAAGAAGCTTCTATAGCGTCACTTTTAACATCATTAACAGATGTAAAAGTTCAAAAAATATATCCAGTAGAAGGGGTTTAATCATATGAAGTTATGGAAAGGATTAGTTCAAGAATATCAAGCGTTTTTGCCAGTAAATGAGGACTCACCTCATGTTTCACTCAATGAAGGACATACACCACTTATTCATTGTCCGACGATGTCAGAAAAACTTGGCATTGAATTATATGTTAAGTATGAAGGTGCAAATCCAACCGGTTCGTTTAAAGATAGAGGTATGGTAATGGCAGTAACGAAAGCTAAAGAAGCGGGTAAAAAGATTGTGATTTGTGCATCAACTGGTAATACATCCGCTTCAGCAGCTGCATATGCTGCTCGAGCAGGTATGAAAGCTATTGTCGTGATTCCGGAAGGTAAAATAGCACTCGGTAAACTGTCACAAGCAGTCATGTATGGTGCTGAAATCGTCTCAATCGAAGGAAACTTTGATGAAGCGTTAGAAATTGTTAAGGAAGTCGCAAAAGAAGGAGAAATAGAGCTCGTGAACTCAGTCAACCCTTACCGTATTGAAGGGCAAAAGACTGGTGCATTTGAAGTTGTTGAACAGCTTGATGGACAAGCACCTGATATCTTAGCTATTCCTGTAGGCAATGCTGGGAACATTACGGCTTATTGGAAAGGGTTTAAAGAGTACCATGACAAACATAATAGCGGTCTACCACAAATGTATGGTTTCCAAGCAGAAGGTGCATCTCCTATAGTTCAAAATAAAGTGGTAAAAAATCCTGAAACTGTAGCAACGGCTATTCGTATTGGCAACCCAGCAAGTTGGAAAAATGCAGTCAATGCAATAGATACATCAAATGGATTAATCGATGCGGTAACAGATGAAGAAATATTAGAAGCATATCAATTAATGACTTCAAATGAGGGGATTTTTAGTGAGCCCGCGAGTAATGCATCCATTGCAGGATTGATCAAATTGCATAGAGCAGGCAAATTAAAACAAGGTCAAAAAGTAGTGGCTGTATTAACAGGAAATGGATTAAAAGATCCTGACACAGCGATTAGCTTATTAGAAAATCCTATTCAAGCTTTACCAAGCGATAAGAAACGTATCATTGAATATATTAAGGATGCATTGAAATGACACAATCACGGTTAAAATTAAAAGTACCTGCTTCAACAGCCAATTTAGGAACAGGATTTGACTCTATCGGCATGGCATTTAATAAGTTCCTATATTTAGATGTGAGTCTTTCATCAGGAGGTGAATGGCAATTTCAACATGACGGAGTACATTTACAAAATTTACCTACCGATAAGACGCATTACATTTATCAAATTGCTCAAAAAGTAGCTGAGAAATATCAAGTCACTTTGCCATCTTTATCAGTAAAAATGTATAGTGAAATTCCTATGGCAAGAGGTCTTGGTTCCTCTGCTTCTGCACTTGTCGCAGCGTTATATATTGCTAACTACTTTGGAGATATTGAATTGTCTAAGTATGAGTTGCTTCAACTCGCTTCTGAATTTGAAGGACATCCCGATAATGTAGCGCCTACAATTTATGGAGGATTAGTCGTTGGATTTTATGATAATGAGAGTCAACAAACAGATGTTGTACATTTAGACGTACCTGATGTGGACTTTATTGTGACAATTCCAGAATATGAACTTGAAACTGAAAAAGCACGAAGCGTGTTACCAGAAAAACTAAATCATAAAGATGCTGTTAGATATAGTGCGATTAGTAGTACAATGATAGGAGCATTTGCACAGCATAATTATGTATTGGCTGGCAAGATGATGGAAAGAGATGGTTTTCATGAACCTTATAGACAACATTTAGTCCGTGATTTTGAAGAAGTGAAGTCAATCGCTCATCAATATGAAGCGTATGCAACAGTTTTATCAGGGGCAGGACCAACGATGATGACTATGATCAAAAAAGAGCAAAGCGGGGCACTGGTAAGAGCATTAAGAGAAAAGATTACTGATTGCCATTCAGAGCTTGTGACAGTCAATGCTGCAGGTGTAGAGATGATTACAAATCACAATTTTTAAGAAATAAAAGCACTTTAGTTATAGTTTTAGCTAAAAGTGCTTTTATTAATGTTAGCATTATCACATTGAGAAGGTGTAATATAATAAATAATATAAGGAAAAAGGAGATTAATCATGAAACCAGATTTAATAATTATGGACATGGATGATACTTTAATGACTAAAGACAATCAAATGTCAAAAACAACACATGAATACCTACTTAAAATCCAAAGAGAAGGCTACCGCATTGCTCTAGCATCCGGCAGACCTACTGAAGGAATGCTACCAACAGCTAAAGCATTGGAAATGGATATCAACAAAAGCTATATTATGAGTTATAACGGTGCTCAAACTATTGATTTATCTACGCAAGAAGTGGTGTCTAGTCAATTAATCGATAAGCAATCATTTGATGAGATTATTGATTTTTGTAGAAAAAATGGGTTATTTGCATTAACTTATCATGATGGTCATATTGTTTATGATGGATCACATGAATATATGAATATTGAGTCAGAGTTAACAGGCTTACCAATGAAAAAAGTAGATGATTTAAAATCATATATTCAAGAACCAGTTCCGAAAGCGATGGGCGTTGATTATGAAGCACACATTAGCGAATTAATTCAACAACTATCAGACGGATTTAATGAAAAAGTAGATGCAACAACAAGCAAACCTTATTTCTTGGAATTTATGTGTAAAGGTGTGTCAAAAGGAGCAGCAATCAAGAATTTGGCAGAACGTTTAAATTTAAACACAGAACATATGATTGCTTTTGGAGATAGTCAAAATGATGTAGAAATGTTCAAACATGTTGGTACATCTGTTGCTATGGATAATGCTTCGGGTGCAGTTAAATCACATGCAACTATGACAACAGCATCTAATAATGACGACGGAATTGTTAAAGCACTTCAAAAACTAATGGACTAATTGAAAAGGTACATTGAGATGTAATGTAACACGATGTTATTAAAAATTAACATATAGCATTGGCATCTCATTGTACCTTGAATTTATTTTGCAGTATGAGTCCATTCATGCTTTCCTCGATGACGTTTTACATGCGCGTAAATTTGATCAGCAGCATACTCTAAATTAGTATATACTGTAATCGAAAAAGCTGATTGATTCGGCTCGAAATCAGTTTCTAGATAGAGGTCTTTTAAATGTTGATATAAGTTTTGCATTTGTTCGTGTGTTAAACTACCGTACTCTCTTAATGTGCGTTTGAGTATGCGACCTTCATTATTTTCTAAGGACTGTACCACTATTACGAAGCGTTCATCTTCCTTTAAAACATCATCAAAAAGATTAATTTGTCCTACCATGCAAATCCCGCCTTTGTTTGAATTAATATTACTTTAATTATACACCATATAACTTAAGGTATAAATATTGGTAAATAAATCATTTGAACTAAAATGACAAAAGAGAGACTGGGTAGTGATTCAAATTAAAACCCATTCTCTCTTTAATACTACTTTTTATAAATTTCATGTACGTTAAGATCAATTTCATTAAGTGGAATAATACGTGTACGTTTAATAATTTTATGTGCTATATAAACGATAAGCAATGCAATTATTGGAAGGAAATTTTGTGCGAGCTTAGCAAAATCTAAATGTACAATAGCTTCAGCAGAACTACCAAAAATTAGAAATAAAATTGTTATGAATACAATGATCGGGCCAAGTGGAAACAAGGGTGCTTTATAAGGTAATAGTGCATCAATATTTTTGTTTTGTACTTGGATTGCACGACGTAAACGATATTGTGACCACACACTTGATCCCCATACAAATGTAACTAGGGCACCGATGATATTTAATAAACTAATTACACTATCTGGTTTGAAATTAGCATACAGTGTGACAGCTGTAATAAGTATGAACGTTGTGAATAAAGCGTTTAATGGTAATTTAGTAACATGATTGATGCGGCCTAAAAACTGAGGCGCTTGTTTGTTTTGACTTAGTGAATATAACATACGACTAGTCGTGAATATACCTGAATTAGCTGCTGATAATAATGATGTTAAAATAACCGCATTAATAACAGTAGCTGCGAAGGCAATGCCAACTTTGTCAAAAACAATTGTAAATGGACTTTGTGTAATAGATCCAGATTCATTAAGCAAAGTAGGATCATTGTAAGCTATAATTCCAGCAATCACTGCAATAGAACATACATAGAATATTAGAATCCGCCAAAAAACTTGTCTAATTGCGCGTGGCATAGATTTACTTGGGTCATCAGATTCACCTGCCGCAACGGCAACCACTTCAGTACCACCTACTGAAAATCCCGCAATTAATAGCACGCTTAAAAAGCCAGAGATGCCACCTACAAAAGGTGCTTCCCCAATTGTATAGTTTTTAAATCCGTAATACTCTCCGCCAAGAATTCCAAATATCATTAAAAATGTAATAACAATAAAAACAATAATTGTAATTACTTTGATTAAAGATAACCAAAACTCAGCTTCTCCAAAGACTTTAACCGTAAATACATTTAGTAAGAAAATAATACATAAAAAGACAATACTCCAAACTAATGGTGAAAAGAATGAAAAAAAGTCCCAATATGTAATAACGTTTGACGCAACAATAATATCTACACTTGTGACTAATGACCAAATTAACCAGTAAAGCCAACCCATTGTAAATCCAAGTGATGAGTCTACAAAGCGTGTTGCATAACTACTAAAAGAACCTGAAACAGGATAAAAAGTTGCCATTTCTCCTATAGAACTCATTAAAAAGTAAAGCATTATACCAATAATAATGTATGCTAAAATAGCTCCACCAGGACCAGCTTGTGCAATAACACCTCCAGTTGCGATAAATAAGCCTGTTCCAATCGCTCCACCAATTGCTATCATACTAATATGTCGAGATTCAAGACCACGACTTAAGTTTTTTTCTTCCATGAGCATTCTCCTATCAATACAGATGATAATTTATTTTACTTTGTTCCTTTAAAGGTTTCAATAGTTGAATTGAATTTGTCAGATTATTTCGTAAAAAAACTAAAAATAAGTGAAACTCGTGTAATATTAGATGAAATAAGTTATACTATTACTGTGTAGTTTAGAATTATTATAATATAGAAGGAAGGTTTTTTTATGGAGCGTAGAGATGCATCTAAATTAACAGGTTTATTCGGACATCCTGTTGGTGACCGAGAAAACTCAATGACTGCTGGTCCAAGAGGTCCGTTATTAATGCAAGATTGGTATTTCTTGGAGCAATTGGCTCACTTTGATCGTGAGGTTATTCCAGAGCGTCGTATGCACGCTAAAGGTTCAGGAGCATTTGGAACATTCACAGTTACAAATGATATTACTCAATATACATCAGCTAAGATTTTCTCAGAAGTAGGTAAAAAGACAGAAATGTTCGCACGTTTTTCAACTGTTGCAGGAGAACGTGGTGCTGCAGATGCCGAACGTGACATTCGTGGTTTTGCACTTAAATTCTACACAGAAGAAGGTAACTGGGATTTAGTAGGTAATAATACACCAGTATTCTTCTTTAGAGATCCTAAACTATTCGCAAGTTTAAACCACGCAGTAAAAAGAGACCCACGTACAAATATGAGAAGTGCTCAAAATAACTGGGATTTCTGGACTTCATTACCTGAAGCATTACATCAAGTTACAATTTTAATGACTGATCGTGGTATTCCAAGAGGATTTAGACATATGCATGGATTTGGTTCTCACACATACAGCATGCTTAATAAAGATAATGAACGTGTATGGGTTAAATTCCATTTCAGAACACAACAAGGTATTGAAAACTTCTCTCCTGAAGAAGCGGAACAAGTTATTGCTAAAGACAGAGAATCATCACAAAGAGACTTGTTTGAAGCTATTGAAAGAGGAGATTTCCCTAAATGGAAAATGTACATCCAAGTCATGACAGAAGAACAAGCAAAAAATCATAAAGATAATCCATTTGATTTAACAAAAGTTTGGTACAAATCTGAATATCCTCTTATCGAAGTAGGGGAATTCGAATTAAACAGAAACCCTGATAACTATTTCATGGATGTTGAGCAAGCAGCATTTGCACCAACAAATATTGTACCTGGTATTGATTTCTCACCAGATAAAATGTTACAAGGTCGTTTATTCTCTTATGGTGACGCACAAAGATATCGCCTTGGTGTCAACCACTGGCAAATTCCTGTAAACCAACCAAAAGGTGTTGGTGTTGAAAATATTTGCCCATTCAGTCGTGATGGCCAAATGCGTATTTTAGATAATAACCAAGGTGGTCAAACACATTACTATCCGAATAGTTATGGCGCACACCAAGATCAACCTGAATACAAGCGTCCACCATTAGAACTTGAAGGTTCAGCATACGAACATGACTTTAGACAAGATGACGATAATTACTTCGAACAACCAGGTAAATTATTCCGCCTACAAACTCCAGAAGCACAAGAACGTATTTTTATTAATACAGCAAATGAAATGGAAGGCACAACTGAAGAAGTAAAAGCACGTCATATCCGCAACTGCTATCAAGCTGATCCAGATTATGGTAAAGGTGTTGCGAAAGCGTTAGGTATGGAAGATAAATTAGAAGCAATTATTGAAGGAATTGAAAACTAATAGATAATTGTTTAAATAATTATAGATTTTGAGGCTAAGGTAAGCTAAATAAGGCAACCTTAGCCTTTTTATACATCAGTTTTCAAACAATATAAAAAAGGTAGGATAGAGCCTATTTTGACCAGTATACCACTAGTTAAAATATCTCATCATCCTACCTATTGTCGTATTTTTGAAGTTATTAGAAAGAATAAACTTACACACTCAATTATTTTGTTTCTCTATGAAGTGTATGTTTTTTTAATCTTGGACAATACTTCATCATTTCAATACGTTCTGGATTCGTTCTTTTATTTTTAGTAGTAATATAGTTACGATCTCCACATTCAGTACATGCTAAAGTAACATTTACGCGCATTGTAAATCCTCCCTTATCAAAATAGAATTATTACGTTTTAATATTTTACCATGAATTTCAACATTTGCCAATATTTAAAGTGGATTAAAAATTTATACTTGCTAATTGTTAAAGATATATGTTAAAGTTTAAAACGAAATAATTACGATTTAGGAGTGAAATGAAATGGCTAAGAAATCAAAAATTGCTAAAGAGAAAAAGCGCGAAGAAATGGTTGCTAAATATGCTGAGTTACGCCGTGAATTAAAACAAAAAGGTGATTACGAAGCATTGAAAAAATTACCTAGAGATGCTTCACCAACACGATTAACTAGAAGATGTAAAGTAACAGGGCGTCCGCGTGGTGTAATGAGAAAATTTGAAATGTCACGTATTGCTTTTAGAGAACATGCACATAAAGGACAAATTCCAGGCGTAAAAAAAGCAAGTTGGTAATATCAAATTTGAAAACAATCATTTTACTTTAAAATAAATAGGATTTTATGTAAGAATAATAGAATGAAAAAGAGACATTTAATTCTTATTTGAGTTATTAATATATGTCTGAATTATCTCATCCGATGATAATTCAAAAGAAGTCGTATCCGTGAACATGTAGTAGATACTTGAGAATAACTATTTGTTTATGTGTTACGACTTTTTAGAATGAACATTTTATAAACATTAAGGTGTGAAAACCATTAAAAAATTTCTTTCATTTTTATTAGTAGGTATTGTGATTGTTTTAATTTTGCCATTTGAACAGAATTCAAAATTAGATAAACTTGTATTTCCAGTATATGAAAAAATAGATCATTTAATAGACCGTGACCATTCAAACACGACATTAAAAACACCTAAAGATCAATTGTTTGCAGTGCGAAATATCCAGATGAATATGACAAAAAGTGATGTGGAACAGCAGCTTGGTAAACCGGTAGATGTCCGAGGTAGTGAGTATGGCACTGATTGGCACATTTATCATAATCAATACCATGATTTTGTCATGGTATTATACCTTGATAATAGGGTGCACGGTTTATATTCAAATCAAAATGTGATCACCTCAAAAAAAGACATCAAATATCATTCACCGAGAGATTTAGTTCAAAAAGAATTAGGTAATCCTATAGACCAAATTCAAAAAGGACGTACAATTTACCATCAGGACAATGATGAGTATGAAATTTATGATATCGATCATATTTATCATACTGTATTTTATGACAAACATGAAAGTAATCAAGTTACCGGTCTATTACAAATAAGTCATACACTAGAGAATCATTTAAATCAGCAATATGCTGCACCTTCATCATATCTTATGAAAAGTTATGAACATTTAGATTTTCAATTTGTGAATGCTGCTCGTGTACAAAAGGGATTAGCTCCGTTATCTTATTCCAGTACATTAACACAAACAGCCCGTAAACATAGTCAAGATATGGCCGAAAATGGTTATTTTGATCATATCAATTTAGCAGGGCAAAGTCCTTTTGAAAGAATGAAAAATGATGGTATAAGTTATAAAGTTGCAGCAGAGAATTTAGCTTATGGTCAAGTTAGTAGTATTTATGCTCATCATGGACTCATGAATTCTTTAGGGCACAGAAAAAATATTTTGAATAAAGAGGTTACGAGTCTAGGAGTTGGAGTCGAATTTAATGAATTACGACAACCTTATTGGACAGAGAATTATACAGGATAAAATGAGTTAAAATATAAGACGACAATAAAGAATTAGGATTCACTTTGTATATACCAGTGAATCCTAATTTAAATTGATTGTACTTTAAAAGAGAAGCGATTAGTGCATCTATATAATAAGCAAATTGTTAAAGTCGATATTTTTCGAAAGAATCTACTAGTAAATAGAGGTATATGCTGTAATAATTGCGTTAAATTTAACTTTTGCAAGAACACTCTGTCACACAATTCTAATAAATGGGAAGGATTCATATTTAGAATTCTCTAAATAATCCTATTACTTTACCAAGAACTGTGACATGTTTAAGATAAATAGGCTCTAAGGCACTATTTTCAGGTTGTAAACGGTAACGGTTTTTCTCTTTATAAAATCGTTTGACTGTTGCTTCTTCTTCCTCAGTCATTGCCACGATAATATCTCCATTTTCAGCAAATGTCTGACTACGTACTACAACTCTATCTCCGTCAAGAATACCAGCATCTATCATACTGTCTCCTACAACATTCAAAATAAAAATTTGGCCGTTATGGGTAGAAGTAAAGTGTTCTGGTAAAGGATAGTATTCTTCAATGTTTTCAACAGCTGTAATCGGTGTTCCGGCTGTTACCTTACCAATTACTGGTACGTAAATAGTATCCTCCATATTTACAGGTTCGCCCATGGAATCATTTACAATTTCAATTGCACGTGGTTTGGTTGGGTCTCTTCTGATGTAACCTTTTTCTTCAAGTCTAGATAGATGACCGTGTACAGTTGAACTAGAGGCAAGACCTACAGCTTCACCAATCTCTCTTACACTAGGTGGGTATCCTTTTGTTTGAACAATTTGCTTTATATAATTAAATATCTCATTTTGTCTTTTTGTGAGTTCTTTCATATCATTGCACTCCCTCTATAGGTTTAAAATAAGTATACCATATTATACGAACATCAACAAACATTTGTTCGTTTTGATGTTGACATAGAACGTTCGTTCTGTTAATGTGCTTATACAAACAAATGTTCTAGGAGTGTTGATGATGTTAAATATTAAGTTATCAGAAGTTTATATTCATACTATTGTCTTTTTCCTTTCTATTGCTATTCTTTTTACGTTTTTAACTATGGCAAGTCATAATGAATATACAGAACAAACGTACGAAATGACTGACCATCAATTAAGTGAGAAATATGTTAATCAACAAGTTCAGTACGAACATAGTCATTCGAATTCTCATGCCATTACAACTACTGCAGTGAGTTATTAAATCGGCGCTGATGTTTCATAATGCTAGTGAGTTGAAGTGTTTGGTTTTATTTGCTTTTTCTGTTATATTTTGGTAAGAAAAGTTGACGGAGGGAGCTAGCATGTTTAATCAAGATAAATTAACTCGCATAAATGAATTAGCGAAAAAGAAAAAAGAACAAGGTCTTACTGAAATTGAAGCAAAAGAACAGTCAAAATTGAGAAGTGAATATTTAGAAATGTTCCGTGAAAGCTTTAAGAGTCAAATCGAAAATACTAAAGTAATTGACCCTGAAGGTAATGATGTTACCCCTGAGAAATTAAAAGAGATTCAACGTCGTAATCAGAAGCGCAGTTAGTTGATTGATTATTTTTGATCTATTGGTTGTCTCAAAAGCTTTACGTTTCATAATCGGTTATAATGAAAATGTAAAGTTTTAAAGAAAGGAAGTCATAATATGTTCGATAATAAAGATATTAAAGCAATAAACACCATTCGCGGATTAAGTATTGATGCAATTGAAAAAGCCAATTCAGGACACCCTGGTTTACCAATGGGTGCAGCACCAATGGCTTATACTTTGTGGACACGTCATTTAAACTTCAATCCAAATTCACAAGAATACTTTAATAGAGACCGATTTGTTCTATCTGCAGGACATGGTTCAGCATTACTATATAGTTTGTTACATGTTTCTGGTAGTTTAGAACTTGAAGAACTTAAAAGATTTAGACAATGGGACTCTAAAACGCCAGGACACCCTGAATTCAAGCATACTAAAGGGGTTGAAATCACTACTGGTCCATTAGGCCAAGGATTTGCAATGTCTGTAGGTATGGCTATGGCTGAAAAACACTTAGCAGCTAAATTTAATAAAGATATCTCTGTAGTTGACCATTATACGTATGTTTTAGCTTCTGATGGTGACTTAATGGAAGGGATTTCACATGAGGCAGCATCATTAGCTGGACATCTTAAACTAGACAAATTAATCACGTTATATGATTCAAATAATATATCTTTAGATGGTGAAACAAGTAAAGCATTTTCTGAAGATATTAAAACAAGATTTGAAGCTTATGGTTGGAACCATATTTTAGTTAAAGATGGTAATGATTTAGAAGAAATTGATAATGCAATTTCTAAAGCAAAAGAACAACAAGGTCCTACTATTATTGAAGTTAAAACAATTATCGGTTATGGATCACCAAATAAATCAGATAGTAATGCTTCACACGGTGCACCTTTAGGTGAAGAAGAACGTAATCTTACTTTTGAAAATTATAATTTAGATAAATCTAAACACTTCCATGTTGACGACGAAGTCTATGAATTGTTTAAAAATACTATGATTAAACGTGCAGATGAAAACGAAAACGAATGGAAGTCTAAGCTTGAAGAGTATTCTCAAAAATATCCTGAGCTTGCAAAAGAATTCAAAGATGCTATTAAAGGAAAATTACCAGAAGGTTACGAAAAAGAATTACCAAAATTTGACTTAGGTCATAAAGGTGCTTCACGTGCAGACTCTGGTGAAATTATTCAAGCAATTAATAAATCTGTACCTTCATTCTTCGGAGGTTCAGCAGACTTAGCTTCATCTAACAAATCAAATGTTAAAGAAGCAGAAGATTTTTCTGCTGAAGATGGTAGCGGTAAAAATGTTTGGTTTGGTGTGCGTGAATTTGCTATGGCTGCTGCTGTAAATGGTATGGCGGCTCACGGTGGTACACATCCTTATGGCGCTACATTCTTTGTATTTAGCGACTACTTAAAACCAGCATTACGTTTAGCAGCTATTATGGGTCTACGTTCATCATTTATCTTCACTCATGACTCAATTGCGGTAGGTGAAGACGGCCCAACTCACGAACCAATTGAACAACTTGCAGGTTTAAGAGCTATTCCAAATCTGAATGTCATTCGTCCAGCAGATGGTAACGAAACTCGTGTTGCATGGAAAGTAGCACTTGAATCCAATGGTACACCAACCGCTCTTGTTTTAACACGTCAAGGACTTCCTGTATTAGACGTTACTGAAGATACAGTTGAAGAGGGTGTACGTAAAGGTGCATATGTTGTATATGAGTCTGATAAAGAAATCGAATATATTTTACTTGCTTCAGGTTCAGAAGTGAGCTTAATGGTAGATGTTGCAAAAGATTTAGAATCTGAAGGTAAAGGCGTTCGAGTTGTTTCGATGCCTAACTGGAATGCATTTGAGCAACAATCTCAAGAATATAAAGATTCAATCTTATTACCGAATGTTCAAAAACGTGTCGCTGCAGAAATGGCCGCTTCATTAGGTTGGCATAAATACGTTGGTATGAATGGCCTTGTCATTGGTATTGATCGTTTCGGTGCAAGTGCCCCTGGTGACACAGTTGTAAAAGAATACGGATTTACTAAAGAAAATATTTTAGAACAAGTTAAACAATTATAATTTTTTCGCTGATGGGCTCCATTTTCATGGGGCTCATTTTTTACACCTATATTTCATGATATCCTATCTTGAAATAAGCGTATAATTTTAGTAAAATGCTAGGGGATAAAGAAAGTGGGTGAAATCATGGCTACATGGTTAGCGATTTTATTAATAGTTGTAGCACTCATCATCGGACTTGTTGGTGGTTTCTTCTTAGCACGTAAATATATGATGGATTATTTAAAGAAAAATCCACCAATTAATGAAGAAATGTTGAGAATGATGATGATGCAAATGGGTCAGAAACCATCTCAAAAGAAAATTAATCAAATGATGACAATGATGAACAAAAACATGGATAAAAAAATGTAAGTTGTTTATTTAAAGTATTATTAAGGGATTAGAGAATTGTGATGAAATTCTGGTTCTATAATAAATCGGACTGGTGACATTTAAATTATAAATGTTGCTTGTCCGATTTTTTACTTTTTAGATGCAAAAAGACGCAATGACCTCTATTATTAAAAGTGCCTAAACCCAAATAAAGGAGATCATGCGTCCATGAATTATTTTATA
>NZ_JABANU010000130.1 GCF_016238445.1 Staphylococcus canis
GTGATTACACAGTAACAGTAACATCAACAGATGGAGACAACGCAACAACAACAGAAACGTTCGTAATTAAAGTCGAAAGAGATTCTGATAAAGACGGTACACCAGATAAAGTCGACACAGATGATGATGGAGATGGCGTACCAGATACAGAAGAATTAAACACAAATAAAAATCCAAAAGATGGAACAGACCAAGCAAACACACCACCAACAATCGATCCGA
>NZ_JABANU010000131.1 GCF_016238445.1 Staphylococcus canis
TTGTCGCATCTGACGTCACTTCGTTCACCGTTGGTGCTTCTGGTGCTGTCGTATCTACTACTGTTGTTGACGTACTTGTTGACTCATTGCCTGCTGCGTCTGTTGTTGTCACTTGTAACGTTTCTCCGCCTTTAAGGTCAATGTTTCCTGGAATCGCAACTTCGTAGTTTCCATCTTCCGCTACTGTTCCTGTCGCTGTTGTGCCGTCTGGGAACGTAATTG
>NZ_JABANU010000132.1 GCF_016238445.1 Staphylococcus canis
TTTACAGTCAATCAACTTCGTTGTCATATTAATAACAATGATATAGAAGCCTTACTTCAGTCTTTAGAAAACGTAGCTTTACCAGATATCCATCCTAAATTAAGAACCGTCATAAAAACATTAAACAGTTATATTCCATTCATTACCAACACATTAGAATATGCCAACTTTACGAATGGTCCGATTGAAGGTATTAATAACAAAATTAAACTCATTA
>NZ_JABANU010000133.1 GCF_016238445.1 Staphylococcus canis
ATCTTAATGAACAAAATGAGATGCTTAGTCGTACGCACTTTACAGTCAATCAACTTCGTTGTCATATTAATAACAATGATATAGAAGCCTTACTTCAGTCTTTAGAAAACGTAGCTTTACCAGATATCCATCCTAAATTAAGAACTGTCATAAAAACATTAAAAAGTTATATTCCATTCATCACCAACACATTAGAATATGCCAACTTTACGAAT
>NZ_JABANU010000134.1 GCF_016238445.1 Staphylococcus canis
GTCTTCCACGATTTAAACAATGGAACCTTTCGGTACTCAAACGCTTCTAAATCTTCTATAGGTTTTAAATATAGTTTCCAGAAGCGCTTGAACTTATTATATAAAGGGCGATCAATGTTTTTAAAAGTATGCATAACTGAAACTCTTGCCATGTTTAGTGCACGATTTAAAGACTGAATGATATGAAAACGATCAATAATGATTTTCGCATT
>NZ_JABANU010000135.1 GCF_016238445.1 Staphylococcus canis
AAATGATTCTATTACGAAAGTGCTCATAATTTCTGTAACCAAATGATACTCTTTTAATGAGTTTAATTTTGTTATTAATACCTTCAATCGGACCATTCGTAAAGTTGGCATATTCTAATGTGTTGGTAATGAATGGAATATAACTGTTTAATGTTTTTATGACGGTTCTTAATTTAGGATGGATATCTGGTAAAGCTACGTTTTCTAA
>NZ_JABANU010000136.1 GCF_016238445.1 Staphylococcus canis
GCTTGAACTTATTATATAAAGGGCGATCAATGTTTTTAAAAGTATGCATAACTGAAACTCTTGCCATGTTTAGTGCACGATTTAAAGACTGAATGATATGAAAACGATCAATAATGATTTTCGCATTAGGGAACAACTCTTGAATTAAGACGATATATGGTTGATACATATCTATAGATACGGTTTGAACGCGTTTACGTTCTTCAA
>NZ_JABANU010000137.1 GCF_016238445.1 Staphylococcus canis
TGTCTGTTACTGTTCCTGTTGATGGTGTTGATATGTTACCATTGCCATCTTTGTTCACAACAGTGATTGTTTCACCTTCGTCTAATGTCTCAGTCGCTGGTACATCCACTGTCCAGTTTCCGTTTTCGTCCACTTGGCCAGTCACTTCTTCGCCGTTAGGGAACGTTACAACTACTGTTGTTCCTGGTTCGCCTGTTCCTGTTACGA
>NZ_JABANU010000138.1 GCF_016238445.1 Staphylococcus canis
CGAAGAAAGAAATGAGGACGAATGCGAACGCTTATTAACACGTCTAGATTAAGTTATTAAGGGCGCACGGTGAATGCCTTGGCACTAGAAGCCGATGAAGGACGTTACTAACGACGATATGCTTTGGTGAGCTGTAAGTAAGCTGTGATCCAGAGATTTCCGAATGGGGGAACCCAGCACGAGTTATGTCGTGTTATCCATGCGTGA
>NZ_JABANU010000139.1 GCF_016238445.1 Staphylococcus canis
TGCACTTGTTGACTCGCTTGTTGAAGCCGAAGCGCTTGTGCTTGCTGACGCTGACGTACTTACTGATTCAGATGCGCTTACTGATGCACTTGTTGACTCGCTTGTTGAAGCCGAAGCGCTTGTGCTTGCTGACGCTGACGTACTTACTGATTCAGATGCGCTTACTGATGCACTTGTTGACTCGCTTGTTGAAGCCGAAGCGCTTG
>NZ_JABANU010000014.1 GCF_016238445.1 Staphylococcus canis
TTTTCATCTTTAATGTTAAGTGTTTTTAATATAAAATAATTCATGGACGCATGATCTCCTTTATTATGGTTTTGGCACTTTTAATAATAGAGGTCATTGCGTCTTTTTGCATCTAAAAAGTAAAAAAATTGGACAAGCAACATTTATAATTAAATGTCACCAGTCCGATTTATTATAGAGCCTTTAAAATTAAAACAGGAAGATTTTTTATTTTTCATCATGAAAATCTTCCTGTTTTCGGTTCTGAGACACATTAATGTCCCACCCCCTATCATACGGTAAAATATACTATCTTTAAATTTGGATTCAACATCTTTATGAGGTGCTTGTCATATATCTCAAATAGTTAACTAATATTATATTCATCGCCCATTCAACATAAAAAGAGTATTCAAATGATCCCTTAAATATTCCCAATACCTCAATCTTTATTACTTCAAATTGTTGTGTTAGTTTAATACCTAATATCATCTGAATACTCTAAAATATGCTATTTAATGATTATTTTAAAAAATAAAATCCTCGTCATCAAATCTCTTTTTCAACTTCTCGAACTTCACCTTTTCAATCAGTGCATATCGTGCCATCGCATCAAATAGTTTAAATGTCGGCGCTTCATAATCCACTGGCTTATCCGGATCTGCCTTTTTAATGGACATTTCACGATGCATTAAAAAATGAAAGTACGTACAATTCAACATCTGATGTTTCAGACTATGGTAAGACACATTAATAATCACAGACTCATCGTTAACAAAAATAATTTTTGTTCTTGTTCCTTTTAATGGTTTTATCTTTCTTACAAAAAATGGATTAATCCAACAATTATCTGATACTCGATCCGAATGTGTTGGAAACAGATAGATAGCAAAGAGAGGTGCGACTAAAATTGGTGATTTATTAGAAATCCCACTAATCATTTTCGTTTGGCTTTTCCTGTTACTGTATGAGTCACCATAAAAACGACAGCTACGTTCCATCACCTTTTGAACTGGTAAATCAATAATAGTTTTACTACCATCGAATTGCCATACCTCTGTAATTTGATTGTTGTTTTTTTCCTTAGGAATTAAAATCATGTCAGATGACTTGATTGCTCGGTTATTATCTTTTAACATGTTTAATCCTCCTTATAAAAATTTTATTAAAGTACGAAATATATGTAACATATTTTTATCTCATCACTTTATTTTTCGTACAACAACCTCTATCTAAACTTAATTATATGCTAAATTTTGAATTAGTCAACATACTTATAGAATAAATTTAACTACATCATTACTTTTTTCATCATATAGACAAAACTTAAAAAATTCAGAAAACTTATTGCAATTTTCTTTTTCATTCGTTATACTGTTAAATAACTTATCACTCATAAGAAATAATATAGAGGAGCGATTAAAATGAAAAAACAAGCACATTTAAAAAATTATATTCATACTAATCCAATGCAAGTTGTAAATCAGCTTGGCGCTGAAATGATTATTGAAGATGCACTTAAAAATCAAAGAAAGAATGAGCTAAAAGCTTTAATCGATGAAGCTTTGATTCATAAAAATGAGCAGGAGTTTAACATGTATACAGAAGAATATATTCAATTGGAGGTTCAAAACGTTGGTTAATTCCTGTTGGCATTCCAGACTAAAATAAGTAGGACTCATGATTCTAATGAATACGAGCCCTACTTATTTTTATACCATTAAACTAATAATGTCTTCGCGATTAATATCACCAAAGTAATGATACATATCAAATGATGCTAACGCTTCTTGAATCGCTTCTTTTTGATGTGATACATCTTCAAGTGCATATTCTAAATCTGAAACGTCACCTTCACCAAAGAAATCTCCAAATATTTTCGCATGCACGATGCGTCCCTTTTTTACATCCAACTTAATTTGCACAAAGCCTTTTTCAAATTTTTGTTCACGTTCGAAATTATATTTTGGATTTTTTCCGTAATTCCAATTCCATGTTCGATATTTTTGATTACTTAATGCTTCGATATTTTTCCAATCCTCATCAGTTAAAATAAATTGTTCGACATCCTCGTCGCCAAATATTTGTTTAAGTATTTTTTTCTTAAACGTTTCAATATCAATTGGATGCTCTAAAAATTCTTGAATATTGGCAACACGTTTTCTAACTGATTTGATACCCTTAGATTGAATTTTTGCAGGGTTTACACGTAATGCATTTTGAACTTCATCCAAATCACTGTTTAACATTAACGTACCATGGCTGAACATTCGATCCTTAACTTTAACCATAGCATTACCTGAAATTTTAGCTTGTCCTACTTGAATGTCATTGCGACCTGAGAGTTCTGCGTTTACTCCCATATCATTTAAAGCTTTGACAATCGGCTCTGTGAATTTTTTAAAATTATGAAAGCTGTCACCATCATCTTTTGTTACAAAACTAAAATTGAGATTTCCAAAGTCATGATAAACTGCACCACCACCTGAAATACGTCTCACTACATCAATATTATGCTTTTCAATGTACGGTTGATATACTTCTTCAATCGTATTTTGATTTTTGCCGACGATAATAGATGGTCTATTAATATAAAATAAAAAGTAACTTTCACCATCATCCATTGGAACATTTTTTAACACGTACTCTTCCATAGCTAGATTAATCGTTGGATCTGTGTGATTATGATTATCAATAAACTTCATTATACAATGCTCCTTTTTAATATAGTTCTATATCAGTTATGCTATATTTATTGAGTTTTTTCCAATATTTCAACTTCAATAGTGTTAGAATGTGTCGATATAGCAAAATAAAGCATAAATTGTTTATTTAAATTGTAAATTTTAGTACAATATATGCTAGTTCATTTTCTTGAGGGGGTATTGTATATGACAATAGCTGAAGTTGGAGATATCGTAGAATTTCACGATGGTATTCGTGGTAAAGTCGAAAAAATAAATGACAATTCGGTCATTGTAGACTTAACAATCATGGAAAACTTTAATGATTTAGACTTACCAGAAAAAACGGTAATTAATCATAAACGATACAAAATTGTAGAACAAAAAGGATAATTGCTTATGAGAAAGATTAACAAGCCACTCCTATGGTTTATTTTAAGCTTTATCGTTTTTCATATTATTTTGCTTATCATGTGGGGTGAGCAAGGTGTTTATTGGCAATTATATACTGGAATCATGCTTATTGCAGCGATTAGCTATGTCTTTTATCAAAGAGACTTAACATCTAAACGCTTACTCACATCCATTGCGACTGGCCTTGGAACAGGACTTGTTCTTGTATTCATTCAATTCATATTCACGTGGTTAACACAAGATTTGACTTATCAAGCTTTGATTAAACAACTATCACGTACTGGTGTTTATTTTAAATGGCAAATGCTTGTAACACTGCTTATAGTCATGCCGTGTCATGAATTATATATTCGTTCAATATTACAAAAGCACCTAACTTTAATCACAAATCATGCTTGGATAGGGATTCTTGTAAGTGCCTTATTATCAAGTTCATTTTTTATTTACCTTGATCGTTGGTGGATTGTTATCTTCATTTTTGTCTGTCAACTTGTGTTAGGACTAAGTTATGCATTAACACGCCGTATTATCACGACTTCAATTGCTCAAATTGTAGCAGTAGTGATTTTATTGATCGTTCATGGTTAATGAGTATGACGAATAGCATCAAAATAAAGGCTGGGGTAATCACTTCATAACTTAAAGTGTATCCCAGCCTTTTGTATCAAACAATCTAAGTAAATGTTGGACCATGTTCAATCACTATTTGATATTTAGATTGCGGTATCGTTGAATGCTCTGACAAGTATCCAGCAATTAATTCTGGCATCGATTGTGGGTAGATGTGATGCAATGTCACCTCTTTAAGGATATCGCGATAATTTCGGTAACAATAATCCGTCATAGCAATACGATAATAATAATCTTGTCTCAAATTAAACTGTATCACGCGTTCATGTACTGGTTTGGACAAATCAACAGTATAATCAAAGCCACTCCAAAATAAATATAACGTCGGATCCATATTGTGAACTTTTATTTCATTATCCTCTATAGTAAGATGGGCCACACTTTCTTCAATTAGCGCTTTAATTTGACTTCCCCGTAAAGTGATATCTATCGGTTTATCTGGATGTGGGTATGCATGATAAATATCTGCGTTTTTCAATTTTCCTTTTAATCCTTTTGAATTAGGTAAAGGTAAATGTACACATGTTATTTCAGTTTCTGTTGCTTGTGCTATTGTTTCATGGAGCAATCGAATAAATGGATGTTGCTTTGACACCAATTCATGAAATGAATCAAAATGCGCATTTATCGGTGTTTGGGATACCGTTTCATGTTTCCATTTATGAATGGCCTTTCGATCATAATATGTGATATCAAGTAATTCCTGTTGTTCATCATATTGCGATAAGTCGATGATTTCTGGTTTCATATTAAGTAATTCATAACTGTTTCGACGCTTTTTAAATGTTGCTTCGACATGAATGATGTTTTCCGCATTTTGTCCTGCTTGTACAAGTAACGTTTGTCCATCGTGTTCAATCGCTGTTTCATGTTGGTGACCCGTAATAAACAAATCTGCTATTCCAATTTGATTCATAATTTCCTCTGCTTGATTGGCATCTTTCATATCTGTTCCTCGACTCATTTTCGATAAGCCACCATGATATAAAACAATCAAAAATTCAGGTTCCTCTTTTTCATAAATATAACGAATCCATCGTTTCGCCGAAAATGTTGCTTTTTCAACTGAAACATCTCGTTCCATTTCAATTTGTTCGTTTCGCATTAACCCTTCTGAAGTGATACCTACTACTGCAATACGTATACCTTCAATATCTTTAATCATATACGGTGTTGAAAAATAAGGCTCTTTCGTCACTTTATACTCAATATTTGCTGAAAGCCATTGAAAACGCGCAAGTGCTACAGATTTATTTAAAAATGGCAATCCAAATTTAAATTCATTAGCACTGACACCACTCGCATCATACTCCAATTCATTCATCAATTTAATCATAGGATGACGTTTATATGGAGCAATCACAGCGTAGTAAAAAGCCGTGATACTGCCTGCTAAACTACTTCCATTATCGAATAGTAGTACATTTTGATGTTGGCGACGCACCTCATCAATATATGTGCCTGCTCTATATATATGAGATGAATTATTCTCATTTAATATATGACTATGCATATCAGACGTCGCTAAAATATGAATATGTATCGTATCATGTTGCGTCATATACCCTCACCCCTGTCTTTGTTACACTCATTCTAACATATGACTGACCATCAAGTAGCCTTAAAGGTGTCAAAGCGCTTTCTTAGATTCAAAAGCAAAAAGGATGAAATCTACACAGTTGGTAGGTATTCATCCTTTTACTCATTTGGAATATGGTATGATTAACCAATTTGAATGCTTTCTTTTGGATAATGGAACTTAGCAGGCTCTCGATTCCCACTAATCATAATGATAAATGATATCAAGCCGACTCGTCCGATAAACATTAAAACCATAAGTACGCATTTAGAAACATTAGTTAAATCAGACGTAATCCCAGTTGATAATCCACAGGTTCCGAACGCAGACATCACTTCAAAATAAATTTTAATAAACGGCATACCTGAGCCTTCATTAATCATCATAATAAATGTTCCTAAGAAGACTAAGAAAATTGCGATGATAAATACCGCAAATGATCGCTGAATATCTTGGGAGTGAATTTCACGGTTAAATACTTTAATCGATGAACGTTCTGCGTTTGGTTTATAGTTAATTATAAACAATATTAAAATCGCAAATGTAGTCGTTCTGATACCACCACCGACAGAGCTTGGAGAAGATCCAATAAACATAAGTGCACCTAAAAATAGATTCGTAGCGTCTGAAAATTGAGAGACATCAAAGGTTTGGAGACCAGCACTTCTCGTTGTCACTGATTGGAACATGCTATAAAATAATATTTTGTGCCATGACTCATTTACAAATACACCGCGACTTTCTATTAATAAAATCCCTAGTATACCACCCACTAATATAATCAGATAAGTCACTGTAGTCACTTTAGCAAAAAGCGTAAATCTAAAATTAGGTATTTTATTTTTAATGTAAGCTTTAATTTCTAACAGAACTGGAAAGCCAATAGATCCTAATATGATTAACATCATAACAATCGTTTGTACAAAATAATCATTTGCATAAGGTATCAGAGACTCTCCTGTAATATCTAACCCACCATTAGTCGTTGCTGAGATAGATACAAAGACACCTTGTAATACTGCAGATTCAATATTATGAAGATCTCGATAAAAATAGAAAGTCAAAAAGAGCGCTCCGACCAGTTCAATCACCAAAATTGTACGTACAATATCTAGAATCAGCTGTACTGTCCCACTCATTTTATCCCTATTATTATCAAGCATAATTAATTGTCTTTCCCGAATACCAATCCGTTTTCCTAATACAACCCATAACAATGTACCTATCGCCATAACACCGATGCCGCCAATATTTAAAATAATTAAAATAATAATATATCCAAAAGCACTGTATGTTTCAGAAATATTAACAGGTGTAAGACCTGTAACACTCACACCAGAAACTGCAACAAACAATGTATCGATAGGTTTAACCGTTACACCAGGTTTATGAACCCCTGGTAAATTAAGTAATAAAAAAGCACCTATAATCGCTACAATATAGTACATCACTATCCCTTGTTGCGGACTTGCTTTTTTTAATAATTGTTGAACAATCGACATCTTCTCACCCTATCGTTTATTTCAATTTAAAAGAGATTTCTTTAACCTCCCCGTCTTGTGATACTTTAAGCTTAACGTTCTTTTGCATATCTGTATGTTGAAATATCTTCTGTCTATACTCTAAAGTATTTTTTATCGGTTGACCATCCACAGCAATGATAACATCATTCACTTTTAAATCTGTACCTTGCGCTGGACTATTAGGGTCAATCGCTCTTACAATCACACCGTCTTGTAAAGATTTTTGAATATTCAATGTTTGACGTGCTGTGGCATCGATATCTGCAACATTTTCGAGCTTAATCATTGTATTAGGGTGTTGCACTTCTCCTTTATCTACTAATGTATCAGCAATTTTTAATGCATCGTTAATAGGAATGGCAAACGCCATATTCTCGACATTAGGCATACTGATTTTGAGAGAAGCGATACCGATTAAATTGCCATTTTGATCGATAACTGCGCCCCCTGAATCACCAGGATTAATAGGCGCATCAACTTGGAAGGCATGCATTAGCATATCATACTGGTTATCTCTATCAATATCAACTGGTACATTACGATCTAATCCTGAAATAATACCTTCACCTACTGTATTTTGAAAATCAAGACTTAAAGGGTTTCCTACAACAATAATAGGTTCTCCAAGTACTAAATGATTAGAATCGCCAAGAGATAAAGGCTTAAGAAAATTATTCTTAGGTGCTTTTACTGTCATAACTGCTATGTCCGTCCACTTATCTTTACCAATCACTTGCCCTTGAATTTTTTTATTTTTATCATAAGTTAACTCATGTGTTTTTCGATCACCTACGACATGCGCATTCGTTAATATATAAAGAGTGTCGCCCACCTTTTTGTAGACGACACCTGATCCACTTTCGTTTTCTATTTGTGCTTGTGATTGGACATCCTCAACTGTATCAGGAACTTGTGTGTTATTATTTTCAATCGAAACAACCGAATGCGTTGCAATTTCAGCATTTTTCATAGTGTTTGTAACAGTTTTACTTTGAGCATTCACTGTTTCATTATTACCTTGACGATCATGATTGACATTATTAAAAATTGAATAGAGTAAGAATAGAATCAACAAAATTGCTAATAAAACGAGCATTTTAGCCCATTCTTTTGAAAGAAATGTTGTTACTTTTTCTGTCCAATCCTTCTGTGAATGATACTGATGTTTTGTATCGGCTTGTACGTTCTCATCGTTATGTGTTTCTTTTTCTGTAAGGGAGGCAGGCGGCGTTGACTGCTCTTTCGGTTTTTGATGCGCTTGTTGAATATGTTTAGCTTGTTGCTTATATAAGTTTTGTTGCTTTTTAGAAATAGCATCATCTTTTTGAGATGCAGATTTTCCAGATGACGTAGTTAAACCTGAAACTGTTTGTTCTCCATCATTGCTTGATGTATCCATTTTATGCTCATAGTCTTCATGTGTAATCTTCTCGACACGTGCTTTTCTTAAATTATCCTTCACACGCTCTTCATTATTTTTAATTTGTTCTTTTTCTTTTTGCGCTTTTAGTGCTTGCTGCTTTTGTTGAGCAATGATACGTTGTTCACGTTCTTCATTATGAAAAAACTCACGGCGCTGTCTCTTGTATTGACGTCGTGGAATCACATGCTTTTCATCATTTTTCATGGCATGCCCCTCCTATAATATCTTTCTTACTATTATGCCATATCATTCACTAAATTTCTGTAATATTTCATATGTATTTGAAAAAAATAATTAAAAGAATGATACAAATGAATTAAGTGCTTTGTACCATTCTTCATAAGGTTCTAGTTATTAAGATTTAGATTTGTGCTTTTTATTACGGACAACTGATGTAAACCATCCTGCTGCAACTAGACCAATCATCACGACCCAGAAAATAATTTGCCATGTTGTAGAGTGTGGGAAGTCATGTGGAATAATACCGATATCGTCGTGTGCAAGTACTAAAATTACTAATTTAATACCTACCCATCCAACAATCGCAAATGCAGCTACTTCTAAGCCGGGATATTTGTTTAATAATTCCACGAAGAATGTTGCTGCAAAACGCATTAATACAACACCTATTAATCCACCTGTTAACATCACTAAAAATTGACCTAAGTCCATACCGCCAAAATGTATACCCACTTTTGGCAGTGTTACAGCAATCGCTAAAGCAGCTAACATAGAGTCAATCGCAAACGCAATATCTGCAAATTCTACTTTTGCAACTGTCGCCCAGAATGTTTTGGCATCCACTTCTTTTTCTGCTTCAGATTCATCTGTAGTATCTTCGTCTTCAGATTGACTGTCTGAATCATTTTTATGTTTAAAGAAATCATATAAATTTTTAGCAGACATATACAGCAGATAAATTGCACCTAATGCCTGTATCCACCAGAAGTTCGCTAAAATACTAATTAAAAATAATGCAATGAAACGAAATACAAACGCACCTAACAATCCATAGAACAACGCTTTCTTACGTTGTTTTGGTGGTAAGTGCTTAACCATCACGGCCATAACGATTGCGTTATCTGCTGCAAGTAATCCTTCTAAAAATACTAAAACTAGGACAACCCAACCGTAGGATAAGATTAAACTTGGATCCATGAATAAGACAACTCCTTATTTTTATGATCAGTTCACCATATTGAACTGAGACAAAATTAAAAGACCTATGCTAAATTAATAGCAAAGGTCTCACCTAGCATACATTGCCCGCTTCACCGGAAGATATTATTCTTCGTAATGACGACAAAGCGTGAGATTGAAATCAAGAATCAATCCCCAAGTTACTCCCCTCTGACCAAAAGTCATAGGTTATTTAATTATGATATAGCCATTATACCCATATTATTTTAAAAATAACAGTAGTTTTAAAGATTTATTTAATCCTATAATAGACTGTATAACTTAATTTCAGGGAATTTTTCTTCAAACCAACGTGTCGCAAAATCATTCTCAAATAAAAACACTTTGTTGTCGTAACGGTCATTCACAAGAATTGAACGACTTGTATTCATTTTTTCTTGAATGTCTTCTTCATTTTCAATCCAGCGCGCGATCTTTTTACCCACAGGTTCCATCACAACATCTACGTTATATTCATTTTTCATACGGTGCTCAAATACCTCAAATTGAAGTTGACCCACAGCACCGAGTATAATTTGATTGGTATGTGGAGATTTATAATATTGAATCGCACCTTCTTGAACCAATTGCTCAATCCCTTTATGGAAATGTTTTTGCTTCATTACATTTTTAGGTGACACTTTCATAAAGATTTCCGGCGTGAATTGTGGTAAGGCTTTAAAATTGAATTTTTGATTACCGCCTACTAACGTATCTCCAATTTGATAATTTCCCGTATCATACAAACCAATAATGTCACCACTCACAGCATGATTGACTGTTTCTTTATCATCTGCCATAAAACTTGTAGATCGTGTAATTTTTTGACTTTTACCAGTGCGCTGTAATTTCACATTCATACCACGTTCAAAAGCACCACTCACGACTCTCATAAACGCAATACGATCTCGGTGTTTTGGATCCATATTTGCTTGTATTTTAAAGATAAAACCAGAAAATGCTTCATCAAATGGACTCACTTCAACCTCTTCTTCAGTTTGACGTGAGTGTGGCATTGGTGCAAAATCAACATAGGCATTCAAGAAATTTTGAACACCAAAATTCGCTAATGCTGAACCAAAGAATACAGGTGTTAAATCTCCTGTCATCAATGCATCTTTATCAAAACTCTCTCCCGCTTCTTCAACAAGCATCATTTCTTCAATTGCTTGTTGAAACGCACTGTCATGAGCAATATCATGTTGCTCTTCTAATTCATAGTCTTTATTAATATGCAATGTGTTTTCTTCATCTCTAAATGGTTCGATTGAACGTGTCTTGCGATCAATGATTCCAAAAAAGTTTTGACCCATACCTATCGGCCAATTCATTGGATAGGTTTCAATACCGAGTGTTGACTCGATTTCATCTAGTAATTCGAATGGTTCTTTCCCCACTCGGTCTAATTTGTTGATAAATGTAAAAATAGGAATACCACGCATTTTACATACTTTAAATAATTTTAACGTTTGCGGTTCAATCCCTTTAGCACAGTCAATAACCATGACAGCACTATCAACTGCCATGAGTGTACGATACGTATCTTCAGAGAAATCTTCATGCCCTGGTGTATCTAGAATATTAATTTTATAATCATCATAATCAAACTGCATGACAGAACTTGTAACAGAAATACCACGTTCTTGTTCTACTTTCATCCAGTCACTTGTTGCAAATTTACCTGTTTTCTTTCCTTTAACTGTCCCAGCTTCACGAATCGCACCGCTAAAGAAGAGTAACTTTTCCGTTAATGTCGTCTTCCCAGCATCCGGGTGAGAAATAATCGCAAAGGTTTTTCGAGATTCCACTTCATTTTTTATGCTCATATATAAACTCCTTTATTTTTAAGTTTCTTGTATCCAGTTCGTGATTCTTAAAGCTAATACTTGGGCTTCATCTTCCTCTAAAACATTGAACAAATGAATAAAGAGATGTTCAGTAAGTGCTTCTCCATACAACTCTCCATCTATTTGAATAGACCATAATAAATCTGGAATAGAAACCACAAAATAATCTTCTTTTTTATTTTGATATATAAAAACTTTTGCAGAGTACTGTTCACTATGACTTTCTCTAATTTTCAAGAGGACCGCCTCCAAATTTTTTATATGCAGCTTCTAAACCAATTAAATCATCTCTATGCGGGACTTTTACATGTCCTGGCATGATTTGGTATGGTTCTCTTCCTTTTGAAGCAAGTACTACCGTATCTCCAGGCTCAGCAACTTGAATAGCATGACGAATACCTTCTGCACGATCTGTAAATTCCACATAATTTGAATGTGTCGCACCTTTTGCGAGTTCAGCTGTTAACATTTTAGGATCATCATTTGCTGGATTGTCTGGCGTGAAAATCACATAATCTGCTCGTGAAGCGACACGCCCCATTTCAGGGGTTTTCGTTAAATCACGCTCACCAGCCATTCCCACTAAAAATATGAGTTTCTGTTTTACAAATGGTTCTACAGCATCTATCAACTTTGTCATACCGTCTGCTGTATGTGCATAGTCAATAATCAAATCTATAGGTAATGAAGGGTCTAACACCTCTAGACGACCTTCAACAGGCTCTAATTCAGAAACAACATTAATAATCGATTGCATATCCGCTCCTTTCGCCCATACTGCTAAAATCGCTGCCATAATATTTAAAACGTTGAAGCGACCAACATATGGCGACTGTACGTTGAATGTACCAAATGGCGTCACAAAATCGAATGTTACACCTTGTAGGGATTCTTGTATATTTTGAGCTGTAAACTGTGCATCTGACTCAATCGCGTATGTGATTGTTTCGTATGGTGTCACGGAACGTAAATATGTAGAAAAATCATCATCGTTATTAATAATTGCATATTTCGTTTTAGTTAAATCTTGACCTAATTGACTAAATAATAATGACTTAGCATGACCATAAGCTTCCATTGTACCGTGAAAATCCAGATGATCTTGGGTTAAGTTTGAAAAAATCGCAATATCAAATTCCACTCCACTAAGACGTCCTAAAGATAGCCCATGCGAAGAAACTTCTAAAGTCATCGCTTCAGCGCCCGCTTGAACTGCTTCATGCATCTTCTTAGTCAGAGAAACTGTTTCAGGTGTCGTATTGGCACCTTTTGTGATTGTTTCATTGAGTTGAAAACCATTTGTACCAAGGTAAGCACTGCCTTTACCAAGATGACGATAAATATGATGAATCATTGTCGCAATTGATGTTTTACCGTTTGTTCCTGTAACTCCAATTGTTGTCAGATGTTGACTCGGATAATTATACAAACGATGTGCAATGTGACTTGCTACTCTCAACGTATCTGGAACAATCACTTGTGTTACATCACCTTTAAGGTCTAGTTCATGATTTACAACAACACATTGACATCCCTGTTCAACTACGCTTTGAGCAAATCGGTGACTATCCACTGTATAACCAACAGAAGCCACAAATATACTTCCTTTTTTAGCCGTACGTGAATCTGTCGTAATATCATCTATTTGAATATCTAAATTACCAATTACTTTTTTTATTAATACATGTTCGAATAGCTGTTGCGCATCCACTCATATCTCTCCTTTTTTATCCATTTATGTATTATACACCTTTTATATTCAATGATATATAAATAGACTAATTTTTCTTCACGATTCGAATGATATCATTATCGTATTTGACGATTAAAAAACAATTTTTATGGGTAATGATATTTAAATTATAATGTAAAATTTCCTCAAAAAAATAATGCATTTTTCATTTTATCGTAGTTGATTATGACTTTAAATGCATTGTAACACCATAGAACCATTATCATTTAATATCTAGATGTTCTTTATCTTATCTGTTGTATCGGTACTTAGATTATATTATGATATTATAATGAATTCACGAAATGCGTGTACAAAAAGAATGATATGATTACAATTATAACTTTACAAAGCATATCATTACTTTACAATGTTGAGTTTTATATAAGATGTCATTTTAGCACATCACAAATGTAACAAATTAGGTTACACTAACGTTAACTAACTATGTTCAAATTGATATGGAGGGGGCCTTTATAGTGTCTCAAAAGAAGAAAATATTAATTATTACGGGTTCATTCGGTAACGGTCATATACAAGTGACAAATAGTATTATTGAACAATTGCATAATATGAACTTAAACAACCTTACAGTCATCCAACATGACTTATTCCTAGAAGCACACCCTATCATAACGACTTTAACTAAAAAATGGTATATTAATAGCTTTAAATATTTCCGTCGGATGTATAAAGCATTCTATTATAGTCGTCCTGACCAGTTAGATAAATGTTTTTATAAATATTATGGTCTCAATAAGTTAGTTAACTTACTGCTTAAAGAAAAACCCGATTTAATTCTCTTAACGTTTCCGACACCGGTAATGTCAGTATTAACAGAGCAATTCAATATGAATATTCCTATTGCTACTGTGATGACAGATTATCGTATGCATAAAAATTGGATTACACCATATTCAGAACGTTACTATTTAGCGACTGAAGATTTAAAAAATGAATTTATGTCAATCGGAATCCCAGAATCACATTTAAAAGTCACTGGTATCCCAATTTCCGAAAAATTCGAAATGAATATAGATAGAGCAGAATGGTTACGCTCACATGGGTTAGATCCAAATGCACAAACTATCTTAATGTCTGCTGGTGCATTTGGTGTTTCGAAAGGATTTGAATCCATGATACAACGTGTAGTTGACGAAAGTCCTAATGCACAAGTCGTCATGATTTGTGGTAGAAATAAGTCCTTAAAACGCCAACTTACTGCAGCTTTTAAAGATAATCCTAATGTTTTAATCTTAGGCTTTACTAAGCATATGAATGAGTGGATGGCTTCAAGTCACCTCATGCTTACCAAACCTGGAGGTATTACCATTTCTGAAGCGTTTATTCGCAAAGTGCCAATGATATTTTTAAACCCTGCACCTGGACAAGAGCTTGAAAACGCGCATTATTTTGAAATGAAAGGATTCGGTAAAATTGCAAATACACCTTCAGAAGCAATAGATATTATGACGTATCTTACACAAAATCCTTCTGAAATTGAGACAATGATTCAAAATCTATCGAGAGAAAGAATTCCATATTCAACACAACGTCTGTGTTTAGATCTTTTAGATTTATTACACAATGCATCCCACTCAGAAAATATTTATGGAAAGGTTCCTTTGTATGCAAAGCTACTCGTCAAATAATTACAGTGCTCATAAAAACTTTTATATTTTACTCATTATTTTGTTTTTAATGGAATTAGCAAGAGGTATGTATGTTTTAAGCTATCTTACAATACTCCCAACTGTCACATCAGTTGCGGTTGGGATTACATCTCTTGCAATCTCTATTCACTTTGTAGCAGATTCTGTTTCTAATTTTGTTATTGGCTTTGTCCTTAAACGGTTAGGTCCCCGCATCGTGCTCGTAATCGGATTTTTACTTGCTTTAGTGAGTTTAAGTTTAGTTATACTTTTTCCAATTTCCCCTATCGTATTGCTCATAAGTGCAGTTATGCTAGGTATTGCTGTGTGTCCGATTTGGGTAATTATGCTAGCAAGTGTCGATGAGCGCTCACGCGGTAAACAAATGGGCTACGTCTATTTCGCTTGGTTATCAGGATTATTAGTCGGTATGATTGGTATGAATCTCTTATTTAAAGTGCACGCTACACATTATAACTTTCTAATGGCATTGTGTATTGCGATTGCGCTCATTTTATATTTCTTTGTAAAAGTCCGTTTAACAGATTACAATACTAAAAATGTAAAGCAACAATTAAAACAAATTGTGAGTGTAACGAAACGTCATTTAATTTTATTCCCAGGGATATTACTTCAAGGTATCGCAATTAGTGCCTTGGTTCCTGTTTTACCACAATATGCTTTAAATATTGTAGGTGTTTCTACTATAGAGTATACGTTTGCTATTATTATAGGTGCTATCGGTTGTACGATATCTATGTTGTTGCTTTCAAAATTAATTGATAGTCACTCTACTCTATTTATGTACTGGGTTATTTTTATAGGATTTATGATTTACGGCGTATCTATTTTTTCTCTCACAATGATTACAGAAATCCATATCGTTTGGATTATTGCGTTTGGAATTGGATTGTTATATGGTTTATTATTACCTGCTTGGAACACGTTTATGGCGGGTTTTATTCATTCTAGTGAGCAAGAAGAAACATGGGGCGTTATTAATAGTATCCAAGGCTTTGGCGCAATGATCGGTGCATTTTTAGGCGGACAAATTTCGCAAGTCTCAAGTAACCCTATCTATTCGTTTTACTTTGCGACACTATTGATTTTGTTTCTTGCTTTATTTTACGGTATATATTTTCTTAAACGTCGCACTAAAATTCAACATTAATAACTATAAAAAAGGCTAGGACATCTGGCATGCTTATGAAAAATTAGTAGTCTTTCATAAGTGAATACCTGTCCTAACCTTTTTATTTATCCTAATGTATATGTTTCAATTTCTTCCCATTTATCTTTAGCTTCATCAAATTGCATTAAAGATAATGTATCAATTGTTTCTTTATGATCAATACCTGCTAGACGAACTTGGCCATAAATATCTTCAAACTCTTGACTGGATAGACCTTGCCCAATTGTAAAGTGCGGTACAAATGGGTGTTCCGCAGTACCATAGAAATCTTCTGAATTAAACTTATCAAAAAGAGTCTCTAATTCTTGATTTTTTTCAACTTTAAAGTAGATTACATTTGTTGTTGGCGCAAAGTTAGAAGCTTTAGTTGCATGTACTTCAACGCGGTTAACCCCTTCTAATCTTTGACGAATTTCATCTTTTACTTTTTCAAAATCATTGTCATCAATTTCAAATGCACCTTTAATTGTGATATGCGGTTGAATTTTAGTGTAATGCTTATCATAGCGTTTACGATACGCATTGACTTCATTTTGGAAATCTTTTGATGGAATTAATGCTAAACCTAAAATCATTGAAACTCCTCCTTTGTTTCGTTTAATTCTATTATAGCAAAATTTAGAATTATTCGTTACTTAAAAAATATTTTAACAGCTTAGGTAATTCTTTTTGCCATGTTTTCCAGTTGTGACCCCCGTCTAATTCATCATAATAGTACGAACGCACCGTAGGCTCTAATAATTTTTTTAATTCACGATTGGGTGTTAAAAAGTCTGCACGTTCTCCACTTGTTGGTAATTTAAAATCTATTTCTTCTTTACCAATGACGTGCCAAATTGATAAATTACCTTTAAACTGACAACGATTTAATAGAAGTTCTACCACTTCATCTACATGTGGACTGAGCATACCTACTTGACTCAGTGTACGTGGGTACGATAATGCGGTTAAAAAGGCGATACTACCCGCTAAGCTATCTCCTAATAAAACACGTGATTCACTTGATGTATGTGTAGTAAAAGTTTCATCTATCCAAGGAAAAATTTCAGTTGCTACGGCACGCACAGTCATTGAAGCGAATTCTCCTTGAGGATGAAATTCTTCATGTCGCTTGTGGACACTTTCATAATGGAATCCTATGATAATTGATTTTTTAATTTCGCCTTTTCTCCAAAGTCTTTCATAAAGACGATGGATTTGTCCATATCTCATAAAATCACGACCATCGAAACAAAAGATAACATTTGATGGTTCATCATTAGAATAATCTTCTGGTAGATATACGGATAACGTAACCGTTCTATCTAGAATGTTACTTTCAAACTGTGTTTTGGTTATTTGACCCGCCTTAAATTCTGTCATTCAAAAAGCGCCCCCTTATACGAATTAACCTTATTGTATCAAGAGACGCACATACCTGTTAATATTTAGCTTTATATTCAGATTAGTCTTCAACCTGATAATGTTCTTCTTTCAAACGTCTTGGATAATCTTCTAACCAAAATGTAGCTGTTGGATACTTCTTAGGATCAGGTCGATAAATCGCGGTTTTCCCTGTACCATGTTGTTTTTTGTGTTTTTCAAAATCATGCAATGCATTTAATGCTGGTTTAAACAATATCCAAATGGCAATCAAGTTAAGCCAAGCCATCATACCTACACCCAAGTCACCTAATGCCCATGCAACATCTGCTGTTTTAATTGCGCCATAAGCTGTTGCAGCTATCAAAATAACTCGAGTAACATTTCGCCAAAATTTATTCTGCCTTTGTGCAATTCGATTCGTTACGAAACTTACATTCGTTTCAGCAATATAATAATATGCTAGTATCGTTGTGAAAGCGAAGAAAAACAGTGCAATTGCTATGAAATATGAGCCAAACCCTGAAAAAGTTGGATCAAAGTGATACGAACTATTAAATGCTTTATCAATCCCTGCTTGTGCATACATCGCTGTTCCCGAATAATCTTTAGTACCATCCGCTGATTGTACATAAATACCACCATCATGAATCAAGTTAGGCATTCCTGAAGCAGTTGTCGTACCGTCAGTCGTATTATATGTTTGTGAAATTAAAATAATAAGTGCTGTAGCTGTACATACAAATAATGTGTCAACATATACTGAAAACGCTTGTACTAGTCCTTGCTTTGCAGGATGAGATACTTCAGCTGCAGCTGCTGCATGTGGTCCAGTACCTTGCCCTGCTTCATTTGAATATAATCCTCGTTTTACACCAATCTCAATCATCGCTCCAATAATACCACCAAACGCAGCCTCCATACCAAAAGCAGATTTAAAGATTAGCGCAAACAACATTGGAACTTGACTAATATTGAGTAAAATAATCACAACGGCCATTGCTATGTAAATAATTGCCATAAAAGGAACAACCGCTGTTGCTACCTTCGCAATAGATTTTACCCCTCCAAAAATAACTAATGCTAAAACAACAATTAATACTAAAGCGATAATCCACGGTTGTATACCAAATGCATTGTGCATTGAGCTTGCAATCGCATTAGACTGAACACCCGGTAGAAGCAAACCTACTGAAATAATCGTAACGACCGCAAAAATCAGTCCATATATTTTACCAATTTTACCTTTAATTCCGCGCTCTATATAGTATGCTGGTCCCCCTCGATATTCACCGTCTTCTTCTTTTTTATAAATTTGACCAAGTGCTGACTCTACAAATGCTGTCCCTGCTCCTAAGAAAGCAGTTGCCCACATCCAAAATACAGCACCAGGACCACCGATAAATATTGCCGTTGATACCCCTACAATATTACCTGTACCGACACGTCCTGCTAATGATAATGCAATCGCCTGAAAACTCGAAATACCTGTTGGTGATTTTTCCCCTTGAAACATAAGACGAATCATTTCTTTAAAATGCCGTACTTGTAAAAAACGTGTGATTAAACTAAAAGCAATCCCCGTGAATAATAATCCAAAGACGAGTGGTTTACTCCATACAATATTATTCAACCACCCTACAATTGACTCCACCATAAAACATCTCTCCCATTCCCAATTATCATTTTAAATTTTCAGACAACTATATGTATAGTATACTCTGTTTGGCGCTCAGTTGTAAATCTAAATTTTCACAACATTTAAAAATTTTAGGTCTTATTCTTTATAATTATTTTTATTCTTTTATCATAAGCTTAGTTAGTCTATACTATAATATGTGTATTATTTAAAAAGGAGGTTGAACTGATGACAAATAAAGTCTGGTTTCGAACGGGAATCGCGTTATTAATTTTATTCTTGTTAATTAAGTTGTTTTTAGACATTGATCACTTATTTATGCCAATCATTACGATTGTTTCATCCGTTCTATTGCCGCTATTATTAAGTGGTTTCTTATTTTATATTTGTTTGCCATTTCAAAATATACTCGAAAAATGGCATTTCCCGAGATGGGCCAGTATTACAATCATTTTATTAGGGTTGACTGGAATGGTAGCGATTGTGATTTTATTAGTCGGACCAGTCATTGCGACTCAAATCGAAAATTTAATTCATCAACTGCCATATATTCAAAGACAAACTCAAGACTTTATCAACTTTGCTTTAGACCAACGTGATCGTTTACCAGATCAAGTAACTGATAAGATTAATGAGATGATTAATAAGTCTGGTTCTGTCGCATCTGATCTTTTATCAAATTCGCTTAATATCATTACAAGTATTATTTCAACATTATTCTTACTTATTTTAGTACCTTTCTTCTTAATTTATATGCTTAAGGATCATGAACGTTTTATTCCTGCTATTGCCCGTATATTTAATGGAGAGCGTAAGATTTTTGTAGTTAATTTATTAAAAGATTTAAACCATACTTTAAAATCTTACATACAAGGTCAAGTGACTGTAAGTTTAATTTTAGGGGTTATTCTATTTATTGGATATTCAATTATCGGTTTAGAATATACCGTTTTACTCGTAATGTTTGCGTGTGTGGCAAATATGATTCCATTTTTAGGTCCTTGGATGGCCTTTTTACCAGCAGGTATCTTAGGTCTTATCCAAAGTCCAACAACATTTGTATGGGTTTGTGTCGTAACACTGATTGCACAACAACTTGAAGGTAACGTGATTACACCTAACGTTATGGGTAAATCACTTAATATTCACCCACTTACAATCATCGTTGTGATTTTAGCTTCTGGAAGTTTAGGTGGCTTTGTTTTAATCTTAGTCGCTGTTCCATTGTATGCAGTGCTTAAAACATTAGTTCGTAATGTTTTCAAATACCGTCAACAAATTATGTTGAAAGCACAAAGTGATGTCGATGATAAAAGTATTTTATAGTTGATATCATCAAGAAAGTAAAATTCATAGTACTATCAAAAAAAGTGAGACATTATGAATGGAGATTAATCCATGCAATGTCTCACTTTTAATATTAAGTGTTTTGATATAAAATAATTTATGGACGCATGATCTCCTTTATTATGGTTTGGTCACTTTCAGTAATAGAGGTCATTGCGTCTTTTTGTATCTAAAAATTAAAAATCGAACAACCAACATTTATAATCTAAATGTTACCAGTCCGATTTATTATAGAACCCAAAGAAATGAATGGAGACTTTGCATTCTTCTACTAACCAATGTTATAATTTAGTTAACAAGAGCTTCGTGCATTATATGCACCAATCCCCTCACTATTGCGCGTAGTGAGGGGATTTTTAGGTACTGGCTAATATCGCCTATTTTTTCTTATTGTTACGTGTACGTAGCCAATACGTAAATAACGCAACAATACAACCACTGATGACTGTGGTCGTGATGTGAACAAGAGCTTCGATCATCCGATATGCACCTCCTCTCTACGTCTAAATTGACGCCTGAGAGATAGGCGACCTATATATTATATCATCTTCGAATATACATTGAGAGATAACTTCCGGTAAGTTGAATGATGTCATCCCTTTATAATTTTAAGTGCTTCTTTTCATTATATTATTCCTATTCTTTAATGTGCGATATATCATTATAAACTTACACACCGTTTTTTTAATCACATCGATGTAAGCGTATACTTAAAGTGGTTATGTTTTTTCCTATCAAGTGTTTTGATATAAAATAATTCGTGGGCGCATGATCTCCTTTATTATGGTTTGGTCACTTCAATAATAGAGGTCATTGCGTCTTTTTGTATCTAAAAATTAAAAATCGAACAAGCAACATTTATAATTTAAATGTCACCAGTCCGATTTATTATAGAATTGCATTTTCTAGCCTAGTTTCAAATATTTTCTACAAATATTTAACGAATTGCGTGGAACCCTGCGTCCACGTGAATATTTTCACCAGTAACACCTGATGAGAAATCACTTAATAAGTATGCCGCTGTTTTACCCACTTCCTCTTGATCTACATTTCGTTTTAGTGGTGCACGTTCTTCAATCTCTTTTAAGATTGATGTAAAGTTACCGACACCACGTGCACTTAATGTACGAATAGGACCAGCTGAAATTGCATTAACACGAATGTTATCTTGACCTAAATCAGCTGCTAAATATTTTACTGAAGCTTCAAGACTTGCTTTCGCAATACCCATAACATTATAGTTCGGCACTGCAGCCTCTCCACCAATATATGTCGATGTTACAATACTACCGCCTTCTTCATTCATAATTTTACGTGCTTCACGTGCAACAATAGTTAATGAATACGCACTAATATCTTGTGCAAGTAAAAAGCCGTCACGTGATGTTTCTGAATAACGACCGCGTAATTCTTCTACACGTGCAAAGGCGATTGAATGAAATACACCATCAATTTTTCCTACTTCTTGTCCAATTTTCTCAAAACCTTGAATCACATCTTCATCATTTTGAACATCGATTTGATAAACATGTTTTTCACTTTGATTTAATTGATCGATTAATTTATCGAGTTCTTTAAAACTTCTTTCTTTACGATAGGTAAAAACTAATTTTGCTCCGAGTTGATCTAACACTTTTGCAACGCCAAATCCAATGCTTCTTTTGTTAGCAATACCCATAATTACGAATGTTTTATTTTTAAGATCTATCACTTTGAATAACTCCTTTATCAACTACAATAAATTTACTTTAATTTTACCATTAGCACTGAAAACCATACAAATATTATCCATACGTGTTGAGTGCTTCGTTAAAACATTTCAAGTTCAATTTTCAGTTGCTCAACATATTCTTTAGTTCCTGTCACAATCAGACGATCTCCGTATTGTAAGAAAGTGTCTCCATGCGGAACGATTGACTCATTATTACGTATAATGCGGACAAAGATAATATCGCCACCAAATGGAAAATCTCGTAACTGCATATGATCAAATGCATAGTTGTACATTCCAATCTCGTAAAGTGAAGTTTCCACGTTACTTAATAAATTCAACATATTTGGTGTCTCAATCATACCTTTAAGTAATATTTGGTTACTTTGGAAATTACTAAAAATTTCAATACCATGATGTGATAGTTCTTGTGCCTCATCGTTTGATTCAAGACGACATATTACTCGTTCAACTCCGTGATCCTTAGCCATTAGCGCAACACGACGATTAATGTTATCATCATTTGTCGAACATACCACGATGTCACTATCAAATAATCCTAAGCGCTCTAACATCTTCGCTTCGTAGTCTGGAAATTCAATCATAGTGATATCATCCGACAATTTTCGCTGATCTGATAAATCTTCACGATAATATAATGTGATTTGATACAGTTGAGAGCTCAATTTTTGTGCAATTGGAATCGTTAATTGATTCTTACCGATCAATGCAACATTTACTGTCGTTTGCATTTCGTCAGGTACCGGAATCAATTTTTTAAAGACGATTGGTACGAACACACATGTAATGACTGCACTTAAAATTAAAATTCCTGACGTTTCATCACTAATTGTATGTAGTTTTTCAGCAATCTTCGCCGCAGCAATGACTAATGATAATGTCGATGTTAATAAAAATGCTGAAGCAATTGTTGTTTTCATATCAAACCATTTTCGGATGAACAATACTGGAACTAATTTTGAAATAATAAATGCTAATATCAAAATCGGAATAATAATCAGTAGCGATGGATTCTTAACTAATGATGGTATATCCAGTTCGACGCCTACCATAATAAAGAAGATAGGAATGAAAAATCCATAGCCAAATGAGTCTAATTTTTCTACTAAGTCAGGTGTTGGCTTCAGTAACGATAAGACCACCCCAGCTAAAAAAGCGCCGAGAATATTTTCTGCACCTACACCTTCTGCAAGGGCAACAAGCAAAATAATAAGTGCAAATACAGCCCGGATTCCAATTTGCGTCGTACCGTCCATTAGTTTTTCAAAGATTGGTGCCTTTTTCAAAAAAGCGCCTACGAAATAAAAAACGATTGGTAATACTGCTAAAATACCAATTAACCAAATCGTACTACTCCCTGTTGCATTTAACGCACCGTACACCGTTAATAATAACATCGTCGCTAAATCTGCAAGTACTGCGACTAATAATATAAACTGGCCGATACGTGTTCGCATGATATTCATTTCTTTAAGCGTCGGTACAACAACCCCTAAAGAAATCGTTGAAATAATAATGACCATCAGTAAAACATCATCAATGAGACCGACCCACTTAAATGCGAAAGCAAGAAATGTTGAAACAATCATGATAAGTGAAAAAATCATCAACGCTAGCGTAAAATGGCTCGGTCCAGTTGTCACTTCTTGTTTTTTATTAGATTTGTCTTTTTTAAAAGCATTAAAATCGATTTCAAGACCACTCAAAAACATTAAAAAGATGAAGCCCAATGTGGATAATATCTTAAGCGTCTCATCGGTGTGTACGATATTTAAAAATGAGCGACCAATGACAATCCCCATTAATATCTCAGCAACTACAACGGGTAAAAATCCTATTTTAAACCGATTAACAATGATAGGTGTCAATACAGCTGCAATGATTACAATAACAAGTGATACAAATTCCATAGATGCCCCCCTTACATTAAATATGTCATAAATGAAGTTGCCAGACCGAAGTATATCAACATACTGACAATATCATTAATCGTAGTAATAAATGGCCCACTTGCAACTGCGGGATCAATGCCTATTTTGTTCATTAAAAGTGGAATAACAGAACCGATTGTTGTCCCAACTGTCATCGCAATTGTTAAACTTGTCCCGACAATCATTGCAAGGAAAGGTTGTTGATACAATACAATGATAATTAACGTTAAACAAATTGCACATGTAATTCCGGTTAAAAAGCCACTTCCAGATTCACGTAATGCTAATTTAAGCTTACTCTTTTCTTTAATTTCACCAGTTGAAATATTTCGAACTGAAACCGCAAGTGATTGCGTCCCAGAATTCCCAGACATCCCACTAATAATAGGAATAAATGCTGCTAAGAGTGCTACTTTTTCTAGGGTTTCTTCAAACGAACCTAAAATAGATGCTGTAATCATACCGAGCACCGTTAAGATCAAAAGCCACGGTAAACGTTTTAACGCCGTTTGAAAAATAGAATCGTCAGTGGAATCAATATCAGACACACCTGCTAAACGAGAATAGTCTTCACTAGCCTCTTCATCCATAACGTCAACGATATCATCGATTGTAATAATACCCAATAAATGGTTTTGATAATCGACAACAGGCATTGCGATAAAGTCATAGTCACGCATCGTTTGTGCGACATCTTCTTGGTCGTCGGCAACGTTAGCACTAATCACACGTTCGCTCATAATATCCTCGATATAAGCATCATTCTCTGCAACGATTAAATCACGTAATGACAAGACACCGACTAGTTTCTTATGCTCATCAATCGCAAATATCACATAAATCGTTTCCGCTTCTGGTGCTTGCGCTTTAACATGCATTAACGCCTCATGGACTGGCGTTGAAATTGTCAATGAAATGTACTCCGTTGTCATGATACCGCCAGCTGTATCTTCTTCATAATGTAATAATGCTTTGATTTCTTTTGCATCTTCACGATTCATCAACATCAGTAAGCTTGCAATTTTACGCTTTGACAATTGATTTAATATATCTACCGCATTATCGTAAGACATATACTCAAGAATTTGACTTGCATATGTCGCATTCATTTCTTCAAATAGCGTTTCATAATCTTCTTCATCAATTTCTAGATTTTCGAAAAAGTTAGCTACTTCTTCAGGTGATAAATATTGATACATTTTTTGATGAACCGTTGAATCACTATCTTCAAAATATTCACTTTGTTCGTAAGAGTGCATCGCTAAAAATTCAGTTCTAAACCCATCAATATCTTCTTCTCGAATCAATTGATCTAACAGAATTTTATTGTAGCGCTCTTCATCATCTAAAATTAAATGATCATGTTCATTATTCAAACCTTTCACCCCGCTCACTTTCCTTTTATAATGTATATAATATTTGCTCAAATTGAGGTGTTACACTTTGAACATGTACATCCTTTTGAGTAATGGGGTGTATAAAAGCCACCTCAGCACATTTAAGTAATTGTGTCTCATATAAAGGATGTATATGTCCGTATAATCCATCTCCTACAATAGGGTGACCAATGGATTTAAAATGAACGCGAATTTGATGCGTTCTTCCCGTTTCAAGCTTCACACGACATAACGTATATTGATGAAAATTTTGTACAGGCCAATATATCGTCTTTGCATATTTACCTTTTTCTGATACTGTACGTTCAATAATACTGTCAGATGTACGAGCAATAGGCTTTTCAATCGTATCAGGTTGTGTCAATATCCCTTCACAAATACACTCATAATATTTATGAATTGTTATTGATGACATTAAATGATGAATATGTCGTGATTTTGCAATAATCACAACCCCCATCGTCTGACGGTCAAGCCGTGTTACGATATGAGGGATACCACTTTCACCTTTATTTTGCATATATGATAATACTTGCTCAACCAAACTTTCATGTGGATGTTCTCGTGATGGCGCGCTATTTTGATGCTTTTGTTTATTGACTACAAGTAACCATGCATCTTCATACAAAATATCTAATGGTTGGTCATAAGGCACTAAGAAGGGACTTGGGTGTTCACGAGGGAGTTGAACAACAACCGTATCTCCAACTTCAAGCATATATCGGACTGTACGTGGGATATCATTTACAAGTAAAGCGCCATCTTGTTTAATGGCGCTAATCGTCTTTTTGGAAAACTTTTGTTCATATAAAAAAGTTTTTAAAGACACTGAAGTTTGTATATCATATTGGAATCTCACAGCGTTTCACCACTTGAAATAAATGAGTCATGCACGCGTTTCCAAAATGGGAAAGGTCTAAATCGCGCGAAACGAATCTTCTCGTTTGCCACACGATATTGAATCGTGTTTACATTCTTATGTTTCACGCTGACGTGATCCACAGTAGTCAAAATAACATCATGATTGACAGGTTTAACGTGACACGTATGATGTTTTGGTAATACGAGTGGAGAGCCTACTGTTCGAAAGACTCTATTATTAATTGATGCGATCTCGGCAATTTGAATTGCTTCTAATGAAGGGTGGATTAACGCTCCCCCTAACGCTTTATTATATGCCGTCGACCCTGAAGGCGTTGAAATACATAATCCATCTCCTCGGAAACGCTCAAAATGTTGACCTCGGATATCCAAATCAACAACCAATGTTGTGCCATTCTCAGTCTTCATTGTCGCTTCGTTCAGTGCTAAATAACGCGTTTCATACCCTTTGTCATTATAGCGCACAATCATTTCTAATAGTGGATATTCAATGACTTGAAATTCAGAGTTATTAATTTCAATGATGAGCTTTTCCACTTCATGTGGTAACCAATCAGCATAAAACCCTAAGTGTCCGGTATGTATACCTACAAATGCACATTGTGCTAACATATGACTGTATTGATGAAAGGCTTGTAATAACGTACCGTCACCACCCACAGAAATGACAATTTCAGGATTTTCAACATCTTCAATCATTTTGAAATCTTTCATATGTGTTTGCATCTTATGCTTTAATGCTTCTGACTTCGCATCTCCTTTTGATAAAATCGCATAACGCATCACTCCACCTCACGATTCTCATGTTTTTTCGAACGCTTTTTGGAATAATATTTTTGAGCTTCTTGGATTTCGTCTTTAATTTCAGACATTTCCTCGTCTAATAAAAATGCCGCTTCAGCTGCCCGTTCAAGACGCGTTTGAATTTCTGGAGGATAATCTCCATCATATTTGTATCTAAGCGTATGTTCGATTGTTGCCCAAAAATTCATAGCTAAAGTACGTATTTGAATCTCAGCTAAGATAGATTTTGTCCCATTTAAAGTTTCAATTGGATATTCAATAATCACATGATACGAACGATATCCACTTTGTTTTGTATTGTTAATGTAATCTCGTTCTTCGACAACTTTAAAATCCTCACGTTGTCGTAACAAATCTACAACTTTATCAATATCGTCCACAAATTGACACATGATACGCAATCCAGCAATGTCATACATGTCATCACTTAAGCGATCATATGGTATACCCCTTTTGTTGGCCTTATCAATAATACTCGTAATTGGTTTTACACGTCCTGTAACAAATTCTATTGGTGAATTATGTTCTGTCACCTCGTATTGTTTTCGTAACCCCTTTAGTTTAACTTTAAGTTCGTCAATAGCTTGGCGATAAGGCGATAGAAAAATTTCCCATTGATTCATAATTGTTCACTCCACTTCATGCTAATTCAAAAGTTTCTTCTACAGCAGCAACAAAGTCTTTACCATAATTGGAGTTCCCTTGAATATTTTCAAGTAAATAATCTAATTCTTCGTGAAAACGTTCAAGGACAAGTGTGTCATTCACTACCAATTGTTTATCACGATTATGATGTAGCATCGACCACGTTTCTTGAACAAAAATTAAGTATGAATAAGAAGATCCATCATCAAGTAGACTCACAAAAGCATAGTTGTCACTATCTACTAACATTTGACCAGCTTCTGTAAATCCTTCTGTAGATTGATCTGTATAACATAAAATTCGATCATCTTGAATTTTAATTTCGTTGACATATATACGCATACCTTTTCCTCCTTATCAAGTTATAGTTTAACATAATTTACCGTTCACCTCATGTTGAATCACTCTATACGAAATACTTTCAAAAGAGATGATTTTCAGTCATAATTTAAAAATAAACGCTACATGATAAGAGGAGGATAGAGCATGGCTCAAGCACAAGAAATAGAATTCAAACAATTAATTGACGCTGAAACTTATCAAACTATTAGAACAGCCTATTTTAAAACACAACAGCCATTCACCCAAAAAAATCATTACATTGATACGCCAGATTTACAAATCGCACAGCATAAAATGGCACTTAGAATCCGTGAGAAAGACGATGGATTAGAGTTAACGTTAAAAGTGCCTGCAAAAATAGGTTTAACAGAATATAACTCACCTATTTCAATATTACCTACTCAACAAATACCATCCTCAGAATTACCACATGATGTCGTTACAATACTCAAACAACATGATATTAACATCTCAAATCTTAAAATTTTAGGTGCACTTGAAACTAAAAGAATGGAAACACAACTCGAAAACGGCTTGCTTGTTTTAGATCATAGTTTATATTTAGGAACTGAAGATTATGAGTTAGAGTTTGAAGTGAATGACTATGATAGAGGATTAGTAGCCTTCCAAGCAATTCTGGATCAGTTTCATTTAACACATAACCCCCCGAAAAACAAAGTACAACGTTTTTTCGAACGTCAAGCTGAATTAAAAGAAGATGAGATAGAGTAAATTGGTAAAGTTCTAGTGAATCGCTATTTTTAAAACCTTAGATTTATCATAAAGTTATATTTCTGATACAATATCACTTCTAATCTAATAGGCAAGTGCTTTTGCTTTGAATTGTAAAAATTCATGTTATTATTTATGTATATAATGAAACTAAATTGGTGATTAATATGACAAAAACGCCTTATGATATTATCGGACAAGATGCTTTATACCAAATGATTGATCATTTTTATCAACTCGTTGAACAAGACAATCGCATCAATCATTTATTCCCTGGTGACTTTGCTGAAACAGCACGTAAACAAAAACAGTTCTTAACTCAATTTTTAGGTGGCCCAGATTTGTATACACAAGAACATGGTCATCCAATGTTAAGACAACGTCATCTCCCTTTTACAATTGACCAAGCTGCAAAAGAAGCTTGGCTTGAAAATATGGCCACTGCTATTGAAACGGCAAACTTGCCTGACGGTGTAGGCTCATATTTATATGAGAGATTACGTTTAACTGCGAATCATATGGTTAATACTGAAAATTAATTGAAGGTGAAAACATGACTGAAGAATTACGCATTTTAACTAATAGTCGTCGTGAAGATTTGAATCTTTCACCTGTGAGCAAAATTGAAATATATTCTTTTTTCGATCCATTTAGTGAAGAGAGCTTTAAACTTTCTGCAGTATTATCAAAATTGAGAATCGAATATCATCAATATCTCCGTATTCGTCATATATTAAATCCGTCTTTACGTGTACTAACGAAGTGTCAGGCACAAAGTACATCTGATCGTGATAATATCGCACTCGCCTTTAAAGCAGCTGAATTACAAGGTCGAGCGCGCGCACATCGTTTCATGCATTTGATTCAAAATGAAATCATTCCGAAACGTGATATTGTCACTGAAGAAATGATAGCAAAGTGTATTATTAATGCAGGACTGGATTTTGACGTTTACCAAGATGATTTAAAGCATGGTAAACTACGTGAAAGTTTAAAAGTCGATCTTCATATTGCACGAGAAATGGAAGTCGAAATGGCCCCTTCTCTAGTATTTTTCAATGAAGACATTCAAGAAGAGGGATTAAAAGTGGAAGGCTTATACCCATATCACATTTACACTTATATCATTAATGAAATGATGGGAACGCCTATTGAAAAAAATCTTCCGCCCAAACTTTGTGACTACATTCAACAAAAGCAACTTGTTACAGAAGAAGAATTATTAACAATTTACGAATGGCCTAAAAAAACACTTAAAAAAGAACTCAAAAAGTTAGTATTACAACAGAAAGTAGAAAAATTGACCTATCCTAGTGGTGAATTTTGGAAATCTAAAATGTCGTAATATCTAAATAAATAGTAATACAAAGAATGATTAAACGGTTAGCGAATCCACTCACTAACCGTTTTTGTATACTATATTAGTACTTCCCCATTTGTATTCGTTTTATAATACTTAACAGTATAGTTATCAAAGTTGTTATAACAAATTGTTGCAAAAACAAACCAAAGTATGTACCAAAGCCAATATTTCTACTGAATGAAAATGTAGAAGTTGAACTTTGAGTAGTATTATTTTCTATTATTTGTATTGGTATATGATTAAGCAGGATAAACATCAACACAGCATATATTATACTTACAAGAGCTATAATCAACCATTTATATTTTGATAATGATGCTATCCTTCCTCCAAGAATTGCTAATAATACCGTTGGAATAACTTGTCCAACCAACATAAATTGAAAAATATTTAAATGAACCGCAATCGCGAAACATACAACATACTCGCTTAAAATAATAAATATTAATATTAAATCCCATTTTTTCATAAACTCTTCCTTTACTTAGAGATGTAATTAGGACAACTCAATCAATAATCTAAGGCACTTATTAAAAGTTCTAGCATTTACCTTAATCCTTCTACTACATTTTTATGTGCAGCAACCATTGCAGGTATAATGCTAAACAGCACACCAAAAACTGCTGTAATTGTTAATGTGATCACGACTTGTACTATAGAAACAGATGCTACCATCCCTGAAAGGTTCATTAAAGCAATCATAATAAGTGCCGCGATTACACCTAAAATTCCGCCAAAAAATGAAAGTAGTGTGCCTTCAATGATATATGAAGTATAAATGTGTGACTTTTTCGCGCCTAGAGCACGTCTTATCGCTATTTCTTTACTTCTCTCACTAATTGTTGAGAATAAAGCATTCATTACACCAAATCCAGCTACAAAAATTGAAATACTTGATAATAAAGCAATAAAATTCAATATCGTACTAGTTTCTGCTTTCGTATCTTTGTAGACTTGTGTATTATCAATAAAGTCGTACGTTCCCTCTTTTGCGTGAGTGCCATGTTTATCTAATAAGGATAGCATGTCATATACTTCGGCTGGTTTATCTGTATCAACATCCAGTTGATCGTAAAAAATGTGGTTTTTAAACAAATATTGGACTGTTTTTTCGGAAATTAAGACATCTGGCAAAACTTCTTTAACAGCTGAACTTTGATATATTGTTTGAATGAATAAGCGGTGTCCATTGATCTTTATTGTTGCCCCTATATAATTTTCTATATGTGGTTGTCGCGTTAACTTCATTAAAGCTTTATCACTGATGGCTATTCCATTTTTGCTTTTCAGACTTGTCCAATCTTTACCTTTTAAAATTTCAGGTGGCGTAATTTGATGCTGATCTAAATCTTTTAAAGTTCTATAACTTAAAATTTGATGATTATTTTCAAATTCTATAGGTGTTTCTTTTCCATATGAACTGGATACTAATCTAGGATGATAACTCGTATGTTTTTCAATTAGCTTTTGATCTTCTGAAGTGAAACCTTGTTGATTTAATCGGTGATGCGGTGTAAATGTAAGAGATGTCGTATGTGCTTCGATATCCATATCTTCAGATAGTGCATTAAATGTATAAGATTGACTTGAAAGTATCATTAAAACGACAAATGTCGCGATACCTATAGCTATAGCTGTAAGTATACTCTGTCTTTTATTTCGCTTAAGTAACTTTAATACATCTTTAAATATTCTATATTTTTGCATGTTGTATACCTAATTTCTCGCTTAATGTGCCTGCTTTTAACTCTAAAATTTTAGTACTACATTTCGCCACTTCCAAATCATGTGTCACAAGTAAAATGGTTCTACCTTCTTTATGAAGTGTCACTAAAATATTTAAAATTTCATTCCGTGTCATCTCATCTAATGCGCCTGTTGGCTCATCAGCTATAATTAATTTAGGATTATGAATTAATGCCCGCATGATAGCCACTCTCTGTTTTTGACCACCAGATAAATTTTTAGGATACGCGTCTAGTTTTTCATACATTCCCATTTGTTGTGCTAGTCTTTCGATATTTGTAGATTCCTGTTGTTGATGATTATATAGATGAGGTAATAAAACATTCTCTCGAACTGTATATTCATCGATTAAATTAAAATCTTGGAAAATGAATCCAATATCTTGATTTCTATGTTCTGACAATTGATCGTCATTCATCTTTCGAACATCTCGTTGATTAAAATAATATTCACCTTCAAAGTTTGTATCTAGTAATCCTAAAATACTTATTAATGTTGATTTACCTACCCCAGACGTACCCATGATCGCTATAAAATCACCTCTAGAGATATTTAATTCTATATTTTCAAAAACTTTTGTGATTATGTCCCCCTTACGATAAACTTTTGTAAGATTAATACATTCTATAATTTTACTCATTTGACTTCCTTTCAAATAAGGTTGTATGTTTCTTATATTTTATACCACCCTATTCCAGAAGTGTATATGTATTATTAAAATTTAAGTTTTAAAACAATCATTTAATTAAGGCAATATCTCGTCTTTAAATAGTAATATTCTAATCATAAAGAATCTTGAATAGACTATTTTGTAACTAATCTTATTACGTGTTGGATTATATTGTTATAAAAGTAATGAATATTTTAAAATGTAGTAACTTAACTTATTCATTTTTAAGTATGAGTTCAATTAAGAGGATTTGTGCCGATTTGAAGCATAAAAAAACGCCGTGTTCTGACACGGCGCTAAACAAAGGGGATGGGAGAAATTTTTCACTTCAAACAAAGGGGTATGTTTGTTATGTGATTAATTTCATGGTGTTAATATAACATGTGTTTCAGTCTCTTTCAACCCTTTAACTTGTAAAAATTAAATATTTCACAAATCCGTCAAATTGTAAACGAATTCATTTACATCAAGCTTTCATTAATTTTTCAAAAGCGTCTAGTTTTTGTTCGAATACTTCGCATGCATCCTCAATTGGTTGTGGTGTTGTCATATCAACACCTGCATTCTTTAAGATTTCGATTGGATAGTTTGAACTACCTTTTTTCAGGAATTCATTAATGTAACGCTCAACAGCCGGTTTTCCTTCTGTTAATATTTGATGACTTAAGCTTTGAGCTGCACTATAACCAGTTGCATATTGATATACATAATAATTCATATAAAAGTGTGGAATACGTGACCACTCTTTACTAATATGTTCATCCGTTTCAACAGTATCACCGAAATACAAGCGATTTAATTTCGCATATTCTTCATTCATTCGATGTGCTGTTAATGGTTCTCCTGCTTCTTCAATTTGATGAATTTTATGTTCAAACTCTGCAAACATAGTTTGACGGAATAACGTTGCACGGAATCGTTCGAGTTCTTGGTTCAGTAATAATAATCGACGTTTATCATCTAAATGTTTATCCATGTAATCACTAAGTAGCGCTTCATTACATGTTGAAGCAACTTCTGCAACAAATATAGAATAGTCACTATGATTTGACGGTTGATGTTTACGACTAAAATAACTATGTGCAGAGTGTCCAAATTCATGAACAAGTGTATATAAATCTGATATTGTATCTGACCAGTTCAATAAGATGAAAGGATTGGTTTTGTGAGCTCCTGATGAATAACCACCAGAACGTTTACCTTTATTTTCATAAACATCGACCCATCGATTATTTAAACCTTCTTTCACCACTTCAAGATATTCTTCACCCATTGGTTCTAAGCCTTTTAGCATCCATTCAACCGCTTCTTCATAAGGCATTTCAAATTTAATATCTTTGACTAATGGCGTATACATATCGTACATTTTTAAATCATCTAAACCAAGTAGCTCCTGACGTAAGCGAGTATAGCGATGAAGTAATGGTAAATACTTATGAACTGTTTTGATTAAATTGTCATATACTTCTTCTGGAATGTGATTATGACTTAGTGCTTGTTCTCGAGCAGTTTGATAATGATGTGAACGTGCATTAAATACATGTTTTTTCACTTCTCCAGCAAGCGTTGCACTTAACGTATTATTATAAGCTCCATAAGCTTGGTATACGTTATTATAAGCAGATGCTCTTAAAATACGATCATCTGACTCTAAATATTTGATGAATGTCCCTTGTGTTAACGGATGTTTTTGTCCATCTTTATCTTCTACATCCTCAAATTTCAAATCTGCATTATCAAACATACTGAATACATTACCAGGTGTCGCTAATGCGTCTTGAGCTTCAGTTAATAACTTTTCTTTATCTGCATCAAGTACGTGTGGGCGTTGTTTATTAAGTAATTCTAAGTCAAATTCGAAGCGTTTTAATCCTTCGTGTTCTTGAACAAATTGTTGTAACTTTGCTTGATCGATTTGTAAAAGTTCTGGTACTAAAAAGCTCCATGCAGAACTTAATTTAATCGCTAATTGATGTGCTCGAGCTTCAAAGCCAGTGTATTTATCATTTGCTGTATCTTGATCTTGTTTAAGATGCGCATAAACATATACCGCTTCAAGCTCTGTTTCAACTTCATCTTCTAGCGATAATGCTTGATATAATGTTTCAGCATCGTCACCAAGATGACCTTTATATTGTTCCTCTTGACCTAAATAACCTTCGACGTTACGAAATGCCGCTTCCCAAGCTTCATCACTTTCAAAAATAGTTGTTAAATCCCATGTATATTCAGGGTATTTTTGTTCTTGTTCTTCTCTCGTTAATTGTTGACTCATGTTATTCCTCCTCTAAACGATACGATACCTTTATTTTCTCATTTTCAAATCAACTATGCACACTATATCCTCATATTTGTAAAATTTTGCAATATTTTTTGATTAATAATTCAAGTATGACGTCTATATTGATATTTTGTTGATAAAAATATCTAATTTTCATCATAGATTTAAGTGTTTGAAATATTGGTAATTGGTATTTATGGCAATAGAGAACTTGAAGTTGCCATAATACTGGATGTGTCTGAAAATAGAGTTGTTCTGGAAATAAAAAGCCTGTAACTTTCAATATTTGGGCATCAGTCATGTGTAAACGGTATGCCAATGATAATGTTGGTTCGAGCACACTATTTTTCCGACGACATTGAAAAAGATAATCGAGTAAGCGAGACGAGGAAAGTTTTCGTACAGTTATTTCATTAATATATTGAGATTTTAAAGTCATATCTAAACATGCTTTAATTGATATGCGTTCAACTTTAGCGTTAAATTGCTTAGCTGTAATAGGTATTAATTGAGCTAATCGTTTTAACTCTAAATTTATAGGGTCAATGCAGATTAAATGGCCATTATTATGATCTATCAAGGTTTGATGTAATTGACTAAATTGGAACAATTCTCTTTTTATGTTAGGGAGTCGAGTAATCCAAATCACACGATATCCTAATTGATTAAGACCAGCTGTTCGTTGTTGAATCTCCTTGATTGAAATTGGACTAAGTTGCACCTCAATAGCAGTATGCTGAACTAGAATATCAGGTATTTGTTGAATGTCAGGTAACCATACCTCCATGTTTGCATCATATCCTAACATACAACATTGTTGATAAATATGATGTTTATAACGTAAATGTTCTAATGATTCAGAAGGATGTGATGACTTAAGTCGACAATGCGTTCGATGTGCGAAATGCGCAACTTTAGTCTGTCCATTTCGTAAAATTACAGGAGCTTGGCACACAGGACAATAGTATTGATTAGACTTTGATGCATGTTGTGCAAAGACTTGTTGATGCTTGTGATTCATTGCTGTTAACATATGAAACCTCCTCATACATTAACACGCTAATAAAAATATGTTTACTTTAAAAAAAGCTAATTCAATTGTAATAGATGCATGTTCATCTCCAACTGAATTAGCTTAACTTTAAAACAATGAGTATTTAATTTATAGATTCATTATCACATTATTCTTCTGATGGAAAGTAACGTTTCACTTGTTCAGTCACATTATGACTCATAATAATTTTGCCATAATCATCAAGATAAATTTGTGTCACATCACCTGGCGTAGCAAATTCTAAAACTTGACCATAATAATCATGAATTTGTGATTCACTTACTGAATCGTCAAAATGTACGACATAATAGTATTGGTGATCAAGCATATATAATAAATCTTCAAACTGTGTTAAAGTTTGATCATTACGATGTGCATATTCGATAACTGCTTCTAAACTATCAAACTTAAAGATGACAGTATGCGATAATGCTGCGTTTTGACGTTTCTGGCGTTTTTTACCTCTTTGATAATGCGATTGCGCATTTGCTGCTTTAAGTTCCTCTTCTTCAATATCTTCTTTTATTGATTGAGATAATAATTCATTTAATTGACTGTCTAATTCATCAAACGCTTTATCGTCTTCAGTCATATCCATAACTTCATCATTTTTAGATTTTGAAATTGTAACTTCGACACCTTTTTCAAAAGCATGTACTTGAATCCATAATGGACCTTCTACAACAAAATCTTCTTCTTCATTAACTTCTTCCATTACTGACCAAAAGAACTCTTCACCACGTTTACGATTTGTCCATAAATCTTCACGCTTAAAACCACGTGCTTCAATATCTGTATATGTGATAAATAATTTAACTGTCATATCATCTATACGTTCTATTCTCATATCATCTCACTCCTTACAGTCGATGAATAGTATCCCTATTGTATTAGACAACTTATAAAATTACAATCGTTTTGATTATACTTACATTTTAACCTTCTCTTACCTTTATCATAACATAAAATCGTAATGTTTCCTTCTTAAAAAGATTCTCACAATCAAATTGTACTTGAGCATTTCCGTTCTCTAATAGATAGAAAAATCTTATAATAAAAAAAGTAAGATGTATCATCTATGTACCCATAGATCAACATCCTACTCTTTTCATTTCAACATAACATATACAATTGTGACTAGATTAAAATCTGAATAGGTATTTCATTAATCAACCATGCGTTGCGCTTCTTGTAATTGGAATGTACGCACTGTACGTGGTAAGAATCGACGAATTTCATCTTCGTTATACCCAACTTGTAGACGTTTTTCGTCTAAAATGATAGGTCGACGTAAAATACCAGGATTTTGTTGAATGATTGAATATAAATCTTGAAGTGGCAATGAATCAATATCAACATTCAACTTTTGATATGTTTTTGAACGTGTAGAAATGATTTCGTCTGTACCATCTTCTGTCATTTTTAAAATTTGTTTAATTTCATCTAATGTTAAGTGTTCTGAAAAGATATTTCGCTCCGTATACGGAATGTCATGTTCTTGTAACCATGCTTTCGCTTTACGGCAAGATGTGCAACTTGGTGATGTAAATAATGTTACCATACATCTCACTCTCCTAATTTTATGAAAATAAGTATTGTGTATATACGACATAATATTGTCCCATATATCTCAAAATTGCTTATTTTACTTTATGATTATATTTTAGATTTCCAACATTAAAATTTAATGAGAAAACTTCAATAATCTGCTATTATTTCAAATAATCAGACTTTAGTACGATACTGACCAAGTCCAAAACATTTGATATACTTATCATATCACAACTTACAATTAAAAGAAATACTGTTAGAATAGGTTATGGACATCAATTGGAAAGAAGGTAAAAAAGAATGAAGAAAACGCTTTTTTCAGGGATTCAACCAAGTGGTATCCCTACAATCGGAAATTATATTGGTGCTTTAAAGCAGTTTCGAGATATACAAGATGACTATGATTGTTATTTTTGTATTGTCGATCAACATGCGATTACAGTACCTCAAGACCGACTTAAATTGAGACAGCAAATTCGTCAACTTGCAGCAATTTACCTTGCTTCAGGGCTTGATGCTGATAAGGTAACATTGTTTATTCAGTCTGAAGTACCTGCACACGTTCAAGCGGGGTGGATGCTTACAACAATTTCATCAATAGGTGAATTAGAACGTATGACTCAATTTAAAGATAAAGCCAAAAAACAAAATGACGGTATTCCTACAGGCCTACTCACTTACCCACCACTCATGGCTGCGGATATTATTCTGTACAATACAGATATTGTACCGGTTGGTGATGACCAAAAACAACATATAGAATTAACACGTAACCTTGTAGATCGTTTTAATAGCCGATACAACGATATTTTAGTAAAACCTGAAATTCATATGCCTAAAGTTGGTGGTCGTGTCATGAGTCTACAAGATCCAACTAAAAAAATGAGTAAAAGTGATGATAATCAGAAAAACTTCATTTCGCTTTTAGATGAACCGCGTTTAGCTGCGAAAAAAATTAAAAGTGCTGTCACAGACTCAGATGGCATCATTAAATTTGATAAAGAAAATAAGCCAGGTATTTCTAACTTATTAACAATTTATTCAAGTTTAACTGATGAATCAATTGAATCATTAGAAAACCGTTACAAAGACGAAGGTTACGGCACATTTAAAGCAGACCTTGCACAGGTTGTTGAACAATTTTTAACACAATTCCAAGAACAATATCGTATCTATTATGAATCTGACAAGTTAGACGACATATTAGATGCAGGCCGCGATAAAGCACAACGTACGTCATTCAAAACATTAAAGAAAATGGAAAAAGCTATGGGGCTTGGACGTAAACGTAAATAACAATACAGAAAGTCGGGATACCCGCTTGACAGAGACCAGCATGAAGCGCTGGTCTTTGTTAAGACTGAGTAGCCCGACCTTTTTAATTATTCTTTCTTTTTACCTGTTTCACGATCAATACTTTTATCAATGTATACATATTTCAATGATGTATTCCCACCAAAGTTATGATATTGGATGTTTTTCACTTGTGGGTTAATCAATTGTGCTCCCCCTTTTTGGTAAATTGGAGCAATCGGTGCTTCTTTAAGTAATAACTCTTCCGCTTCAACCATCACTTGGTTGCGCTCTTCTGCTTTTTGAAGTAAAGGTCCATTAGCCTCTTTCAACATCGCGTCATAATCTTTATTAGACCATCCTGTATTGTTTGAAGAGTTACCTGTTGTCATAATTGTTAAAAATGTCATTGGGTCTGGGTAATCTGGTCCCCAACCTGATAATGATATTTCATAATTTTCACTTTGCTCACGTGCTACACGTTGTTTAAACGGTAATTGTTGAATTTTAATCGTTACACCTGGTAAATTCTTTTCAATTTGTGCTTTAATAAATTCTGCAGATATCTTAGCTGATGGTGTATCTTCTGTATTCAATGTGAACGTAAATTCATCTTGGTTTAACGCTTTTTTCGCTTTTTCAAGGTTTGCTTTAGCTTTTTCAGGATTATATTGTAAGTCTGAGTGGACTTGTTTTGTAAAGTCCTCACCATTTGGAGCTTTTGCGACGCTTTTTGCAGTAAAGCCATCACTTGGTGCAGAACCGTTATTGAGTACAGAGTCTACATAAGCTTGCTTATCAATTGCTTGTGAAAATGCTACTCTTAAATCTTGATTTTTTAAACTCTCAACTTGGCCTTGATTCAGTTTTAAATAAAACGTTGCAGCGAGTAACCGTTTAAATAATGCAGGTGAATCTTTATACTTGTCAACTTGTTCTGACGAAATACCTGTATCGTCTACTGATCCTGTATCATATAAAGAAGCACCAGCTTGAGCATCTTTTAAAATTTTATAGTTTACCTTATCAAGTTTCACAACGTCTTTGTCCCAATACTTATTATTTTTCTCTAATAAGATTTTATCTTCTACCGCCCACTGTTTAACCTTAAATGGTCCATTATATACAGAACGCTCAGCTGATGTACCGTAGCGATCACCATATTTTTTTACAACTTTTTCATTTTGAGGTAAAAATGTTCCAAATGCGAGCAATTCTTGGAAATATGGGACTGGTTTCGCTAATTTCACTTGTAATGTATAATCATCCAATGCTTTAACCCCTAAAGTATCTGGATCTTTTTTCCCCATATTAATCTCTTCAGCATTTTGCAAATCATACATAATATAAGCATATTCTGAAGCTGTATCTGGATCTAATACCCGTTTCCATGCAAATTCAAAGTCATGTGCAGTAACGGGATCTCCGTTTGACCATTTTGCATTATCTCTTAATTTAATTGTGTAAGTTTTTCCACCATCAGTTACTTTCGGATCTTCTTTAGCCACACCTAGAGTCGCTTCATCTTTTCCATTTAATGTATATAAACCTTCATAAACTTGATTAAATTTATCGAAACTTACTTCATCTGTCACTTTAGCTGAATCCAATGACGTCATATCTTGAGAAATAACTTTACGATAGACTTGTCCTTTATCATCATAAATTCCTTCTGCACTTCCACACGCTGCTAATACAAGCACTGTCGACAGAATAAGTGTTAATATTTTCATGCTATGCTTTAATTTCACGTTCATTCCCCCTCCCCATTATATTTGAACCGATTGTTGTTCATTTTGGTATTGTTTAAATTCTTCATCTGTCGCAAGTACATAATGCTCTGGTGCAACTTCTCTAAAAGTACCTAACTCATCCTTCTTAGAATCAACATCGTATGTAATACGCTTACGTGTACGTTCACTATCAGGATCCGGCTGTGGTACCGCTGAAAGTAAAGATTTTGTATATGGATGTACCGGATTATGATAAATCTCGTCCGCTGTACCGAGTTCAACAATACGCCCTAAATGCATCACTGCAATTCGATCTGAGATGTATTTAACCATTGATAAATCATGCGCAATAAATAAAAATGTGATGTTACGTTCTCTTTGTAGTTTTTGCATAAGGTTAACAACTTGTGCTTGTATTGATACATCGAGTGCAGAGATAGGTTCGTCTGCAATAATAAATTCAGGCTCTACTGCTAATGCTCTTGCGATACCAATACGTTGACGTTGTCCTCCTGAGAATTCATGCGGATAACGGTTAGCATGACTTTTTCGTAATCCTACTGTTTCAAGTAAGTCATATACACGTTTTTTACGATCTCTACGATCTTTTGCTAAACCATGAATATCAATTCCTTCAGCTATAATATCCATAACTTTAAGACGTGGATTAAGCGACGCATAAGGGTCTTGGAAAATCATTTGTATTTTCTTATTAAACTTAAGTAAGTCTTTACGTTTTTTTATTTTTTGAATATTAACCCCTTCATAAAGCACCTGACCGTCTGTTACATCATTCAATTTAATAATAGCTTTTCCTGTAGTAGACTTACCTGAACCTGACTCCCCAACAAGCCCGAATGTTTCACCTTTATAAATTTTAAAAGAAATATCATCTATGGCACGAACTTCATTACGTTTACCTTGATTGAAGTATTGTTTTAAATTTTTAACTTCGACTAATAATTCTTTTTCAGCCATTAAAACGACACCCTTTCTACACGTTCTGGTTTTTCATAATTGTGTGGCATATCTCTACGCTTTCTTTGCACCATTAATGGAGGCTCTACTTTTGGTGCACGTTCATCTAGTAACCACGAGCGTACGAAATGTGTCGGTGAGACTTTAAACCACGGTGGTGCTTCTTTAAAGTCAATCGCTAGCGCATATTCACTACGCGCTGCAAACGCATCACCTTTAGGTGGATGAATCAAATCCGGTGGTGAACCTGGAATTGCTTTTAACTCGTCTTCTCCTTTTGTATCTAAGTCTGGCATAGATGATAACAAGCCCCAAGTATATGGATGTCTCGGGTCATAGAAGATTTCATCAACATCTCCAGTTTCAATCATTTGTCCGCCGTACATTACAGCAACTCTGTCAGCAACATTTGCAACGACACCTAAGTCATGCGTGATAAATATAATAGATGTATCAATTTTTTGTTGTAACTCTTTCATTAAATCTAAAATTTGAGCTTGCATTGTTACATCTAATGCTGTTGTTGGTTCATCAGCAATTAAAATTTTAGGTTCACAAGCTAATGCTAGAGCAATGACAATACGTTGACGTTGTCCTCCTGAAAATTGATGTGGATAAGCATTAAATCGTTCTTTCACACGCTTTAATCCAACTAACTCTAAAAGTTCAATTGCTCTCTTTTTAGCATCTGATTTATTCATACCAATATGTTTAATAATCGGTTCCATAACTTGTTTCCCTATTTTCATTGTAGGGTTTAAAGAAGTCATTGGATCTTGGAAAATCATCGAAATTTCTTTCCCGCGAAGACGCATTAACTCTTTCTCAGATTTTTGTGTTAAATCCTCTCCATTAAAAATAATTTTCCCTTTTTTGATACGCCCTGTTTGTCCTTGGAACAATTTGGTAATGGCTTTTGTAGTCACCGATTTACCTGAACCTGATTCACCAACAATTGCGAGTGTTTCCCCTTTGTTTAAATATAAATCTACACCACGCACTGCCTGCACTTCCCCTGCTTCAATGTCAAATGAGACGTGCAAATCGTGGATGTCTAATATACGTTCTTCCATCTTTTTTACCTCCTTTACTTACGCATTTTAGGGTCAAATGCATCACGTAGACCATCACTAAATAAATAGAAAAATAGAATTAATAAACTTAAGATAATCGCTGGTATGAATAACTCATGTGGATGAATTAATAACATAGCACGCCCTTCGTTTACTAAAGAACCTAATGATGTTTTAGGTGCTGGTACCCCGATACCAATGAAGCTTAAGAATGCCTCGAAGAAGATGGCACTTGGTACTGTAAACATTGATGTTACAATAATTGCACCTAACGAGTTAGGTAAAATATGTTTAAATATTAATTTGAAATCTGATGTTCCAAGCGTACGAGAAGCAAGTACGAATTCTTGATTTTTTAATTTTAAGAATTCTCCACGTACAACCCTACTCATACCAATCCATCCTGTAATTGTCATCGCAAGTATAATTGTCCAAATAGATGGCTCAAATATTAATACGAATAAAATTACAATAATTAAATTCGGTATAGATGAAATAATTTCAATAAAACGTTGCATGATATCATCGACACGTCCACCAAAGTATCCTGATATTGCTCCATAAATCACTCCGATAAAAATATCTAGTAATGCTGCTACAAGACCGATAAATAGTGAAACTTGTGCACCTTGCCATGTACGTGTCCATAAGTCACGTCCAAGTTGATCTGTACCGAACCAGAAATTTTCCTTAACGTTCGCTTTTTCGTATGCATTACCTTCAACACCTTCACCATCAAATGGTAAAAATGGAATTTTATCAAGTATCGCGACTTTTGGTGGTAAGTTACGTCGTTCAACATCTTGCTCAGCGTAATCGTGGCCGTTTAATAGTGGTCCGATTAATGCGAATAAAATAATAACAATTAGTCCAATCATCCCAATAACTGCTAATCGGTTTCGCTTTAATTGAGCCCAAGCGTCTTGCCAAAACGTACGTCCTTCTCTTTGAAAGTCTTGTTCGCCACTTTCTGGAGACCCTGTGCGTACAAAATCTTCACTGAGTATGCCAGACATTTGTACAGTTGCATTAGAATGATCATCTTGCGGTAAGTTTCGCTCATCTCTCATCATCATTTCTTACCTCCTTGCAAAACGAATACGTGGATCGATTAATCCGTATAGTACATCGACAATAAAAATAGAAACAATAAATAATGTACTAAATAATAAAGTAATTGCCATAATTACAGAGAAGTCATTCGTTGTAATCGATCTCACGAACTGATCCCCTAGTCCAGGCACACCGAATATATTTTCAATTGTTAATGTTCCTGTCAAAATACTTGCTAACATTGGTACAAGTATTGTAATAACTGGAATCAATGCATTTCGTAATGCATGTCCAAAAAGCACTCTTGTTGTCGAGTTTCCTTTAGCACGTGCAAGTAATATGTAATCCGAACTTAAAACTTCTATCATTTCTGCTCGAATATATCGTGCAACCGTTGCGAGTACTACAGCTGATAGCGCGAGTGATGGTAATATGGCAGTTGATATACCTTCCCATCCTGCAACTGGAAACCATTGTAAACGTACTGCAAAAACATATTGTAATAACACAGCAAGTACGAACGATGGTACTGATATCGCAATAACCGATATGACGGTTGCGAGATAATCAAGCCAGGTGTTTTGTTTTGTGGCTGCAACTACTCCTAAAACAACACCTAATATTACGCCAATCACCATGGCGAATAATCCCATTTGAAATGAAGGAACTAACCGTGGTTTGATTAAATCCCATACAGGCTGATTGTCATATTGGAATGAGTTTCCAAAATCACCTTTTACTACATTTTTCATATAGTTTGCGTATTGTACCGGAAGCGGGTCATTAAGCCCGTATTTTTCATTTAACATTATTTTTTGTTCTTCACTTAATTTTTCATCATTAAATGGAGATCCTGGCATTAATTTCATCAAGAAAAAAGTGATTGTTATAATGATAAATAACGAAATTATCATGTACAACAATCGCTTCAAAGTATACCTAAGCATATTTCAATTCCCCCTCATCACATTTTAAATATTCTTTCAATTCTTAAAAATATTAATATTATTATAACACTTGTCAGACTATAATCAATATTGTTTTAATTTAGAGTATTAAAGTGTTTTAGTTTAGTGAATTAAAGAAATTGTAATATTTTACCCTATTAGTGTATTTTTAATTTAATATTCCTTACATTACATTTTTTTCAATTCATTTTACGTTACAATATTGAAAAAGAACGAATAAGGATTGATATATGTGAATAAACTAGACTATAAATTTGGGGTTAGCGTTCTTGCAACACCAATTATAAGTTTCGTCATTTGGCTATGTACGGGGCATACGTGGGTAAATTTTATTAATGTGTTTTTTATTGTGTCAATCGTTTTGGGGATAATATTATTTATTGCTTTAATGATTCAAGAAGGTATTTTCGATGTCACGAGTTTTGGTTTTAGAAAATTCAGATATCAAATGATGCGGAAGAAAACAAAATCTTTTTATGAGGATGATGAATTTTTTAATCCTAAGACTGCAAAAAAATCACATTATTATGTTGACTCATGGCTTAAATTTGCACTGTATATTCAAGTAGTATTTATCTTAATTTCAATTTGCTTAGCCTTTATCATTAAATAAAAACTGTAGACGCTTCACTATTGCGTCTACAGTTTTTAACTTAGTCTTCGTATTTTTTAAATACAAGCACTGCATTATGACCACCAAAACCTAAACTATTACTCATTGCGTAATTAATATCTAAATCTACAGCTTTGTTTGGTGTAATATCTAAATCAATCTCTGGATCTGGTGAATCTGCATGAATAGTAGGTGCGATTTTACCATCTCTAATTGATAAGACTGAGAAAATTGTTTCAATACCACCTGTCGCACCTAGTAAATGGCCTGTCATTGATTTTGTAGAGCTGATTTTGAGTGATTTCGCTGCTTCTCCAAAAGTATTTTTAATCGCTAAAATTTCATATAAATCTCCGACCGGTGTACTTGTACCATGGGCATTCAAGTACTGTACATCTTTAGGTTCAATACCCGCATCTTCTAATGCTGCTGCCATAGCACGAGAACCACCTTCACCTTCTGGAGCAGGTGCAGTGATGTGATGTGCGTCACCTGTAGCACCATATCCGACCACTTCTGCATAAATTTTTGCACCACGCGCTTTTGCTGATTCAAGAGATTCAAGTACAACAACACCTGCGCCTTCACCCATTACAAAGCCATCACGACCTTCTTGGAATGGACGGCATGCAGTCTCTTTATCATTATTTGTAGATAGCGCACGGCTTGCGCTGAATCCAGCAATCGACATGTGTGTGATTGGTGCTTCAGTTCCACCTGCAATCATGGCATCTGCATCACCACGTTCGATAAATTTAAAAGCTTCACCGATAGAGTTAGTCGCAGTTGCACACGCTGTTACTGTAGAACCATTGGGGCCTTTCGCGCCCAAATCAATAGATACTTGGCCTGATGCCATATCTGGAATGAGCATTGGCACAAAGAATGGACTCACGCGACGTGGGCCACGTTTTTGAAGTTGTTCAAACGCTTCCTCGAATGTTTCCATACCTCCAATTCCAGACCCAATCCAAACACCTATACGGTCAGCATTTGTTTCGTCAATTTTAAGTCCTGAGTCTTCAACTGCTTGTCGAGACGCTACAACCGCATATTGTGTAAATCTCGCCATTTTACGGGCATCTTTTTTTGGAATGTGCGCTTCGATGTCAAAATCTTTAAGCTCTCCAGCTAAATGTACCTGATAAGGATCAGTATCTATTCTTGTGATAGAGTCGATACCGTTGACACCGTTTAAAGCGTTTTCCCACATAGTAGGAACATCATTACCAATTGGTGATAGCGCGCCTAAACCTGTAACTACAACACGTTGCTTTTTAGTCATTATGTTTCCTCCTTTTATTTTCCCCATCTCATGACAACTGATCCCCATGTTAATCCGCCACCAAAGCCAACTAACACGAGTACATCATCATCTTTTATTTTACCATTTTTCAATTCTTGACCTATACTTAAAGGAATAGAGGCCGCTGAAGTATTTCCATATTTATCTACAGAAACACTCATTTTTTCTTTAGGTAAGTCCAAACGCTGACGTGACGATTCCATAATTCTAATATTTGCTTGGTGTGGGATAAACATATTAATGTCATCTGAAGTCATTTGTGCTTTTTCAATTGCTCTTGATGACGAGTCTCCCATTACTCTGACTGCAAATTTAAATACTTCACGTCCATTCATACGTATAAAATTTGTATCATTATCTTGGTATAAGTATTTTCCACCGACACCGTCAGATCCTAACTCATAACTGATGATACCGCGATTTTCCGAAACTTCACCAATAATCGCAGCACCCGCACCATCCCCAAATAAAATGGCAGTTGAGCGGTCATTTAAATCTGTTATTTTAGAAAGTTTATCAGCACCCACAACTAAAATGTTTTGATATTCACCTGATAACACAAAAGTTCTTGCTGTAACAATACCATATATAAACCCTGTACATGCAGCAAGTTGGTCCATTGAAGCCACTTTATTCAATCCAAGTCTTTCTTGCAACATATTAGCCACAGTAGGAAAACGATGGTCTCCTGTAGATGTAGCTACGATTACCATATCCACATCACTTGGTTCAATGTTTGCGTCTTTAATTGCTTTAAGACTTGCTTCATAGGCGAGGTCTGACGTTTCCTGGTCTTCTCCTGCCCATCTACGTTCTTTGATGCCTGTCATTTGTGAAATCCATTCATCTGAAGTATCAAGGTACGATTCGAAATAAGTATTATCAACGATGCGTTCTGGCACATAAGACCCGAATCCTTTTATACCTACATTCATGGTTTGAACACCTTCTTTTATTTTTTTAATACCAGGTATTAATTTAACATAAGTTATAAAAATTTGACAAGCAAGATGCTAAGTGGTCACTATACAAAAATGAAACGTATGCTTATAATAGAACTATCATTATATATGGAGGCTTTTAATAATGAAATACATCGTAACACTATTTTGGGCAGTTTTGTTACTAGAAATGGTAAACTTTGTATTAAATAGTTTAGGTGGCGGTGGCCCTGTTGATGTCATTACACCATTAATCGTCGCTGTTATCGCAACTATTATAGTTATCCTTTTAGATAAAGCGATGACACCGTCTAAATACGAGACTCACCATTCTGAATAACGCACGCATAAAAGCGGTTAACGTTCTATGCAACGCTAACCGCTTTTAATATTTCTCAACTATTTATGCATCTAGTTGATAGTTTTGCACTTTATTATTTTGAGGATTAAAAAATTGAATTGATTCTTTGCGAAGTTGATCTTTTTCGTGTGCATCTATACTATAGTCGTTTTGATAAAGCGTTGATTCCCAACTACCGTACATCGGATTAGGGAAAATAATATATTTGCTACCAAAGTCATCTTCATGTTGTTTTAAAAATGTATCTCGTGCTTCAGGTGTCGCTGCTTTTGGCTCATCAAAATCTAATAAGTTATCTCCAAATAACATGACTAAATTATAATTATTACGAACTTGATCACGTCTTTCAGATTTACCATGTTCACCTTCTTTTTTTAGTAATACATGTTTTTTATCCGCTTGAGGTAATTTTTCTTTTTTCAAGTTTTTAATTGTCGCATTTAAGTCCTTTTCGTGTGAACGGTCTGAAATATAAAATATCTCAACGTCATGTTGATGTGCATAATCTAAAAAGTCCTTAGCCCCATAAACCGGTTTTGCTTGTGCTGATGATACCCATTCATGCCATCCTTCTGGAAAACTTTTATTATATAATGCGTTATACCCTTGATAAGGTGAATTATCGAGTACCGTTTCATCAATATCTAACGCAATCGCAAGTTTCTTACCACCTTTATGTTTTTTGATTTTTTCACTTAATGATTCTTTAGCAGTGTTATAACCTTGCGCGTACAGTGCTTTTGCTTCTGTTGCATTTTGGTACCATGCAACACTCATAACATTTTCCTGACCTAAGTTCACTTCTGTTGTTTCAACCGCTTCTGATTGTTGCGATACTTGTCCTGACGTAACTTCAGCTGATGCAACGTCAGAAATTGGTAGTGTTAATAAACTTGCCGCTAAAATTGTAGCTGATAATTTTGTTTTATGCATTACACTTCACCTTTTCTTTTATGTATTCAGCATATCATAATGCCCGTTATATTATTAGGGTAGCATAATCGTCTTAAACGTACGCTGATACAACCCTAATCTACTCTAATCATAAAGACTTTTCTTCTATAATTCAATATTCATTATATATAAATTATTTTAATTAGAATTCATTACCAATTATTTGAACATCAAAAAAGAGCCTAGAGTCATTAGCTCTAAGCTCTTTGGAATGGAACCCCGATAATCTATAAAAGGTTGCCAATCCTATCTATAATTAAAGATGTGCTGCGTCATCTATTGAAGGTTTTTTTATCTCAAATGCGATTTCATTATCTTTGAGATAGCCATATACATGTGTGCCTTCAGGTAGATTGTCTTTAATCATTAATCGTGCTAAAGGTGTCTCCACATGTCTTTGAACAAAACGTTTTAATGGACGTGCACCGAATTGTGGTTCATATGCTTCTCGACCCATCCAATTTTCTGCTTCTTCCGACATATCTAATTGAATACGTTGATCCATTAATCTTATATTTAAGTTAGTCAGAATTTTATCAACAATCATTTGCATGTCATCAACGGATAATGGACGGAATAATACAATATCATCCATACGGTTTAAAATTTCTGGTTTAAAGTATGCGTTTAAACTTTGCATGACTTTATTTTCTGTTTCCTCATTTATTACACCTGTATCCTTAACATCTTCAAGTAAAATTTGAGAACCAATATTACTTGTCATGATAATAATGGTATTTTTAAAGTCAACACTTCGACCTTTAGAATCTGTTAATCGACCTTCATCTAATATTTGAAGTAAAACGTTAAAGACATCAGAATGCGCTTTTTCGATTTCATCAAGCAAGATGACTGAGTACGGATTACGGCGTACCGCTTCTGTAAGTTGTCCTCCTTCATCATGACCTACATAGCCTGGAGGCGCTCCGATTAATCGAGATACAGAATGTTTTTCCATATATTCACTCATATCAATACGAATCATATGTTTTTCAGAATCAAATAGTGATGATGCCAATGATTTCGCTAACTCAGTCTTACCAACACCGGTTGGTCCAAGGAATAAGAATGATCCAATCGGACGGTTTGGGTCTTTAATACCTGCACGCGCACGTACTACTGCATCAGATACTAAATCTACAGCACGGTCTTGTCCCACTACGCGTTCATGCAGGATATCGGATAAGTGAAGGAGTTTCTCACGTTCAGATTCAACGAGTTTAGAAACAGGGATACCAGTCCATTGACTAACGATTTCACCTATTTCTTCGTCAGTCACAACTTCACGAATAATACGATCTGCACCATCTTCACCTTGTGTTTCTTGGAAAGCCTCTTCTAACTCCTTGAGCTCTTTTTCTAACTCTGGAATTTTACCATGTTGTAATATCGCAGCTTGCTCAAGGTCATAGTTGTTTTCTGCTTCTTCTAATGCTTTTCGACTTTCATCTAGTTCTGCTCTTTTTTCTTGTACTTTAGCGATTTTTTCTTTTTCTTGTTCAACACGCGCTTGAAGTTGCGCTTGTTTTTCTTTTTCTTCAGCTAATTCTTCTTGTAATTCTTTTAAACGAATGCGACTTGATTCGTCTGATTCTTTTTTCAATGCATTTTCTTCAATTTCAAGTTGCATGACACGACGATTAGCTTGGTCCAGTTCAGTTGGATTAGAACCCATTTCTGTACGTATTGTAGCTGATGCTTGGTCTACAAGATCAATCGCTTTATCTGGTAAGAAACGATCTGTGATATAGCGATCTGATAATTCCGCCGCAGCAACAAGGGCACGGTCTTGGATACGTACACCATGATGCACTTCATAACGTTCTTTTAAACCTCGTAAAATTGAAATCGTATCTTCAATATTCGGTTCAGAAACACCAACCTTTTGGAAGCGGCGCTCTAAAGCGGAATCTTTTTCGATATATTCACGATACTCATTCAGTGTCGTCGCACCGATACAATGCAACTCACCACGTGCAAGCATTGGTTTAAGCATATTGCCTGCATCCATTGCACCGTCTGTTTTACCAGCGCCTACAAGCATGTGAATTTCATCAATGAAAAGTAAAATACGACCATCAGATTCTTTTACTTCTTTTAATACAGCTTTGAGACGTTCTTCAAACTCACCACGATATTTTGCGCCAGCAACAAGTGCACTTAAATCAAGCTCAAATACTGTTTTATCTAACAATGAATCCGGTACGTCTTTTTTAACAATGCGTTGAGCAAGTCCTTCTACAATTGCAGTTTTACCTACACCAGGCTCACCAATTAAAACGGGGTTGTTTTTCGTTTTACGACTAAGAATACGAATTGTATTTCGAATTTCCTCGTCACGTCCTATAACAGGATCCATATTGCCCTTACGCACTTCTTCTACTAAATCTCGTCCATATTTAGAAAGTGCTTCATAATTTACCTCAGGATTTTGTGATGTCACATGATTCCCTCCTCTTAATTTTTTTATAATTTCAATGATAACTTCTTCTTTATTTTGAACAAATTGTTGTGTTGTTGTATCCACATCAATAGCCGCACGTACTAAATGCTCCATAGAAATAAATTCATCTTTATAATCTTTCATGTACGATTCAGCTTTGTTGAAGAGTTGATTCGTTGATGATGCAATATACTCACCATATTGTACATTGTCACCTTTAACGGTTGGATACTTTTTCAATTTATCTTCGTACGCTTCTTTTAAAGCTTCTGTATCAATGTGCGCACGTTCTAAAATAGTTTGATATAAACTGTCTGTTGCTTCAAGTACTGCTTTTAAAACAGCTTCTATTTCAATATTTGTTAATTTATAGTCTTTAGCATATTCAATTGCTTTTTGAAGGGCATTTTGAATAGAATGCGTCATTTGATTAATATTCAAAAAGAATCACTCCCTATGTCCATTCAAGACAGATATTTAATTTTTGACTTTGACTTTCTTTGACTATATTTATATTATAATTGCTTATGCAATAAATTTCAATAGTAAAGTTTGACTTTCTTTGACTTTTATAACACTTTTTTTATTCCCACTATTTTACATTTCAAACAAAAAAAGAAGGAAATTGACCTTTTCATCAATCTCCTTCATGGTATTTAACCTATTAATTAACGCCTAATGCTATTTTAGCGTAACGTGACATCATATCTTTATTCCAAGGTGGATTCCAAACAATATTAACCTCTGTATCTTTAATTTCTGGTAATTCACCTAATGCCGTTTTCACTTGGTCTACGATTTGTGGCCCTAATGGACAACCAATTGACGTTAAAGTCATTTCAACTGTACATAAACCATCATCATCTAAATCTACTTTATATACAAGGCCTAAATTGACGATATCAATCCCTAACTCAGGGTCAATAACGTTTTCTAAAGCGCCTAGAATACTGTCTTTTAATGCCTCTTCCATTCGTTTCACCTCTTTGAAAAACTTATTATCATCAATATATCAAAATCAACACACTTGTACAATAAAATGCTATTATATGATTACATGAACATTTGCATTAAGGAGAGACACATGAAAAAGTATTTAATCTGTTTAGATTTAGATGGGACATTACTTAATGACCAAAAAGAAATACCTCCCTATACGTTTGAGGTATTAACAACTTTACAAAAACAAGGACACATTTTAATGATTACAACTGGACGACCATTTCGTGCAAGTAAACCTTACTATGAACAACTTCATATGCGTTCACCTGTTGTAAATTTTAACGGTGCATATGTTCATCATCCTCATGATGCAAACTTTAAGACGTTACACGAACAACTTGATCAGGCGTTATCATTGAGTATTCTTGAAACGTTAAAGAAGATGAAAGTTAAAAATATTATCGCAGAAGTCATGGATCGTGTTTATATTGACCGTCCAGATGCTCGTCTTTTTGAGGGCTTTAGTATGGGAAATCCAAAAACTGAAGTAGGTGACATTTGCGAAACTTTAGATGAGAATCCAACAAGTATTCTCGTAGAAGCAGAAGAATATATGATTCCTCGTATTAAACAAGCTTTGACACGCTTTTATGCTGAAAATATTGAACATCGTCGTTGGGGTGCACCTTTTCCAGTCATTGAAATTGTTAAAAGAGGCATTAGCAAAGCAACGGGTATTGATTATGTTCGACATTATCTTAATATTGAGAGAGATGCAATTATCGCATTTGGCGATGAAGATAATGATCTTGAAATGATTAAATATGCAAAATATGGTGTCGCTATGGATAATGCGATTGATGAGCTCAAACATGTTGCCCATGCGACTACTCTATCTAATAATGAAGATGGTATTGGTATTTATCTGAATGATTTCTTCAATTTAAATCTTAAACGAAATTAATTTTTAAAGGAGCGTACTAACTTATGACACGCAAAATTATAATCGTGGGTGCTGTTGCAGGCGGTGCTACATCTGCCAGTCAAATTCGCCGCCTTGATACTTCAAGTGAAATTACTGTCTATGAAAAGGATGCTTTTATGAGCTTCGCAAATTGTGGTTTACCTTATTATCTCGGTAATGTAATTGAAAAACGAGAAAAATTATTACCTGAAACACCGGATACATTTAAATCAAATCGAAATATTGATGTAAAATTAAAACATGAAGTGATTGCGATCAATAGTCAAAAACAAACAATCACTGTAAAAGATCATACATCTGGAGAAACATTTGAAGATACTTATGATGTTTTAATTCTAAGCCCCGGTGCACGTGCACGTCGTTTAGATATTGAAGCACCAAATCTATTTACATTACGTAATATGGAAGATACAGACCGTATTGAAAATTTTATTCGTACGCATTCTGTTGAAAATGTACTTATAGTAGGTGCAGGTTATGTTAGTTTAGAAATGGTTGAAAATATGTATAAGCGTGGCTTGAAACCTACTTTAATTCATCATTCTGAGTCGATTAATAAACATATCGAACAAGATTTGAATCAAGTAATTTTTGAAGAGCTTGACGCACGTGAGATTCCTTACCGCTTAAATGAATCTATCGCATCAATTGATGGAAAGACCGTGACTTTTACATCTGGTCAAGTAGAATCATATGATCTTATCATTACTGGAATCGGTATTGTACCGAATTCAGAGTTTGTAGAAGGGTCTGGGATCCAACTGGATGAATATGGTTATATTCCTGTTAACCATACCTTCCAAACAAATGTACCAAATATCTACGCAATTGGAGATATATCGACAGGTCGTTACCGTCACGTTGATTTACCAGCACATATTCCACTTGCATGGGGTGCACACCGTGCTGCAAGTGTTGTCGCTGAACATTTAGTGAATCCAGATCATGCATCATTCAAAGGCTTTTTAGGTGCATCGATTGTTCAATTTTTCGATTATACACTAGCTAGCACAGGAATCACACAAGATTTACTACCAAAATTCGATTACGCTGTCGTAGATGTTAATAATAAAGCGCATGCCGGATATTATCCGAATAACGCGCGCATTCAGTTACGCGTTTATTTCGATAAATCTACGCGACGTATTTTACGTGCAGCAGCTGTTGGTAAAAAAGGCGTGGATAAACGTATTGATGTTTTATCTATGGCAATGATGAACGATACGACTGTAGATGATTTAGTTAACTTTGAAGTAGCTTATGCGCCACCATTTAGTCATCCAAAAGATTTAATCAATATGGTAGGTTATAAAGCACGTAATAAGTAATCTATTATTTGAAAAAAAACGTCTATCAAGGATAAAAGGTCAACTCAAACTATTATGAGTCACCTTTTCCTCGATAGACGTCTATTTATTATTTAAAAAGTCCTGTAATTGGACCCCATGGTAAAATTGCTCCTAAAATTACAGTAACCACTAGTACTATCCAAGTCCATACAAATAAATTACGGCTTGGTTTTGCTTTTTTCTTACGCGTTAATGTCACTTCCATAAGCGCAACAACAACTAAACCAGCTACCATTTTGAGCGTTAATAACATATGGTTTGAATCTGCGCTTGTAAAAGCTTGCATAATCAGCCAAAATCCTGTGATTAATACAAAAACCATGAATAGGCGTGTTGCCATATGTAAGCTCTTAAACAATGGCGTTGGGCCTTGTTTGCTTGAAAAGTTTTGATAAGCTGCGAAGAATAAAATCGCTAAAATAACCCAACTGATAATATGCAAATTAATGAGTAGCATCTCTTTTCCCTCCTTAAATATATCTTGTCTATCATAACATATTCATATCGTTTATACTTATTATTAACCTATTTTTTTATTCTGCAAACTTTATGATTACGCTATATTTATAACCTATAATACAAAAGACAATCCCCTTTTAACAGAAGATTGTCTTAATTATATATTAAACTTATTCATCTTTTGCGATATAGTTTGTTAAAGTACCGATATTATCAATAGTTACTTTAACTTCATCACCAGGTTGTAAAAATTTTGGTGGATTCATACCTGCACCAACGCCTGCTGGTGTACCTGTCGCTATAATATCACCTGGATGTAATCCTACATATTTTGAAATTTCTTCAATGATTTCATCAATTTTTAAAGTCATTTGAGATGTATTGCTATCTTGACGAATTTCATTGTTTACTTTAGTTACAATATTAACATTTTCAGGTGTTGGTAATTCATCTTTAGTTACAATATATGGTCCCATTGGACATCCACCTGTTAAACTTTTAGATAAGAAGGCTTGATCGTGTGCTTTTTGCGCTGTTCGATCCGTTATATCATTAATAATTGTATAACCGTAAACGTAATCTAACGCAAGTCCTTTTGGAATTTTCTCACCATGCTTACCAATTACAATACCCAATTCACCTTCGTAATCAAGCTCATCCGTAACATCTTTGTGGTTTGGAATCGTACTTTCATCCCCTGTTAATGATGATGCTGCTTTTGTGAAAACATATAAACGATCGGGATTGTGATTAATTTCTTCTGCATGATCTTTATAATTGCGTCCAAACGCAATCACATTGTTTGTTGGTGTGACTGGTGGTAAAAATTCAATATCTTCAAATTGAACTTTATACTCCTCAGCGCGGCCACTTTCTTCAGCAGCTACAACTGCTTTACGTACTTGCTCTTGGAAATCAATAGTTTGATTATGCTGTAGTCCTTGTAATAAAGTCTTTGGATGAAAATCTCCATCAGCAAAGTCAGCAAATACTTTTGTTAAATCCCATGCTGCTTCTTCACGCTTTACTTTAACGCCAAATGACGTTTGATCTTTATATTTGAATGATAGAAATTTCATTCATTATCAGCTCCTAACTTATGTCTTATTCGTATTATAACTAACAATTTAGACAAATCACAAATTTTTATCATTTTATCAATCAATACGAATTTCTCCAAATTTAAAGAAATACAGACATCCTGATACAGGTTGTTTTAAAATTGTTTCTAAAGCACGTTGATAATATGTCATTTGCACACGATATTTCTCACGAAGTTTAGCTCCAATTTCTTCGTCAGTCATCCCTTTTCGTCTCACAAAAACATCCGTTTTATAATCGACAAAATAATATCGATCATCTTTAACAAATACAAGGTCAATCATCCCCTGTATAATAGCAGCCTCTTGTAAGTTCACATGTTGTTCGACTTCATCTTGATTGACAATAAATGGTAACTCTCGATATATTTCATCACTATTTGCTATCGTTTGATATAATTCACTATCAATGAAATGACGAATTTCTGATTTACGTATATATGAAATATCATCTGGCTTAATGATGGCTTTATCTACTAGTGATTTTAAATATTTATCCAACGCATCATCAGATAATCCTTCTCTAAGGAATGGTAAATGTTGCATCACTGTATGCATTAATGTTCCAATTTCTGTAGGTGTTAATTTTTGTTCTTGCATAAAAGTTGGGCGTTCATAAGTTGCGATGCCGAGCTGGTATTGGCGAACACGATCATAATTAGTATCAGCTTGTTCTGTTTCCATTTGTCTTTTAAGTTCTGATACTGATTGCTTAGAAGCATGATGTGTCGCATCAATATTCGGATACGTATATAATAATTTTTCTTCGATACGTTGTTTAATCGCAGGATCATTATAGGAATCTGCAACATGCTGTTTTAACTTCTTAAGCGTATGTTGTTCATGTTGTAATTGATCAACCTCTGGTGGCAAAACATTCGCGATATCCATATAATTTAATGTAACATTCGGTCGAAGTGATGGTTCAAGTTGCTCTACATTACCTTCAAATACATACTGTTTTAATAAGTCTGTACTCAAATATTTACTTAGAACACTATATATAAGTTCAAATGCATTTTTAACATTTAACCGATTGATTGTAGAAAGTTTATGGTGTTCAATTGGCATTTCTCTTAATTTCGTTAATTTTTTCTCATCATCCACTGTTCCGATTAAGAATAACTGCTCTTTAGCACGTGTCAAAGCAACATAAATAAGCCTCATTTCTTCTGAGATGATTTCTTTACGGTTTAATAAATCTATAGACATTGAAATTAACGATGGATAAGTTATACCATTTTTTGAGTCATAATATTGTAATCCTAGTCCTTCGTGTTGATTGAGTACAACCGGTCCTCCAAGGTCACTCATGTTAAATTTGCGATTAAGACCAGAATAAATGACAAATGGGAATTCAAGTCCTTTACTCTTATGAATTGTCATTAATCGTACGACATTATCATTTGGTCCTATCACATTTTCTTCACCAAAATCTTTTCCACGTTCAATCATCTGATCAATAAAGCGTATAAATTGAAACAATCCTCTAAAACTTGAATTTTCAAATTCGACTGCTTTATTAAATAAACCATATAAATTGGCACGTCGCCCTTTACCACCAGCAAGCCCACTAAAATATTGTACGATATAGTGATCGTTATAAATTTTATCAATAAGCTGATACACTGCATGGTGACGCGCATAATCTTGATATTTTACAATATCGTTTAAAAAATTTTGAAGTTTATCAACGAGTGCTGATTCTTCATGTTCGTCGTTTAAGTAACTTTGTATAGACTCATAAAAATAAACTGCTTTAGGAGCTACAACACGTATTTTTGCAAGCTCCTCTTCTGTAAATTGATAAATGACAGAACGCATTAAACCAACTAAATAAATATCTTGAAGCGGATTGTCAATGACCCTCAAAAACGAAAGCATTAATCTTATTTCAGTTTGTTCAAAGTAACCTTGTTTACTATTCACAAACAATGGGATCTCTAGTTCTTTAAAGACACTTTGCAATTGACGTGCGTTACTATTATTGCGTTCTAATATTACAATATCTTTATATTCAGCAGCGCGATAAGTACCTGTTTTAGCATCGTATACTTTATAATGTTTAAGAATATCATTGACTTGCTCAGCTATAACGTAAGCTTCTTGTTCATTAATATCAAAATCTCGCGTTGTATCTTTCATACACACTTTAAAATGAAGAGGAACATCACGTTCGTCATAAGGTGCGCCGTAATATAATCTCGCCGCTTCATCATATTCAATCTCTCCTACATTTGGATCCATCATATGATGAAAAAGATAGTTTGTTGTGGATAATACTTCTTTTCTTGAACGGAAATTTTGAGATAAATCAATACGCCAACCTTTTGACGAGTCTGAGCGATCAAAGCGATTGTATTTATCAATAAATAAACTTGGATCAGCTTGTCTAAATTTATAAATCGATTGCTTTACATCTCCTACCATGAAGAGGTTGCCATTAGATTCATCGCCACGTTTAATTGTTGAAATAATTTCCTCTTGTACTTTGTTAGTATCTTGGTATTCATCTACCAGTATTTCTTCAAACTTTTCTCGATATAAACGTGCAATTTCAGATGGATTCCCCTCCTTATCTTTTAAAATTTGTAATGCAAAATGTTCATAATCAGAGAAATCTAAAATGTTACGTTCACGCTTAGCTTTATCAAACGCATCAATTACATCAATTGTAATTTGAGCAAGATATGATACTCTAGGTGCCAAATGACCTAATTCTGTCACTAAATCCTCATCATCTCTTGCCGCATATTGTTTTTGGATAGATTGAATAGCATCTTTAAATTGCTCATACGATGCTTTAAACGCTTCATAGGCCGTGTTTAATTGTTCATCTTGACCGACTTCTTTCGGTTCACTTGGCATTCGAGATAATTTATACGTTCTTAATGTAGCTTTACGAATCTCTGGTTCTCGCATCAGTTGATTTAAAAATTGGCGATGACCATCTATAAATGTGATATGCTTCTGATAATCGCCCACATGTTCAAATTTTTGATATGCGGATTCAATTGCATTTTGCGCTGCAACTAAATATAAATCAATATACTGGTCTAATATCTTCAGATAATGTTGTTTTAAACCTGGATCACTATAAGGACGATCTAATGCTTTTAACCATGCTTTGGGATTAGGGTTCGCAATACTGAAATAATAAAGTTTTTTCACAATATCTCGCAAAGCTGTATCATCACGGTCCGTTGAAATGTGTTCTATTAAATTTACAAACTCTGGTGATAAAATCTCATAATAATGCTCAAGTACATTATCAATGACCTGTTCAAGTAATAGCGTATTTTCAACATCATTTGCGGTTTTAAAGTTTGGGTCGATATCTAAAACATCATAATGATGTTGAATCAACTTCAAACAAAAACTGTGAAGCGTTGAAATTTGTGCTTGATGTATTTTAGTTCTTTGATTTTTTAGATGTTGATGTGCAGGATTTTCTATTGATGCTTGTTGAATACGCTTTTCAATACGATGTTTCATCTCACGTGCACTTAGATTGGTAAAAGTTACAACTAACAATCGATCCACATCGATACCGTCTCGAATAACACGTTGGATAATACGCTCAACAAGAACGGCAGTTTTTCCGGAACCAGCTGCTGCTGCTACGAGTATGTCACGCCCTTTAGCATAGATACTTTCCCACTGTGCATCAGTCCATTGCACATTTTGAGGTTTAGTTGGAATTGTCATGATTCTCCTCCTCTTCTGATTTACGGCCTAAAATTTCAATTGGATTGATGGTTTCATCAACTTGTCGGTATTTACGACTATCAATCATACTATCTACATGACATACTGATTGATAACTGCAAAATTCACACGGTAACTTTTCGTCGTATTTAAGCGGTGTAACAGATGTGTGACCGTCCATAATATGAGATGCCGTATCGATAAAGTTTTGACGATTGCGTTGAATCAATTGATGTATTGTCTTTTCATCTGCAACTTTACTTGTAGCATAAAGCTCTCCGCCTTTTTTCATACTTAATGGTACGATATCCGATTTATGTCCAGGCTCTAATCGTGTATCATAAGCATCTAAAACATCGGGATCATTATTAAGTAATCCACTCAACTGGTACGATTTTAAAAATAAATCTTCTAAATTTTCAGGACTTAAATCCGACCAAGAACGCTTCTTATCTTTGAATTTATGGACATGAAAATATAAAAAACCACCTGGCTTCACTTCATCCAATAAATCGAGTCGCTCTTTATTATGCAAAGCAATATCCATATATGTCATCATTTGCATTTGCAATCCATAAAAGACTTGTACAAGATCCAATTGAGCACTCGACTCTGAAGATTTATAGTCAATAATATTAATAAAGCTTTTACCATTGTGATGATACGTATCAATACGGTCAATTTGACCCCTTATATTAATTGGTATACCTTGACGTGTTTTAAGCGTTTGTGCTTTCAATTCTTCTTGAGTTCTAGGATATTTACGGAATGAACGTTCAAATGCTATCGGTCTGAATCGCGAGTGTGACGTTTGATGTTTAATCGCATAAAGTGTCGCTTGTATTATGGCACCGATTCTTTTTGAGAGATAACGATAATAAGATGTTGAATTTAATAAATTAAACTGTACATGTGGTAAATAAGTATCTAGCGCTTCTTGAGTTAGAATTTGAATTTGTTTAGGCGTTAATTGATTCAACTGTCCTTCTACCTTATCAGCAATATATCGTAAAACATCATGAAAAATCGTACCTAAATCAAAATTTTGAAGTTGATATTTTGTACGTTCATTTAATTTTAAGCCATGTGAAGCATAATGCTTAAATGGACATTTTTGATAGGTCTCAAATCGTGATACACTTGCATTTATCGATTTTCCGTATAAATCCATAGTCAAATCAGGATGTAATTGTGTAGTTTTATTTTCGTATGTGAGTGCAGTTTCTAAGTGATGAATGTAATGATTCAACGATTCGTGTTGTAATAACGTTTGATAGACTGTAAACCATGTATCCGAAACAAGCCCACCGTCAAGCCATAATTTCATAGCTTCAAACAAGTGAATTTTAGTTTGATGTGGATGCTCAACTAAAGCTAACGTATCTCTCTCATGTTGATAGTGAATATTTGTCGTTTCTAAATTTGTAAAAATCTCTTGAATATCACTCAAATAAGGACTCTTTTCACGATCAGTACCACTACTATCCATCAAACTATACGAGAAAGTTACACGTTCAGAAGCTCTAGTCATAGCAAAATAACAAACAAATGCCTCATCCATTTGTAATATATCTGCCGTTGGACTTAATTGAAATCCAGTATATGATTCAAAACTTTTCTTTTCTTCATCAGAGATTAAGCTCGTACCACTCACTGTTTGAGGCATAATACCATCATTCATACCAATTAAATAGATATGTTTTTTATTATCTACTTTAGCCAAATCCATTGAACCGATTGTGACTTGATCTAAAGTTTGAGGAATCATAGAAAATTCTAGTTCATTAAGCCCGACATCTAAAATCTCTAAAAATCGTTGAAGTGACATTTCTCTTGTATCAAAAACAGTAACGATATCATCAAGTACCCGTATAAAACCATTCCATATTTGATCAATTTCTTCCGCTTCTGTATGTTTTTCTTTAAGATCTAACATATCTCTTTGAGTCATCAATTGAGTTGGTAATTCAAATTGCTCCATCACGTCATAAAACGCAGTCGCATAATCTTTGGCATGGTTTCCTTTTGTTAACTGGGATTCAAACTGTAACAATTTATCCATCACTTCATTTTTTAATTGGATGACACGTTGATATCGTTCAGTTTCTTCTTCTGAAAGTTCTTGATGCGGACGCGACCCTAATTTTTGAAATTGATCTAATTGAAAGTATTTAGGATCAATCCATCGTTTACCATAAATACCACGCTCTATAGCATAATTTTCCAAAATATCAATGAGTATTTCACTATTAGTATAATGTGCTGTTAAAATATTTGTTTTTAGCAAACGCATGAGCGGCTCAAAATTCCATTGTGTTCGAATGACTTCAATTAACGCACGTAACATTTCCATTATTGGATGATCTGTCATAGATTTTTTAACGTCTAAATTATATGGTATGTCAAATTGCGGTAAAATCGATTCAAGTAAATAAACATAACTCGGGTCACGATATAACACGGCAATATCATCAAATCGATAGTGATGATCACGTACATCCTTTAAAATATGTCTCGCAATCTCATTGATTTCTTCACGGGTCGTTGAAGCTTCTAACACTTGAATAGAACCATCAGAAGTTACAGGTTCATTACGTTGTAAGGCATCGAATTGTTGTTCAAGTTGATTTAAGTCATTATTTTTAAAACGATAGCTATTGTGAAATGTTTGAATATCAAGGGGTTGTTTGGTCTGTTGTGAAATCGCTTTAAGATGCTTTAAGGATTCCGAAGATTTACGAAATAAACTAAATTCATCCTCATCCCCATTCGTCGTCAATAATACAGTAACTGATTTCGCATGTTGTACTAAACCTTCAATAATTTGATATTCTTGAGTCGAAAAGTTGTGAAATCCATCTATGTATATCTCTGCACGCTTCAACCACTTAGACTCTGGAATTAATGCTATAAATCGATTCATCAACGCTTCTGAAGAGATAAAATCTTGAGACATTTTTGTAATTAATTTCTCATATATTAATCCGATATCATGTAATTTATCGCGCATTCTTAAATCTAATGTTGTATCATTCGCTGTAGATTGTACTACTTCAGGTGTTACGGCATATTTCTCTAAATCTTGAATTTGTTCTCGCAGCTTTGCACTAAATCCAATGTAACCTACTTGTGAATGATATAATTTTAAGTTTGCTTTTTCCTCTTGTAAAATATCGTAAATCATCATTTCTGTCGCCATTGTTGAAATGCGTTGTTCATGTATTCCACCAAGCTCTTGGAAAATACGTTGACTCAAACGTTCAAAGTGTAGTACTTCGGCACGTAAACTTCCTTTAAGCACTTCATCATTGACAAAAGCATGTTCATATAGGTATGTCCCTTGCATAGGTGTAATAACGATAATCGGGTCTCCCAAAGGTTGTGTTGTAAGCTGTGCTTTAATATCATTTAACATTGCTGTACTTTTACCTGTACCTGCACGACCAATCCATGTCCGAAACATTCAAAATCCTCCTTTAGTTTGTTTAAGAAAGCTATCATTTATTCAGCAAACGATACTCTAAATATTAGTTCTATTATATCATTGACGTTACCATTCGAATATCAAATGTGTATAACATTAAAATAAAAAGACAAAATGAGCGCATTGCTCACTTTGTCTCACGATCATTTATATTAAGCTGCTGATTCTGTATGATCAGGGTCAAAATTAACTTTAAATTCACTTAAAGGCCAAAAGCGTAAAGCTACTGTTCCCACAATTTGATTTTTATCAATCAAACCAAATGAACGACTATCTTTACTTACTTCTCTATTATCACCTAACACGAGGTATTTATCTTTTGGTATTTGAGCTTGCCCATTACTTCCAATCAATTCATTTGAGCTAAAATCTCCTGTAATCATGTCATAATTTTTATGTGCTTCATTATAATCTAAATACGGCTCTTTAACTTTCTTACCATTTAAGTATAATTGATCATTTTTATATTCTACATGATCTCCTGGCTTCCCGATAATTCGTTTTACATAATCGTCTGATTGATTAGCATGGAATACAATGACATTACCGTTATCTAACTGACCAAAGCGTTTGCTAAGTTGGTTAACGATAACTCGATCGCCATCTTTTAATGTAGGAAACATAGAATCTCCCTTAACATTATATGGTTTAATGATAAATGCATATAATACACCGACAATTAATAATGCGACGCCTATGGAAACAATCCATTCAACAGTTTCTTTTCTCAATTTTTACACCTCGATTTAAAAGTTTACCGTGATATGTTCAAAAGGATAATATCTTATCATCACATTACCGATCACGTCTTTTTTATCCACCAATCCATATTGCCTTGAATCGTAACGGTTATGTCGCTGATCATTCATGACTAAATAAGTATGAGGCGGAATAATATCACTTTGCGCATTGGGTAGCGTTCGCGCAGACCAAGTCTCATTTGATTTTTGTTTAAGGTATGGCTCTTCAACAGGCTGATAATCTAATTCCAATTGACCATTCTTAAATACAACCGATTGACCTTGCTGACCTATAATACGACCAATATGATATTGATCTTGGTGACGAAATACAATGATGTCACCATGATTCAATAAATTCAGCCTAGGCTTAATCTTATTGATTAGTAGACGATCATCTTGACTTAATGCAGGTGCCATATTTGTTCCGTCTACCTTATACGGTATGATGACAAATGCAACGAGTAAGCCTAAAACCAATACTGCTAACACAAAAGCGAATATGGATTGCACGACTTTTGGCATGAAAAATCCCTCACGATTTAAACCTCTTAACAATATGCTTAATCTTATCATAATCTTTATGCAAATGTTAATGATTTACACAAAACGTAACGCCTGTTATGTATGAAATATAAAAGGCTAGGAAACAAAGTCCCACAAGGTGACGATTAAATGTCACCTTGAATCACTTTGCCCTAACCTTTTAATAGCTATCACTTTTCAAATTGATTATAAGCGTGCTTCTAAATCTTTTTTCTTATCTTCAAAACCTGGTTTACCTAATAATGCAAACATATTTTGTTTGTAAGCTTCAACACCTGGTTGGTTAAATGGGTTAACACCAAGTTGGTAACCACTCATTGCTACAGCTAATTCAAAGAAGTACACAAGATAACCATATGTTTCAGCATCTAATTTAGGAATTGAAATCACTAAGTTCGGTACACCGCCATCTGTGTGTGCAAGTAACGTACCTTCAAAGGCTTTATTGTTTACTTCATCAATTGTTTTACCTGCAAGATAATTTAAGCCATCTAAATCTTCATCATCTTTTTCGATAGTGATTTGGTATTTAGGTTCTTCTACCTTAATTACTGTCTCAAATAAGAATCGACGACCTTCTTGAACATATTGTCCAAGTGAGTGTAAGTCAGTTGTAAAGTTTGCACTTGATGGATAAATGCCTTTTAAATCCTTACCTTCAGACTCGCCAAATAACTGTTTCCACCATTCATTGAAGTATTGTAATGATGGTTCATAGTTGATTAGCATTTCAGTTGTATAACCTTTGTTATAAAGAATGTTACGAATTGTTGCGTATTGATAAGCAATATTTGATGCTAAATCATCTGATGCAAGTTCTTCGCGTGCTTTTTGCGCACCAGACATCATCACTTCGATATCAATTCCTGCAACTGCAATTGGTAATAAACCTACAGCTGTAAGTACTGAGAAGCGACCACCAACGTCATCTGGTACTACAAATGATTCATATCCTTCATTAGTCGCAAGTTGCTTTAAAGCACCTTTTTCTTTATCTGTTGTCGCAAAAATACGTTTAACCGCTTCTTCTTTACCATATTTATCTTCTAATAACTGTTTGAATAAGCGGAATGCAACTGCTGGTTCAGTTGTTGTACCTGATTTAGAAATCACATTTACTGAATAATCTTTACCATCTAGATAATCTACTAATTCTTGTAAATATGAAGAAGATAAATGATTACCTGCAAAAATAATCTCTGGTACGTCCTGATCTTTTTTGAATGTTGGTGTTAACATTTCAATCGCTGAACGCGCGCCTAAGTATGAACCACCAATTCCAATTACTACAAGCACATCTGAATTTGATTGAATACGTTTTGAAGCTTCTAATATACGATTGAATTCTTCTTTATCGTAGTCGACAGGTAAATCAATCCAACCTAAAAAGTCACTTCCTGCTCCAGTGCCGTTATGAATTGTTTGATGAATATGCTTCACTAAATCTTGTTGTTGGTCTATTTCATGTTGACCTAAAAATGCTAAAGCTTTTTGATAATCTAATTGGATATGTGTCATACACTTTGCCTCCTAATTGTATGTGAACTCGCTTTTATTTTACTAACTTCTATTTTTAAATTCAATCCACAGAACTTGTTAGAATTATCCCACTTTTACAAAATGTATATTTATATAAGCATTTGCATATTAACTCATTTATGTTATAGTTTGACTATCAAGAAATTAGAGGTGAGTTTAGTTATGAAAGAAAAAGTTGTATTAGCCTACTCTGGCGGTTTAGATACGAGTGTTGCTGTAAAATGGTTAATCGAGCAAGGATATGATGTTATCGCTTGTTGTTTAGATGTCGGTGAGGGTAAAGATTTAGACCAGGTTTATCAAAAAGCCTTAGACATGGGAGCCATTGAATCTTATGTCATTGATGCGACGTTAGAGTTTGCAGAAGATTATGTTGGATACGCAATTAAATCCAATTTGAAATACGAAGGTGTTTATCCACTTGTATCAGCACTTTCTCGTCCATTAATCTCAAAAAAATTAGTAGAGATTGCGCATAAAACTAAAGCATCTGCTATTGCACATGGATGTACTGGAAAAGGAAATGATCAAGTTCGTTTTGAAGTTGCAATCAAGGCACTCGACCCTGATTTAAAGGTCATTGCGCCGGTCAGAACATGGGGATGGAGCCGTGAAGAAGAAATTGATTATGCTATGAAACATAATATTCCAGTTCCTATTGGTAAAGCTTCTCCATATTCAATTGACCAAAATTTATGGGGGCGTAGTAATGAATGTGGTATCTTAGAAGACCCATACGCAGCACCACCTAAAGATGCTTTTGATTTAACCCAAGAATTAGAAGATACACCTAATACTCCTGAAGAACTGATTATTACATTTGAAGCTGGTATTCCGACTCACATTAACCATCAGTCCTATCCATTAGATACATTAATTCTTCATTTAAATCAAGTCGCCGGTCAGCACGGTATTGGACGTATTGATCATGTTGAAAATAGACTCGTAGGTATCAAATCAAGAGAAGTGTATGAAACACCTGCAGCAGAAGTCATTCAAAAAGCGCATCATGCTTTAGAATCCCTAACATTGACTAAAGATGTCGCACATTTCAAACCGATTATTGAGAAACAACTTGCTGAACAAGTGTATAACGGATTATGGTTCTCACCTTTAACGGATGCGTTAAAAACATTTATTGATCAAACCCAAACTTATGTAACTGGAGATGTACGTGTGAAATTGTTCAAAGGGCACGCTATTGTAAATGGTAGACAATCGCCATACACGCTATATAATGAAAAACTTGCAACTTATACAAAAGAAGATGCATTTAATCAAGAATCCGCAATAGGCTTTATTGATATTTACGGTTTACCTACACAAGTTAACGCAATGCTGCATGGGGGGTATGCTGATGAGTAAAAAAGCATGGGGTGGTCGTTTTGAAACACAACCTGAAGCTTGGGTCGATGCATTTAATGCGTCTATTCACTTCGACCATGTTCTTTTAGATGAAGACATCGAAGGTAGTATTGCACATGCTACAATGCTAAGCAATCAAAATATAATTAGTTCAGAAGAATGTCAAGATATTATCAAAGGCTTAAAATCCATTCAAAAAGACTACCATAAAAATAACATTACCTTTTCAGAGTCTTTGGAAGATATTCATCTTAATATCGAGCATGAACTCATTAAACGTATTGGTAAAGTAGGAGGTAAGTTGCATACAGCTCGTAGTCGAAATGACCAAATCGCAACGGATATGCACCTTTATACTAAAAAAGCAGTCCAGCATTTGATTAAATCCATACATTCTTTTCAAGCGAGTATTATCAATATCTCAAATCAACACATTGATACAATTATGCCTGGATATACTCATTTACAACGTGCTCAACCCATTTCTTTAGCACATCACTTAATGACTTACTTTTGGATGTTAGAACGAGATAAATCACGTTTTAAAGATGCTTTAAAACGCATTGACATCTCACCTTTAGGTGCAGCTGCTTTAAGCGGTACAACTTATCCTATCGATCGTCACGAAACAAAACGTTTACTTGGCTTTCAAGATATTTATGAAAATAGTCTGGATGCAGTAAGTGATAGAGATTACATTATCGAAACATTACATATAATTAATTTGTGTATGATTCATTTATCTCGATTCGCTGAAGAAATCATCTTTTGGTCTTCTGAAGAAGCTCAGTTCATCACGTTATCTGATGCATTTTCTACCGGATCATCCATCATGCCTCAAAAAAAGAACCCTGATATGGCGGAACTGATTCGAGGAAAAGTTGGACGTACTACTGGTCATCTTGTAAGTTTGCTTATGACTTTAAAAGGACTCCCTTTAGCTTATAACAAAGATTTACAGGAAGATAAAGAAGGTTTATTTGATGCTGTACATACTCTAAAAGGTGCACTACGTATCTTTGAAGGTATGATTAAAACAATGACTGTCAACAAAGAAACTTTATACCATACAGTTAGACAAGACTTTTCAAATGCAACAGAACTTGCGGATTACCTCGTAGGCAAGAATATTCCTTTTAGAGAAGCGCACGAAGTTGTTGGTAAAGTTGTACTGTGGGCCATTCAAAATGACTACTATTTACTTGATATCCCTTTAACAATTTATCAAAGCTTTCACCCTTCTATTGAGACAGATATTTATACCTATCTCGAACCTCAAGAGGCAGTGAAACGTCGACAAAGTGATGGAGGTACAAGTCAAACAGCTGTACAAAAACAGATAAATAAAGCACAAGCGCTACTAAATGAAGAATCATGACAATGAGACTTTTGTACGTGATTAATATCTTCTACATACAATTAAAGTTGTGAAGAATATTAAAGTTGTATTAAATTCTTAAAATTCTTTTTAAAAGGATTGAATTTTTTGATATATTTCGATACTTTAAAAGTAAATACTACTTTAAGGGGTTATATCAATGAATCGATATTTGAAAATTTTAATTTCAACAGGTCTCGTAGCTGTTTCATTACAAAGTCCGATGGTTAACGCATCATCACAAGGCAATGGACAACCAGCATCACATCCGCATCAAGATTTAGCAACACGATTATCACCAAGTGCTAATAATGTACTTAACCATCCATATGTAAATATTGGGCATCGTGGTGCAAGTGCTTATGCACCGGAACATACTTTTGCTTCATATGACAAAAGTTTAAATGAAATGAATGCGGATTATTTAGAATTAGATTTACAAATGACAAAAGATGGTCATCTCGTGGCAATGCACGATGACACTGTAGACCGTACAACAAATGGAACTGGTCGTGTTGACCAATTCACATTAGCTGAACTTAAGCAATTAGATGCGGGTAGTTGGTTTAACAAAGAAAATCCTAACTTAAAAAATGCGAATTATGTCGGTCAAAAAGTACCAACAATTGATGAGATTTTCCAAAAATATGGCACAAAAGCAAATTATTATATCGAAACTAAATCACCTGACGCTTATCCAGGTATGGAAGAAAAATTATTAAATAAGCTTCATCAATATGGTTTAGATAAACACAATAATTTAAGAAATGGTAAAGTAGTCATCCAGTCATTTTCTCCAGAAAGTTTAACGAAAATCCATCAAATTAATCCAAATATTCCACTGATTCAGCTTATTGATAAAGGAGAACTAGCTCAATATACAAATGATGCAACTCTCAATAAAGTCAAACAATATGCAGTGGGCGTTGGACCAGACTATACAGATTTAACAGCTGACAATACACAATATCTTCGTCAAAATGGATTTTATATTCATCCTTATACAGTTAATGACGAAGCAGATATGCGTCGTTTAAATGAATATGGTGTGACAGGTTTATTTACAAACTTCCCTGATCGTTATGACCGCATCATTCACGAGCACAACTAATACACATATAATCGAGTAGGAGAGTAATCATTAATTGACCACTCGTCCTCTCACACCACCGTGCGTACGGTTCCGTACACGGCGGTTCAATATCTTGCGTAAGCAGACTCTGCGAGTCGGGTTAGTGGTACTAATCCCCACTTGTAGAGTCTATTTGTTGTAAGCGCACGATGAACCTCATGCGTATTTGAAAGTCTCCAATACTTCTTTCTTGAGTTCGCAATACGCATAGCACTATTGTGGTCTAATCCATATTTTCGAAACATCTTGTATTTTGTTTTGATTTTCTTCCATCGCTTTAAAATAAGTTGTCTGATACGACGGTTCAACCACTTTTGTATTCGTTGGACAAATACTTTAATAAAACCTCTACCGAAGTAATTTATCCAACCTCTAGTAATTGCGTTGATTTCTGTTATAATCTCTTTGAATGTGCCATGTCTATTTCTTCTTGTAACCCACTTTAATTTGGCTTTTAAGTTTCTTTTTGCTTCCATAGTGGGTCTGAAACGACAAGTGCCATTTGTTTTCATTATCAGACAACTCAAGAACTTTAAACGTGTAGGAGAACCCACTTTACTTTTATCTTTATTCACTGTTAATTTCAGGTCTTTTTCGATAAAATTTGTGATACTTTCCATAACACGTTGTCCGGCACGTTTTGATTTTACAAAGATGACGAAGTCATCAGCGTATCTCACAAAACGGTGTCCGCGCTTCTCTAATTCTTTATCCAGTTCATGCAAATAGATATTACACAACAAAGGAGATATAACTCCACCTTGAGGGGCACCTGTCTTTCTTTCTGCGT
>NZ_JABANU010000140.1 GCF_016238445.1 Staphylococcus canis
ACTTATACAGCTAAAACGCCTTATATTGATGCACGTTGTACAATTTCCAATAATGTCAAACTCATGATGACAAAGCGGCTCTCGAAAGTGATTTCAGAAAAGGATATTGCTGAAGACCTTTGTGTATCACCTTCTACAGTCCATCGCCATTTAAAATCTTTAAATGAATCAATTCAAACGACTGTGAATCGTAGTTTACCACGTC
>NZ_JABANU010000141.1 GCF_016238445.1 Staphylococcus canis
TGCTACAGTTGTAGGTGATACAGAACAATCCTGCGCTATAGAAGCTTCAGAACGTATATCCGTTGCCTTATTAAGAACAGCCATTTTAGTATTTTTAGAGATAAAACAAAACTTATCAACGACAGGAGACTGAGCAGTAAAGTACGTATTACAAGCTTTACAATAAAAACGTTGTTTTTTAAGTATGAGATAAGCAGGTAACTCA
>NZ_JABANU010000142.1 GCF_016238445.1 Staphylococcus canis
TGTAGGAGAACCCACTTTACTTTTATCTTTATTCACTGTTAATTTCAGGTCTTTTTCGATAAAATTTGTGATACTTTCCATAACACGTTGTCCGGCACGTTTTGATTTTACAAAGATGACGAAGTCATCAGCGTATCTCACAAAACGGTGTCCGCGCTTCTCTAATTCTTTATCCAGTTCATGCAAATAGATATTACACAACAA
>NZ_JABANU010000143.1 GCF_016238445.1 Staphylococcus canis
AAGTATAGATTTTACCAAGCAAAACCGAGTAACAAGCGAAACGCTTGAAACAAACAATTATCGCTAGTCGTTGAAAAACGACACACATAATTAATAACTGGTGATGGTAAGTGGAAAGCATTAATGACAAATGCATTTTGACACAGACGTGTTGAAAGCGTTTGTCAGTCAACGAATTTCTTGATGAGTGTAGCGACGTTTACT